>NZ_JBGQOG010000002.1:0-458298 GCF_052113705.1 Phaeovulum sp. W22_SRMD_FR3 | reverse complement strand
TTCGTCCATCGAACCGGACCAAACCGCCCACATATCTCTTCAGTAATCCAAATTTTCAAAGAGCACAGAGACAAAATTAACTGACAGCGCTTCGTTACCTCAGCGCGCCCGCCAACCTAACCTCAATTTTATTCCGTTTGCTTTCAGTGCCTTGCGGCGCCTTCCGCTTCCCTCTGCAGTCTGTGCCGCTTCGGTGAGGGGGGTTCTACGGCCACACTCAAACCTCCGCAAGGCCCTTTTTCAAGAATTCTGCGATTTTTTCAAAATGCCTTATTTCACGACAATATCTTGGGGTTGGCGGACCGATGACCACCATGATTTCTGCGCTGCGGCAAGAATATGTCGCAAATCACCCCCTCTGACGCAGTGAAAAGCCGGGCCCCTTTGCAGAGGCCCGGCTTTTGCGGAACCATTCTGCCCTCAGGCCCGTTGCGCGGCGGCGCGGGGCCGCCATTTCGGGATCAGCCGCACCGCCAGGAGGATCAGCACGCCCGCCAGATAGAGCAAGGGCTCGGGCGGCCAGGCCTTGACCAGCCAGACGAAATGCACCGCCGCCAGCACCGCCGCCGGATAGACCAGCCAATGCAATTTGCGCCAGCGCGCGCCGCCCAGCTTCCGGATCGAGACATTGTTCGAGGTGATCGCCAGCGGCAAGAGCATCAGCGTCGCGCCCATGCCCAGCATCAGATAGGGACGCTTGAACACATCCGCCACCGCCTGCTGGGTCAACATCCCCATGTCGAGCACGAACCAGGCCACCACATGCATCACGGTATAGAAGAAGGCCAGGAGGCCGATCGCCCGCCGGTGCTTGAGCGCATTGATCCCCAGAAACCGCCGAAGTGGTGTCACCAGAAGCCCGCCCAGGATCAGCTGCAGGGCCAGCTTGCCCAGACGGTGCTCGATCTCGCGGATCGGGTCGGGGCCGATGCTGCCGGTGCTGACCAGCCAGACGATCCAGAGGAAGGGCAGCACCCCCGCCAGATAAACCGCCCAGCCGGGGATCTGCCGCAGCAGTTTGTTGATCCGGTCCTGCATCAGTAATTCTTGCTCAGGTCCATCCCGGCATAGAGCCCGGCCACCTGATCTCCGTATCCATTGAATTTCTCGGTCGGCACCCGGCCAGCAAAGAGGCCCGCGCCGATGCGCCGCTCAGAGGCTTGGCTCCAGCGGGGGTGATCCACTTCCGGGTTCACATTGGCATAGAAGCCGTATTCCCGCGCCGCCATGTTCTTCCAGGTCGCATAGGGCTCGGAATCGGTCAGCGTGATCTTCACGATGCTCTTGATGCTCTTGAAGCCATATTTCCACGGCACCACCAGCCGGATCGGCGCGCCATTCTGCTTCGGGAGTTCCTCGCCATAAAGGCCGGTGGCCAGAATCGTCAGCGGATGCATCGCCTCATCCAGCCGCAGCCCTTCACGGTAGGGCCAGTCCAGAAGGCGCGAGCGCTGCCCCGGCATTTCTTCCGGCCGCATGACCGTCTGGAAGGCCACATATTTGGCACCGGACTGCACGCCGACCTTGTCCAGCAGGCTGGCGAGCGGGAAACCGATCCAGGGAATCACCATCGACCAGGCCTCGACGCAGCGGAAGCGGTAGATGCGCTCCTCGAGCGAGACACCCTTGAGGATGTCATCGAGACCATAGGCGCCGGGGCGGTCCACCAGCCCGCCGATTTCCACCGACCAGGGGTCGGTCGTCAGGCCCTTGGCATAGGCGGCGGGGTCAGACTTGTCGGTGCCGAATTCGTAGTAATTGTTGTAGGTGGTGATCTCTTCATAGGTATTGGGCGCCGCATCGGTCGAGAGGGGCGATTTCGCCGCCGCGATCTTGGCTGTGGCGGGCAATGTGCTGGCCAGCAGCCCTGCCCCGGCGCTGGCCATCAGCGACCTGCGCGACAGCCAGAGAGATTTCGGGGTCACATCCGACCATTTCGGGTCACGGGTCATTGTCGCATCCTCCGTCGCGGCTACTGGCTTCAAGATAGCGCGCCATGGCAGCGCGTCATCAATCCATACGCCGGGACGGGGGGATTTGTTGCAGCGCGCACGGGGCTGTGATGAAAAAACGCCGATATTCGCGCGCCGGGGCGGCGGCGGATGCCTCCGGCGGGGATATTTAAGATCAGGCAAAGGGCAAAAAGGGGCGGCGGTTTCCCGTCGCCCCCTGTGATGTGTCTGATGATGGGCTCAGTGCACCAGCTTGACGGCCGGTTTCTCCCGCGCCGAGCGCGAGAGGCGGCTGCCCACCGCGAGGCCCTCGGGACCCGCGCTGACCGGCACGGTATCGCCGTCTTTGACATCCCCCGCGAGGATCATCTCGGCCAGCGGGTCCTGCAGGCTGCGCTGAATCACCCGTTTCAACGGGCGGGCGCCAAAGACCGGGTCATAGCCTTCATCCGCCAGCCATTGCCGCGCGCCATCGTCGAGATCGAGGGTGATCTTGCGCGCCGCCAGCCGTTTCTCCAGCCGCTTCATCTGGATGGTGACGATGCCATCCATATTGTCGCGGTTCAGCCGGTCAAAGATGATCGTCTCATCCAGGCGGTTCAGGAATTCGGGGCGGAAATGCGCCCGCACCGCTTCCATCACCATCGCCCGCGCCTCGGTGCCGTCATTGCCCTCGGGCAGATGGCTGAGCGCCTGGCTCCCCAGGTTCGAGGTCAGCACGATCAGCGTCTGCTTGAAGTCAACGGTGCGGCCCTGACCATCGGTCAGCACGCCATCATCGAGCACCTGCAACAGCACGTTGAACACATCCGGATGCGCCTTTTCCACTTCGTCGAAGAGGACGACCTGATAGGGACGCCGCCGGACCGCTTCGGTCAGCACACCGCCCTCATCATAGCCGACATAGCCCGGAGGCGCGCCGATCAGCCGCGAGACCGCGTGCTTCTCCATGAACTCCGACATGTCGATGCGCACCATCGCCTGATCGTCGTCAAAGAGATATTCGGCCACCGCCTTGGTCAGCTCGGTCTTGCCCACGCCCGTCGGCCCGAGGAAGAGGAACGAGCCCAAGGGCCGGTTCTCATCGTTCAGCCCCGCGCGCGCGCGCCGCACCGCGTTGGAAATGGCGATCACCGCCTGTTTCTGGCCGATGACACGACGCCCGAGTTCTTCCTCCATTTTCAGGAGTTTCTCGCGCTCGCCTTCCAGCATCTTCGACATCGGGATGCCGGTCCAACGCTCGACCACTTCCGCGATCTGCTCGGGCCGGACGGCTTCTTCCACCATCAGATCCTCGCGGCTCTCGGCGGCGGCCAGCTGTTTCTCCAGCCCCGGGATCACGCCATAGGACAGCTCGCCTGCTTTCGCCAGATTGCCCTCGCGCTTGGCCTGTTCCAGCTCGGCCCGCGCCTTCTCGAGGTTTTCCTTCAACCCGCGCGATGCTTCCAGCTTGTCGCGTTCCGCCTGCCATTTGGCGGTCATCTCGGCCGAGCGCTGCATCAGATCCGCCAATTCGCGTTCCAGCTTTTCCAGCCGGTCGATCGAGGCGGCATCGTCTTCCTTTTTCAGCGCCTCGGCTTCGATCTGCAATTGCAGGATCTGCCGGTCGAGCTGATCCAGCTCTTCCGGTTTGCTGTCGACTTCCATCCGCAAGCGGCTGGCCGCCTCATCCATCAGGTCGATGGCTTTGTCGGGCAGGAAACGGTCGGTGATGTAGCGATGGCTGAGCGTGGCCGCCGCCACCAGCGCCGAGTCGGAAATGCGCACCCCATGGTGCAGCTCGTATTTCTCCTTGATGCCGCGCAGGATCGAGATCGTGTCCTCGACCGTCGGCTCCTCCACCATCACCGGCTGGAAGCGACGGGCCAGGGCCGCGTCTTTCTCGACATATTTGCGGTATTCATCCAGCGTGGTGGCACCGACGCAATGCAACTCGCCCCGCGCCAGCGCCGGTTTGATCAGATTGGCCGCATCCATCGCGCCATCGGATTTGCCCGCGCCGACCAAAGTGTGCATCTCATCAATGAACAGGATGATCTCGCCCGCCGCCGCCTCGATCTCCTTCAGGATCGACTTCAGCCGTTCCTCGAATTCACCGCGGTACTTCGCCCCGGCGATCAGCGCGCCCATGTCGAGCGCGAGGAGCTTCTTGTGACGCAGGCTTTCGGGCACATCACCGCTGATGATGCGCAGGGCAAGGCCCTCGGCAATCGCGGTTTTCCCGACGCCGGGTTCCCCGATCAGCACCGGGTTATTCTTGGTCCGGCGCGAGAGCACCTGCATCGTGCGGCGGATCTCTTCGTCGCGGCCGATGATCGGGTCGATCTTGCCCTCTTCGGCGGCCTCGGTCAGGTCGCGCGCATATTTCTTCAGCGCCTCATAACCTTCTTCGGCATTGGCACTGTCGGCGGTGCGGCCGCGGCGCACGTCATTGATCGCGGTGTTGAGCTTTTGAGCGGTGACGGCGCCTGCATCCAGCGCATCTTTCGCGCGGGTGTTCACCAGCGCCAGCGCCATCAGGATGCGTTCGGCGGGCACGAAACTGTCGCCCGCCTTTTTGGCGACCGTCTCGGCCTCATCCAGCACTTTCACCAGCGTGGTATCGACATAGACCTGCCCATCGCCACCGCCGACTTTCGGCTGCTTGGCGACCAGCGCATTCACCGCCTCCACCACGCGCGCGGGTTCCCCCCCGGCGCGGCGGATCAGGTTTGAGGCCAGCCCTTGGTCATCATCCATCAATGCTTTCAGCAAATGCTCCGGCAGCACCCGCTGGTGCCCCTCACGCAATGCAATCGTCTGAGCAGCCTGCACGAACCCGCGCGAGCGCTCCGTGAACTTTTCCATGTTCATCGGTATCTCCTTCCAAAAAGCCCCCGGCTCCTCGCCGCCCCTGAGGCACGGCACTTTCCGGGTCTTGAGAGAAAAGTGGCGTGCCGGGCGGGTGGGTTCAAGGCCCCCGCCCGGCCGCAGGACGAAAATTCCCGTCTCCGACAGGCGCCGCGCAACTCTTTGGTAAGGGCCCGCGTTGATACTGGAGCCAGTCCGTATCAGTGCCAGAGGGAGAGAGTGATGAAACAGACCGCCATCCGCATTGCCCAAGTGTTTTACGACGCGCTGCGCCAGCGTTTCGATGCCGTGGTCGAGTTCTTCGCCCCCGGCATGCCCGAGCCGATGCGCATCCCCGTCACCCTGAACGCGCCGCAGAACATGGACCATGCCCGGCTGACCCGTGCCCTGGCCCGCGAAGCCCAGCGCGACGCCATCTGGCGCTATTGAACCCGGCTTGGTCTTGACGGATCGGGGGCAAGCCCGCATGACGGGCCAACCCTGAACCGGAGGCCCAGATGTCCGCAGCTATTGCCACTTCACCCGCAGATGCCAACACGCCTGCGGGCGCAAATCCCCCCGCCGATGACCGCCTCATCGTGGCGCTCGACGTGCCGGATGCGCTGGCGGGCCTCAAACTCGCCGAAACCCTGGGCGATGCGGTCTCTTTCTACAAAATCGGTCTGGGCATGCTGACCGGCGGCGGTCTCGCCCTCGCCAATGAGCTGAAGGAAGAGCATGGCAAGCGCATCTTCCTCGACATGAAACTCTTTGACATCGGCGCGACGGTCGAGGCGGCGGTGCGCGGTCTGGCGCGGTTCGACCTCGATTTCCTGACCGTGCACGGCGATCCGCATGTGGTGCGGGCGGCGAAAGAAGGGGCGGGCGGCAAGGATATGAAGATCCTCGCGGTGACCATCCTGACCTCGCTCGACCGCGCTGATCTGGATGCCGCGCTGATCCGCGAGGGCGCGATCCCCGATCTGGTGGTGGAACGCGCCGCCCGCGCTTTTGAGGCGGGGGCCGATGGCATCATCGCCAGCCCGCAAGAGGCGGCACTGATCCGCGCGCTGCCGCAGGCCGAGGGGCGGCTGATCGTCACCCCGGGCGTGCGTCCGGCAGGGGCGGCATTGGGCGATCAGAAACGGGTGGAAACACCGGCCTCAGCCATCGCCAATGGCGTTGACCATATCGTGGTGGGCCGCCCGATCTGGCAGGCCGCCGATCCGCGCGCCACAGCGCTGGCGATCCTCGCAGAACTGAACTCGCCCGACGCCCAACGCCGCAGCCTCTGACGCGCCAAGGGGGTGAAACGCCCACGGGGCCTTCCCCCAAATGACAAGGCGGCGGCCCCGAACCCGGAACCGCCGCCCGCCATGAGGCAGCGCATGAGGCGACACGCCCGACCCCATCTGACAAGAGCCGCCCCCGTCACCGGAGGCGGCTCCAATCGTGTCAGTTCCCGGCAGTCGGGGCCTGCGGTGCGGCGTCAGGGGCCGGAGCCGGCACTTCGGTCGGTGCGGGGGCCGGCACTTCCGACGGGGTTTCCACCGGCGTCTCGGCCGGGGCCGGTGCGGCATCATTGTTGATGGTGATCGAGCTTTGCGGCGTCTCGGGTGCGGCACCGTTCACGCCCGAGGGGCTGTCGCCGGACACGAGCCAAACCACGACACCCAGCGCGACGACGATCGCGCCCAGAACGAAAAAGATGCCGCCATTGCCACGGCGCTCAACGACATGCGGCGCATTGGCCGGACGGTTGTAGTCTTCGCTTTGCATGACTTCCTCCTGAAATCCTTGTTCAGAAGGGCAACGCGCGGCCAAGGCCGGGGTTCCACAGCAAAAACCGCGGAAAACGCAGGTGGCGGGAAACCGCCCGTCAGTTGTCGTTGATGTCTTTCTTCCAGATTTTCACCTGACCGGGCCGAACGCCCACCAGCCGCCGCAGCACGATCCAGGCCACGAGGGCGACCACCGCCATCACCAGCACCATCAGCGGCCAGCTGCCCCCGAGCACCCCCGCCCAGATCAAAAGCCCCACCGCCACCGCGCCCAGCGCAAAGCCGAGGAACACAAAGCCCGGCAGCAGCATCTCGACCACGCCCAGCGCCACGCCCCCCGCGATCCAGACCCAAGCCGCCTGCCAGATCATTTCGCGCGCCCCTGCAAAAGCTTGAACGCATCGCCAAAGGCGTCGAGCGCGGCGGTGGGCAGCAGGATCGTCTGTTTGCCCGCCCCCGTCGCCACCGCCGACAGCGCCTCGACCTGTTTCAGCGCCACCTGATATTGCGCCGCCTCAATCCCGTTGTCCTTGATCGCCTGTGACACCACCCCCGTCGCATAGGCCTCGGCATCCGCCGTGATCCGCCGCGCCTTGGCCACCTGCTCGGCGGCATAGAGTTCGGCATCGGCTGAGAGTTCCACCGCGCGTTTCTTGCCCTCCGCCTCGGTCACCTGCGCCCGGCGCGCGCGCTCGGCGTTCAGCTGCTGCATCATCGCCGCCCGCGTCGCCTCATCAAGGTTCACATCCAGAATCTCGGCCCGCGTCACCTCGATCCCCCAATCATCCACCATCGCCGCCACCTGCTCGCGGATCTGGCCGATCAGCTGGTTGCGGTTCGACTGCACCTGATCCAGCTCCATCTTGCCGATTTCCGAGCGCACGATCCCCGCCACGGTGGTGGCAATCGCTGCATCCACATCGCGGATCCGGTAGACGGTCTTTTCCGGCTCGGTGATACGGTAAAACACGCTGGTCTCGACCTTCACCAGCACGTTGTCGGTGGTGATCGCATCCTGCTGCGCGGTGGGCAGCTGCCGCTCCAGCACCGAGATCTTATGCGCCACCCGGTCGAGGAAGGGCACGATGAAGTTGATGCCGGGCCCCAGCACCGCGCGCAGGCGGCCAAACCGCTCCACCACATGCTTTTCCGACTGCGGCACGATGCGCACGCCGCGGGTGATGACCACGATGATAAAGATCGCCAGGGCAATCATCACCACATTGTCGCCGATCAACGTCCCCAGAAAGTTACTGTTCATCCCGCGTCCCCCCAAAACCATTGCGCCCACCTTGCCACTCCGCGCGGTCCGGGGAAAGGCCCGCCACATCGAAGCACGCGCTCTTGTCCCCCTCGCCTGCCGGACTGCGCCGCGCTAAACTGCCCGCTCACCCCGGAGTGCGCCATGCCCGCCCTGTGCCGCGATTGCTTTGCCATCTATGAGACCGCCCCGCGCCGTTGCCCGGCCTGCGGGCGACCCAGATTGCTGAGCCACCCGGAACTCTTCCGCCTCTCGATCGCGCATCTCGATTGCGATGCCTTTTACGCCAGCGTGGAAAAGCGCGATGACCCCAGTCTGGCCGACAAGCCGGTGATCGTCGGCGGCGGCACCCGCGGGGTGGTCTCGACCTGTTGCTATATCGCGCGGATCAAGGGCGTGCGCTCGGCGATGCCGATGGGTCAGGCGCTGCGGCTCTGCCCGGAGGCGGTGGTGATCCGGCCCCGTCACAGCCATTATGCCGCCGTCTCGGCGCAGATCCGCGCCCGGATGGAGGTGCTGACGCCGCAGATCGAACCCCTGTCCCTCGATGAAGCCTTCCTCGACATGACGGGAACCGAGCGTCTGCACGCTGCGCCGCCCGCCGTCATGCTCGCCCGGCTGGCGAAACAGATCGAGGATGAGCTGGGGGTGACCGCCTCGGTCGGCCTCGCGCATAACAAGTTTCTGGCGAAAATCGCCTCGGATCTCGACAAGCCGCGCGGGTTTTCGGTGATCGGCGTCGCCGAGACCGCCGATTTTCTGCGCGACAAGCCGGTGCGGATTCTCTGGGGCGTGGGGGCGGCCACGCAAACCGCGCTGGCGGCGGCGGGCATCCGGACACTGGCCGACATCCGGCGGCAGGATCCGGCCGGGCTGACCCGGCGCTTTGGCGCGCAGGGCACGCGGCTGTGGCATCTGGCGCATGGCGAGGATGCCCGGCGGATCAGCCGCGATCATGCGCTGAAATCCGTCTCGAAAGAGACCACGTTCAACACTGACATCTCGAATGCCGAGGAACTGGCCGCGCATCTGTGGCGGCTCTCGGTGCAGGTGGCCGACCGGATGAAGGAAAAGGGCCTCGTCGGGCGCTGCGCCACGCTGAAACTGCGGCGGGCGGATTTCACCAGCCTGACGCGGCGAATAACGCTGGATGAGCCGGTACAACTGGCCGATGCGCTCTATCGCGCGGGTGAACCCCTGCTGCGGGCGGTGCTGAAAACCGAGAAAGGGGCGTTCCGCCTCATCGGCATCGGCTATACCGACCTGGCGCCGGCGCCGGGCAGTGACCCCATCGGCGACCTTCTGGATCCGCAGGCTGCGACCCGCGCCAAGGCCGAGCGGGCGACCGATGCGATTCGGGCACGCTTTGGCGATCAGGCGATCATCAAGGGCCGTTCGATCACCTGACCCGGCTATTCCGCCGCCAGCGACAGTGATTCTTGTCCCAGCCCGGCGATGATCCGCCCCATCACCCGCCCCATCATCAGGCGGAAGGTCTCAAACTCCGGGCTGGGCCGGATGCTGACCTCGTCCATATAGAGCGCGCGGTCGATCTCGATCTGCACCGCATGCCGCCCCAGCGAAGGGCGCCCATAGGATTGCGTGATATAGGCCCCGGCAAAGGGCGCATTGCGGCTGACGCGCAGACCCTCGGCGCGGAAGGCTGCCTCGACCAGATCCATGATCCGCTGATCCGCACTGGCGCCATAGCGGTCGCCCAACACGATCTCCGGCGGACGTGGCCCCAGCGCTTCCAGCGCCTCATGCGGCATGGAATGCACGTCGAACAGAACCGCCCGGCCGAAATCCTCATGCGCCTCATGCATCAGCTGCGCCAGCCGTGCGTGATAGGGCCGCCAATGGGTGGCAATCCGCGCGTCCGCCTCGCTGACATCAAGTTTTCCAGTGTAAATTGCGCGTCCGCCCGCCACCACGCGGGGCACCACGCCAAGGCCTGCCGAGATGCGCGGGTTCAGCGCGCGCGGCCGCAGACCGGCAATCAGCGCCGGATCCAGCTCTTCCTCACCGCGATTCAGATCAATCCAGGCGCGGGGGGCCACCGCCGCCAACAGCGGCGCCCCGATCAGCGGCACCGAGTCGAACAGGCGATCCACAAAGGCATCTTCTGACGAGCGCAGCTGGCGGGTATCCAGCCCGGTACGGCGCAACAGCATCTCAGGATAATCGCGGCCCGAATGCGGCGACGACACGACGACACCAGAACGCCAGACCGATGGCAGCACCAGACGATACGCATCGGTTCTGATCGCGGTTTCCGCCATTCGCCCTCCTGTTACCTGTCCTCCTTATACAGGGATTTTCTTTTCCGCCAAAACCCCCTTGAAAGCCCCGCCGACTCCTTTTATAGACCCGCAGACCGACGCGGTTCCGCCCGCTCTTTAGCAATAAAGAAAAGGCAGGGTCCGTTGGATGTGGGCGGTTAGCTCAGCGGTAGAGCACTACGTTGACATCGTAGTGGCCACTGGTTCGATCCCAGTACCGCCCACCATTCATTCACCGCCTCCTTCGGGGGGCCCTTTGTTTCAAGGCGCACGCGCGCCGCGAATGGGAGAAGACCATGAAGGTCCGGAACTCGCTCCGCTCGCTCAAGCAGCGTCATCGCGATTGCCAGGTCGTGCGCCGCAAAGGCCGCATCTATGTGATCAACAAGACGCAAAAACGCTTCAAAGCCCGTCAGGGCTGAGGCGAGAGACTTCGGTCTCTGGCGACAAAAAGACCGCCTCGGGCAACCGGGCGGTCTTTTTCTTTGGGTCATAGGGTCTTTGCCTCAAAGGGTCTTTGCGCCCGTGGGACTTTGCGCCCGTGGGCCTTTGAGCCAGAGGTTCCTTGCGCCCTTCGCGCTTTGGCGCACAGGGTTTGGCGGCACGCCCGCCCAGATCAGCGGTGTGACGAAACCGCCCCGGACCATGACCTGAACCATGGCCCGAACCACCACCCGGGACCGCGCGGCGATCGTTGCGTCAGTTCCCGCCCAGCACCGCATCCGCCAAGAGGCGCACCACCGTGCCTTCGTTCAGATAGCCGCTGACCGGCAGGCCGCGCGCATTCTGATAGCGCCGAATCGCGCGCCGCGTCTCGGCATCAAACACCCCGTCCACCTTGCCCGGCTTGAGACCCTGCGCCGCCAGACGTTGCTCGACGATCAGCCGCGTCTGCCCCGAGAGGCCCAGCGCGGCCTCGCCCCGCTCTGCCGCCGCCGTGGCCGCATCGCTCTGCCCCAGCCGCGACTGCGCGGTTTCGGCATAGGCGCCTTTCGGGAAATCCTTGAGATAGGCACGGTAGCCCGCCTCGGAATTGGCTTGCTCGGCCTTGGCCCAGGCCGCCCGGTCCTTCTCTGCGGAAGCCGCCGCGCGCTGATCGTCAAAGACCTTCAGCCGCTCCTGCGCAATCTCGGCATAGACCCCGTCGGGGTATTTCTTCACATAAGCACGCAACCCCGCCTCATCGCCTTTGCTGCCGGTCACATCCCAATAGGCGCGGTCCTGACGGTCCTGCTCTTCCTGGCGTTTTTGCGCCTCGGCCTCGAGGGCCGCGGCCTTCACCTCGGCCTGATCCGCAATCTCGCGGACCTGCGCGCCTTGCAGATAGCCGGTGGCGGCGTAACCGTTCTTGACCTGCCAGCTGCGAATCGCCGCGCGGGTGCCGGGGCCGAACAAGCCGTCGATGCCCTTGGTCGAATAGCCGATCAGCGTCAGGCCGCGCTGGATTTCGCGCCGTTGCTCGCGCCCCAGCGTCAGGGCGATCTCATCCGCCTCACCGGTGGCCAGGGCCGCCTCGGGTTCGGGCGGCAGAGCGGCGGGCGGCGGCGTGGGAGCCGGGGCGGGGGCGGCACCCGCCGCCGCCTGCGGGCGGAACGCCACCATCGGCGCGACAAAGCCGGAAATCCGCAAACCCGGATCCGTCGCGGCCAGCGCTGGCAAGGACACGCCGCGCTGCCCCAGTGCCCCGCGCGCCAGTTTGGCAATCGCCGCCGGCGCGCCCTCGATCACCGTCACCCCTTGCGGAATAGAAAGCGTTCCCAGACCGGGGCGCAACCCGGCGCCCAGCGCCATCTCGCGCTCGCCCGCGCCGATCAGCACAACCGCGCCGCCCGGTGCTTGCCCGGCCAAGGTCAGCACGACCGACAGATCCAGCCCCCCGGCGGCGACATCGAGCAGGTTCGGCTCGGCGGCCGGGGTGCCCAGAAACCAGCTTTGCGTCCCGGCGGCGTTTTGCGCGAAATAGCCCGAGAGCAGGATCACCCGCCGCCCCGGCCGCGCTTCGGGGGCCAGCAGTTTACCGGCCAGCGCGCGCATCGCCTCGCCGCTCAGATCCCCGCCCGAGACCACCGTGAACCCCGCCGCCGTCAGCGGCGCCACCGCATCCAGCGCATCCTCGGCCGCCGCCACCCGCGGCGCATCCGCGTAACGGGCATTGCCGATCACCAGCGCCCGGTCCTCCGCCGCGGCCATCGGGGCCAGCAAAAGCGCCAGCACCCCAGCCCCCAGCGCCCCTGACCCCTGCCCCCATCGCGCGGCACGATGCCGCCCGGAAACACCCACGCCAGCGCGCAGCTTCTGGCCTGCAACCGTCAATTTCCGCATTTTGCATCCTCCCGTCGGGCGACACGCCGCCCCGTCCTGCATCTGGTCCGCAGGCCCAACGCGCGGCGCTGCGGTTTCGGTTCCCTGCCCCCCCGTTCCCATGGCGCGCCCAACAGGCGCCCGGCCCCCGTGCAACCGTGGCGGCGGGCCAGCGGCGGCGGGGCGGGTCTGCGCGCCCATGCCGCTTTCCCCCCGCCGCCGTCTGGTGCAAGACTGGCATGAATCGCCCCAACCGGAGGTTTCATGCGCCTGTTGCTTGTCGAAGACGACCCCACCGCTGCGGCCTATCTGATCCGTGGCCTGCATGAGGCCGGACACCATTGCGACCATCTGGACAATGGCCATGATGCACTGTTTCACGCCGCGCGCGAAGCCTATGACGTGCTGATCGTTGACCGGATGCTGCCGGGGCTCGACGGTCTCTCGCTGGTCAAGGCGCTGCGGGCCGCCGGGCAACGGGTGCCGGTGCTGTTCCTGACAGCACTCGGCGGGATTGAGGACCGCGTCGACGGGCTGGAAGCGGGCGGCGATGACTACCTCGTGAAACCTTTCGCCTTTGCCGAGCTGATGGCCCGCGTGCAGGCGCTCGCCCGCCGCCCGCCAGTGCAGCAGCAGCAAACCGTTTTGCAGGTGCTCGACCTTGAGATGGACCTCTTGCGCCGTCAGGTCCGCCGAGGTGGGCAAAAGCTTGACCTGCTGCCGCGCGAATTCATGCTTCTGGAGCTGCTGATGCGCCACGCGGGCCGGGTCGTCACCCGCACGATGCTGCTCGAACAGGTCTGGGAATTCCATTTCGACCCCAAGACCAGCGTCGTCGAAACCCACATCAGCCGTTTGCGCGCCAAGATCGACCGGCCCTTTGCGGTCGCCCTGCTGCACACCGTCAAGAACGCCGGATATTCCCTGCATGCGCCGGATTGAAGCCCTTCGCAGCACCCCGGTCCGGCTGGCATTGACCTTTGCCGGGCTGATGCTCAGCTCAACCATCCTTGTCGGCGCCATCGCCTATGCCACGATGAGCACGCAGCTGGCACAGCGGCAGGATCAGCATATTGACGAAACCTTCAACCTGCTGTCGGAGGCCGCGCGGGAGCATGGCAGCGCCGAACTGATCGAAGAAATCGAGGCGCGGATCAGTGCCAACCCCGAAAGCGGCAATGTCTATCAGCTTGTGGACGCCACGGGGCAGATCCGGGTGGGCAACCTTCAACGCCGCCCCAGTGACCTGCCGCCCGGCTGGAGCAGTCTGCGGGGCCAGCAACTCGGCCTGGCGTCCGACATGCAGTACCGGGTTTTTATGGGCACTGCGGGGGCGTTCACGCTGATCGTCGGCCAGGATCAGATGGAACTGCACGAACTGCGCGAAGTCTTCCTCGGCACGCTGGGATGGTCGGTTATTCTGGTGTTGTTCACTGCTCTCGCGGCCGGGCTGACGCTGGCCCGTCGGGTCCGCGACCGTATTGACGCGATCGAAACCGCCATGAGCCGGGTGGCCGAGGGCGATCTGGGGGCGCGCATCGCTCTGTCGCGGAACCATGATGACATCGACCGGCTGGGCCAGCAGATCAACGCCGCGCTGTCGCAGCTGGAGCAACATGTCGAGGCTGTGCGGCAGGTCAGCGCCGATATCGCCCATGATCTGCGCACCCCGCTGAACCGGCTGCATCTGCGTCTGGAAACGGCCCAGCGGCGGGTCGAGGCCGCGGGCCAGCCCCCTGAACTCGCGGCAGAATTGCAGGAGGCCCTGCAGGAAAGCGACCGTATCAGCGAGATCTTCGCGGCCCTTCTGCGCATCGCCCAGATCGAGAGCGGCAGCCGACGCGCGCATTTCGCGCCGCTGGATCTGGCCGAACTGACGGCACAAGTCACCGAGATCTATACCGAAGTCGCCACCGATGCCGGGATGGTGCTGCACTATATGCCCCCCGCTTCGCCACAATGGCTGGAAGGTGACCGCGATCTGCTGATGCAGCTGCTGGCCAATCTGATCGAGAACGCGCTGCAACATTGCCCGAAGGGCACCGAAATCACCGTGGCCCTCGCGCGCGACGGGCAGCAGGTGCGGCTTTCCCTCACCGACAATGGCACCGGCATCCCCGAGACGGAGCGGAACCGGGTGTTGCAGCGCCTCTATCGGTTGGAAAAAAGCCGCACCACACCCGGCTCGGGCCTTGGCCTCAGCCTCGTCAAGGCGGTGGCTGATCTGCATGGCGCCAGCTTGCGGCTGGAGGATGCCGCGCCGGGGTTGCGGGTGGAGCTGCTGTTTACAGCAGCACCCCCGGGACAGGGCCGGCCAGCGCCGGCCTCCCCGGGTCGGCCGGTTGGGTCAGCGGGTGCGGATCAGCCGCGCAGCGACCACATGGAGCCAAGCGACAGGCTGCGCAACAGGTGATGCAGGACAGCAAGGCTGGCATGGGCGATCAGATAGACCCAGACCAGATTGGCCAGTGCGAAATGCACCAACATCACCGGCATGTCGTCCGGCTCGGCCGAATGCAGCCCCAGATTGACCTGAATGAAGTAAAGCGTGCCGCTCAGCGCCATTGCCGTCATCAGCAACAGGCCCAGCCCATGCACCGCCGAAGCCAGCGGGCTGTCGATGTCCGGCTCGGGCAGGCGCAGACGGGTGATCGCTTTGAGATAATGACCGATATCGCGGAACACCGCCGCCCGGCGACTGCCCGAGAACCACGGGAACAGCGCGCCGAAGGCCGTGCCCTGACGGCGGCCCAGAATGACCAGCCAAAAGCCCAGCGCCAGCGCCATCGCCGTCAGCCCCGCATAGCGGTGCAGCTGAAACAGGGCGTCCCCGGCGGATTCCTCATCCGGGCCGTCCATCACCAGGCTGGTGACCAGCTGGGTGATGATCGCGAGGGCCAGCGCCCCGTGAAAAAACCGCGTCGCCAGATTGTGGCGCGGCGCGGTGGCATTCAAACCGTCAGTCATTGTTTTCCTCATGCACAGGCCCGTGGGGCGATAGCGGCACCCTGAGCGCGCGACCTCACCACCACCTTGCCGGGGGGTTACAAAATTGTAAGCCAAACGGTTTTATCTGGCCGTGCACGCCGTTTTCGTGGTTTTGCGGAAACATCAGGGGTCTGGTGTGCCGGGTCCCCCCTCACCGACCCTGGCGCCCGGCTGCCGCCGAGCGCCCCCAGGAAGATGTACGGAGCTTCGATGCGCCTGAGCACCCGCTACCCTTTGCTGATTGCTCTGGCGATCTTTCTCGCGCTCGCGGTGGCGATGCTTCTGCTGCGCCCGCTCCTCGCGATTGACGAGACGCGCTATGTCACCGTCGCCTGGGAGATGTGGCAGGGCGGCTCCTCGCTCGTGCCGCATCTGAACGGCGAGATTTACGGGCATAAACCGCCGCTGCTCTTCTGGCTGATCACCCTTGTCTGGCAGGGCACCGGGGTCAGTGAGACCGCCGCCCGGATGGTGGGGCCCGCCTTTGGCGCATTGGCGATCTGGCTGACCTACCGGCTGTCGCTGGCGCTTTGGCCGCGCGGCGGCGCGGCGGAGGATGGCGGCACCATCGGCACCGAGCGGGCGGGGGCGGCCGCGCTCATCCTTGCGACCGGCGGGATTTTTCTCCTCTACGGCTCGATGACCATGTTCGACACCATGCTGACCTGCGCCACGTTGATCGGCATGCTGGCGCTGGTGGCGATGCGGCGGGCGGACACCGCGCGCAGGGCGCTGCCGCAGGCGCTGCTCCTTGGCGCGGCCATCGGCTTTGGCGTCTATGCCAAAGGGCCGGTGATCCTGCTGCATCTGATGCCCGCCGCCCTTCTGATGCCGCTCTGGGCCACCGACGTGCCGCGCCCGCCGCTGCAACGCTGGTATCTGCATCTGGCGCTGGCGATCGGCGTGGCACTGGCACTGGTGGCGCTCTGGCTGGCGCCCGCACTGATCTTCGGCGGGGCGGAGTACCGCGAGGAGGTGCTCTGGCGGCAAAATGCCGGGCGGATGGTCTCGGCCTTTGATCACCGCAAGCCGTTGTGGTTCTTCCTCGCGCTCAGCCCGTTCTACCTCTGGCCCTGGGGCTGGAGCCGGGCGGCATTGTCGCGTCTGTCCCCGCTCCGGCTGATCCGCAGCGAGACCGGACGCCTGCTCAGCCTGTGGATCCTCGCGGCCTTTGTGGCCTTCAGCCTCATCAGCAGCAAACAGGCGCATTACCTGATGCCCGAACTGCCTGCCCTCGCCCTGCTTCTCGCCCCCGCCATGCCCTACCGCACCGGCCCGACGCTGCGGCGGCTGCTGCTGTTGATCCCCGCCGCCATCCTGCTTGTTGCCGGGGGCGCGCTCGCCACGGGCATCGTCTCGCCCGACCAGACCGAGGGCGTCGCCGTGCCGGTTCTGCGCTTTCTGGCCGGGGCGGCGGTCTTTGTCCTCCTCGCGCTTTTCCTGTGGCGGGCGGCAAGCGACCGCGCGGCCGTGATGCTGGTGGCCCCCGGCACCCTTTTGATGCTGCACCTTCTGGTGGCCTTGCCCAGCGGTCAGCCCATCGCCGACTGGCTTAAGGCGCATGAAGCCACCGGCATTGCACTGACCGAGGGCGATTATCAGGGCGAATTCACCTTTCTCGGCCGTCTGACGCAGCCGATGCCGGTGCTGGAAACGCCGGAGGCACAGGCCGAATGGCTGACCACCCATCCCGCCGGAGCCTTTCTGGCGCGCAACCCGCTGCCGGGGCGGACCGCCACGCAAGAGATCCGCTTTCGCGGCGCGCTCTGGCATCTTTACGCAGCAGCCCCCTGAGGATCGCCTGCGCGGGGGGGGGGAGGGCCAGCCTCCCCGCCCCTGATAAGCCCCCTCTCCCTAAAAATCTGACCGCATGAGGCAACGAATTCAGCCTTACAGCGTTGGCCCCGGAACCCGAGCCCCCATCCGGGCCCGGACCCCGAGGAGGTGCCAATGCCCGATCCGCAAACCCTGACCGCCCCTGAAATGCCGCCCCTGCTGCCGGCGAATGATCCTGCGACGCCACTGGCCGCGGTGAACGCGGATGGCGCGGCGCGGATCTGCGTCATCGCCAATGCCGCCTCGGGGCGCAACAGCCATGACGCGGAAGCCATCACCCGCGCGATGGCGGTTTTTGGCGACCGTGCCGAATTGCGGTACTGGTCTACCGACACCGATATTGCCGAAGATGTCGAACGGGCGCTGCGCGACGGGTTCGACACCATCGTCGCGGCGGGGGGGGACGGCACGGTGATGGCCATCGCCTCGGCGATGATGGGCAAGGATGCGGCGATGGCGGTGCTGCCGCTGGGCACGTTCAACTATTTCGCCCGCGGTCTCGGCCTGCCCGAGGATCCCGAAGCCGCCGCCCGGCTGATCCTGCAAGGCGGCCACCACCGCATCGCGGTGGCCACGGTCAACGGGCAGGTGTTCCTCAACAACGCCAGCCTCGGCGTCTATCCCTCGATCCTGAAAGAGCGCGAGACGACCTATGCCCGCTTTGGCCGCCACCGGATTGCCGCCTATTGGTCTGTGGTGAAAACCTTTTTGCGATTTCAGCGGCCGATGCAGGTGGTGCTGACCGCCGATGGCGTCGAAACCCGGCTGCGCAGCCCGCTGATTTTCGTCGCCCGCTCGGCCTATCAGCTGGACTTCTTCGGCCTGAAGGGCGGCGATGCGATCTCGAACGATGCTTTCGCGCTGTTCGTGGCCCGGGACCGCGGGCGGGCGGGGCTGTTTCGTCTGGCCTGGCGGCTGATCCGGCGGCAGCTGCGCCCCGGCGACGGGCTTGAACTGATCCGCGCGCGCGACATCACCATCTCCACCCGACAGAAAAGCCCGCTGATCGCCTTTGACGGCGAGAAGGGCCGGATGCGCAGCCCGCTGACCTTCAAGATCGAAACCGAGGCCCTGACCATCATCGCGCCGGAAAACCCGATTCCCGAGGCAGAGGGGACCGCCCCCGGAGACCACAGCGGATGAGGCGGCTGCTCCATCTCTCCGACCTGCATTTCGGCCGCACCCGCGCGGATCTGCTGGAGCCGCTGATCGCGCAGGTGAATGCGCTGAAACCCGATCTGATCGCGATTTCGGGCGATTTCACCCAGCGCGCCCGCATCAGCCAATATGAACAGGCGGCGGCGTTTCTGACGCGGCTGACCGCCACGGTGCTCGCGGTGCCCGGCAATCACGACACGCCGCTGGACAATATCGCCGTGCGCTTCCTCAATCCCTGGGGCCGCTACCGCCGCTATATCCACCCCGAGACCGAACCGGTCTATCACGACGAGGAACTGGATGTGGTCGGGGTGAATACCGTCAACCGGTTTTCCTGGCAGCGCGGGCATCTGTCGCGCAAAAGGCTTGACCGGGTCTGCGCCGCTTTTGGCCCGGAATCAGCGCAGACCACGCAGGTTGTGGTGCTGCACCACCCGCTGGAGCATCAGGCCGAAACCACCAAACAGCTGATGCAGGGCGCGCGCCGCGCTCTGGGCGGGCTGAGCGGCTGCGGCGCGGATATTGTCCTGTCGGGCCATCTGCACAACACCCATGTCGGGCCCTTTACCGCACAACCGGGGCTGTTGTTCGTGCAGGCGGGCACCGGGCTCTCCACCCGCGTGCGGGGAGAGAGCAACACGTTCAATTGCCTCGACATTCACCCCGGCCGGGTCGACATCACCAGCTACCGCGCCGAGGACGATCCGGTGTTTGAGCCCGCCGAGACCGGACAATTCCGGCGCCATGAGATGGGATGGTCGCGCGCCGGTTAGACGCGCGACCCGGGGGGCCGGTCTCAGGCGGCGCCATCCCAGCCCGAGATCGACTTCACATCGAGGAATTCCTCAATCCCCCAATGGCCGCCCTCGCGCGCGCGGCCCGAGGCCTTGACGCCGCCGAAGGGCGCGCCCGCGCCGCGCCGCATGCCGTTCATCTCGACCATACCGGATTTCAACAGCCGCGCCAGACGGTTACGCCGCGCGCCATCGGCTGATTGCACGTAATTGGTCAGGCCGTAGATCGTGTCATTGGCCAGTGCCAGCGCCTCTTCCTCGCTGTCAAAGGGCATCATCGACAGCACCGGGCCAAAGATCTCTTCGCGCACCACGCTCATGTCCGGGGTGACATCGGCAAAGACCGTGGGCCGAATGAAATAGCCACGGTTCAGCCCCTCGGGCCGTCCCGGACCGCCCGCGACCAGCCGCGCGCCCTCGGCAATGCCCTTTTCGATCAGCCCCTGGATCTTGCTGAACTGCACCTCGGAGACCACCGGGCCGATATGCGTGCCGGGCGAATGCGCCGTGGCCACCTGCGTTGCTTCGGCGGTCTCGCGGGCAATCTCGACCGCCTCGTCGTAAAAGCTGCGCTCAACCAGCATCCGGGTCGGCGCGTTGCAGGACTGGCCCGAGTTGTAAAAACACGACCGCACGCCGCGCTTCACCGCCTCGGCGCCCGCATCGGCAAAGACGATGTTCGCCCCCTTGCCGCCCAGCTCCAGCGTCACTTTTTTCAGCGTCTCGGCGGCGGCCTTGGAAATCGCGATTCCGGCACGGGTGGAACCGGTAAACGAGATCATCTCGACATCGGGATGCGTCGACAGCTGCATGCCCACGCCCACGCCATCGCCGTTGACCAGATTGAACACCCCGGCGGGCAGCCCCACCGCGTGCACGATCTCGGCAAAGACCAGCGAGGAGAGCGGTGCCACCTCGGAGGGTTTCAGCACCACGGTGCAGCCCGCCAGCAGTGCCGGGATCGCCTTCAGCGTCACCTGATTCATCGGCCAGTTCCAGGGCGTGATCAGCCCGACCACCCCCACCGGCTCCAGCGCGATCATGCTGCCCGGCGCGTGATCGCCGAGCGGACGGAGGAAGGTGACATCTTTGAAAGCCGTGATGAAGTTCTCGATGTGATAGGCCCCGGCCTCGGCCTGATCGTCAAAGGCCATATCCATCGGCGCGCCCATCTCCAGGCTGATCGCCCGCGCCATATCGGGCTGGCGACGGCGGTATTCCGCGAGGATTCGCGTCACCGCTGCCAGACGTTCGGCGGGCGGCGTGGCGCTCCAGCCCGGCAAAGCGGCTTTGGCGGCGGCCACGGCGGCATTGGTATCCGGCGCATCGCCGAGCGAAATCACCGCGCAGGGCTCTTCGGTCGAGGGATCAATCACCTCGCAGGGGCGCGCGAGAGTGGGCGCAACCCAGGCGCCGTTGATGTAGAAATCGGGATAGCTGAGCATGGTGTTCCTCCATTTCGCCCATAGCGTGGCATTGCCACCGGCGACAGGCAACCGGATGGGAGATAATTCCATCCATCTGCCCTGATGCCACAGATTCTTCCCGTTTTTCTGCTGCTTTAAGGCAAGGGGGTGAAACTTCGTTCTGTATCACCTAGGTTCAGCTGCGAGAACAAAGAAGGAGACCACCATGGGTCTGCGCATCAACGATACCGCCCCGGATTTCACCGCCGACTCGACCGCCGGCAGCCTCTCATTTCACGATTGGATCGGCGACAGCTACGCCATCATCTTCTCGCATCCGCGCGATTTCACGCCAGTCTGCACCACCGAATTTGGCGCCGTGGCGCAGCTGGTGCCGGAATTCGCCAAGCGCAAGACCAAGGTGCTGGGCGTTTCGGTCGACTCGGTCGCCGATCATGAGAAATGGAAGCGCGACATCGAGGCGTTCTCGGGCGCGCCCGCCGATTTCCCGATCATCGACGACAGCAGCCTGACCGTGGCCAAGGCCTATGACATGCTGCCCGCCGATTATTACCTGCCGACCGAGGGCCGCACCCCGGCGCATTCAGCCACCGTGCGCACCGTCTTCATCATCGGGCCGGACAAGAAAGTCCGCCTGACGATGACCTATCCGATGTCGGTCGGCCGCAACTTCGCCGAGATCCTGCGCGCGCTGGATGCCGTGCAGGCGACCGATGGCGTTCCCTTCGCCACCCCCGCCAACTGGGTGCCGGGGCAGGATGTGATCGTGGCCCTCTCGGTACCGACCGATCAGGCGACCGAGCGCTATGGCCAGCTGGACATCAAGCTGCCCTATCTGCGCTTTGCCAAACAGCCGAAGGCCTGAGGCCCGCCACAGAGAATCGAAAAGGGCGGCGGATCACCTGCCGCCCTTATGCGTTCTGCCCCCTGCAGATCACTCCTCCGGGGCCACGCCCTGCCCCGGCGCGAACTGCCGGTTGTAAAGGTCGGAAAAGGCGCCACCCGCCGCCATCAGCGCCGCGACGCTGCCCTCTTCCTTGACCTGTCCGGCCTCGATCACGCAGATCTTGTCGGCATCCATCACGGTTGAGAGGCGGTGCGCGATCACCACCACCGTCCGCCCCACCGAGAGCCGCGCAATCGCATCGCGCACCAGCACTTCGGAATGGGTGTCGAGCGCGCTGGTGGCTTCATCAAGCAGCAGGATCTCGGCGTCGCGCAGGATGGCGCGGGCAATCGCCAGCCGTTGCTTTTGCCCGCCCGAGAGGAAGGCGCCGTTTTCGCCCACCGGCGTCGCATAGCCCTCCGGCAGCGCTTCGATGAACTCATGCGCATTGGCCGCCCGGGCGGCGCTGAGCACATCCGCCTCGGTCGCGCCGGGACGCCCGATGGCGATATTGTCATAGACGCTGGCCGAGAACAGGAAGGTGTCCTGCCCCACAAAGGCGATCCGCTCGCGCAGCGAGGCAAAGCTCGCCTGTTTGATGTCCTGCCCGTCGATGGTGACCTGACCGCTGTCGGGGTCATACATCCGCAGGATCAGGTTCAGCAGTGTCGACTTGCCGCCCCCCGAGGGCCCGACCAGCGCCGTCATCCGCCCCGCCGGACAGGTCAGCGACAGGCCCGAGACCACGCGCTTGTCCTCGCCATAGCTGAAGGTCACGTCCTCAAAGCGGATCTCGCCCGGTCCCGGCCGCAGCGTCACCGGGTTTTCGGCCTCGCTCAGCGTATCGGGCGCGTCGAGAAGCTCGAACATCAGCCGCACCCGCGACATGTTCGCCTCAACGCTCACCCGCATCCGCGACAGGCGCTTGGCGGGCTCATAGGCCATCAAGAGCGCGGTCACAAAAGACATCAGCTCGCCCGCGGTCGAGCGGGTGCCGCCGATCATATCCACTGCCGACAGCGCCACCACCCCCGCGATCGCAAAACCCGAGAGCGTTTCCATCAGCGGCGAGGTGATCGCCTCCAGCCGGGCGACAGCATTGGCGCGCTGCTCGACATTGGCGACAGCATCATACATCCGCCGCCGCATCTGCGCTTCCAGCCCGAATGCCTTGATGATGCGGATGCCCCGCGCGGTCTCCTGCACCACTTTGATGATTTCGGCCAGCGAGGTCATCTCATGCTGCATGATGGCGCGCACCTTGCGCAGAATGATCCGCATCCCGAAGATCGAGATCGGCCCCACCACCAGCGAGACCAGCGACAACAGCGGCTGCTGATAGACCATCACCGCGATCAGCCCCACCAGCGACAACAGATCCCGCACGAATGAGGTGACGAGGATGTCGATCACCGCCCGCGCCGCCTGCGCCGAATTGGTCACCCGCATCAGAAGATCCGAGGATTCGGTAAGGTTGAAGAAAGAGACACCCTGCCGCAGCAATTTATCAAACAGCTTGCCCTGCTGTTCCGCCACGATCCGGTTGCCCGCGCGCGTCAGCGAGATTACCTGCACATAGGTGGCGATGCCCTTGATGGTGAAGATCGCCGCCACCCCCCCTGCCACCAGAAACACCCGGTTCAGGTCATCGGAATCGGTCATCGAATCCACGATGTCCTTCATGATCCAGGCGGTCCCCGCCGTGGCCGCCGCCACCACGATCATCGCCAGAATCGCCATCCCGTAGCGCGGCAATTGCTGGCGCATGCTGTCCTTCAGCAACCGCCGCATGTGCGATTCGGCCGTTCTTCCAAATAGCGCGCGCCGCATCTTGCGCAGGGTCTCTGCCATCGTGCTTTCCATTCTATTGTGGCATCGCCGTCACAATGCCCGCATCCGGCATCTGCAGCCAGGCGCGCCCTCTGCATCCCGCCAGCGGGTTGCCACATTCGCGTGCCTCAGCTTGGGGGCAAGCTACCGCCATACATCATTCCTGCACCATGGGCGTTCAAGCCCCGGCCCTTCAGCCGCTTTCTAACCGAGCCCGCCGCTGTCTGCCAGCCAGACCAGCGCACAGCGCCGTTCTGCTGCGCCCTCCGGCCCACCTGCCGCCAGCGTCGACCCGCTGCGTTGCCGTGCGGCGCGCGCGGGAGATCAATTTTCGCCTGCATGAACGGGGTCCGTCGCATCCGCGAAGCCTTCGGTGATCCGCGCCAAAAATCAACCCGCAATTGCCCCCCTGCGGAGGGCCATCCGGCAGAAACGGGGCCTGTCCTGCGCCATCGGGATGCCCCGGGACAGGTCCGTCCGGCCACAAAAAAGGCCCGGGCGAGATGCCCGGGCCTTTTCTGACATCGTGTCGAAACTCAGGCTTCGGATTCTTCTTTCGCCCGCTCCGCCGAGATTTCCTCGCCGGTTTCCTGATCGACCATCTTCATGCCGAGGCGCACCTTGCCGCGATCGTCAAAGCCGAGAAGTTTCACTTTCACTTCCTGGCCTTCTTTCAGCAGCTCGTTCGGGTGGTTCAGACGCTTGTTGGCAATCTGGCTCACATGCACGAGGCCGTCGCGTTTGCCGAAGAAGTTCACGAAAGCGCCGAAATCGACGAGTTTCACGACTTTCCCGGTGTAAACTTGGCCTTCTTCCGGCTCTGCCACGATCGAATAGATCATGTCATAGGCCTTCTTGATGCTGTCTGCATTGGCCGAAGCGATCTTGATGATGCCGTCGTCGTTGATGTCGACCTTGGCGCCCGAGACTTCCACGATTTCGCGGATGACCTTGCCGCCCGAGCCGATCACTTCCCGGATCTTGTCGGTCGGGATCTGCATCGTCTCGATCCGCGGCGCATGCGCCGAGAATTCCTGACGACCGGCGGTCAGCGCTTTCGCCATCTCGTCGAGGATGTGCAGACGGCCGTCTTTCGCTTGCGCGAGGGCCTGCTCCATGATCGCCGGGGTGATGCCCGCAACTTTGATGTCCATCTGCAGCGAGGTGATGCCTTCGGCAGTCCCGGCCACTTTGAAGTCCATATCGCCGAGGTGATCTTCGTCGCCGAGGATGTCGGTCAGCACGGCATATTTGCCGTCATCTTCCAGGATCAGACCCATGGCAACGCCGGCCACCGGTGCTTTCAGCGGCACGCCCGCATCCATCATCGACAGCGAACCACCGCAGACCGAAGCCATCGAGGACGAGCCGTTCGATTCGGTGATCTCCGACACCACACGGATGGTGTAGGGGAAGTCGGTCGCTGCCGGCAGCACGGCTTGCAGCGCGCGCCATGCCAGTTTGCCGTGGCCGATTTCACGACGACCGGGCGAACCCACGCGGCCCACTTCGCCGACCGAATAGGGCGGGAAGTTGTAGTGCAGCATGAAGTTCGAGCGGCTGTTGCCGTGCAGCGCGTCGATGATCTGCTCATCGTCGCCGGTGCCGAGCGTGGTCACCACCAGACCCTGGGTTTCGCCGCGGGTAAACAGCGCCGAACCATGGGTGCGCGGCAGAATGCCGACTTCCGACACGATCGGACGCACGGTTTTCGTGTCGCGGCCATCGATGCGGGCACCACCATTGATGATGTCGCCGCGCAGGATCGAGGCTTCCAGCTTCTTGAACGCCGAACCGAGGTTCGCATCGGCCAGTTGCTCGGCCGAGAGCGATGCCTTGGCTTTGTCGCGGGCTGCCGAGATCGCTGTGACGCGCTCTTGCTTGTCACGCAGGGCGAAAGCCGCGCGCATTTCGGTCTCGCAGGCCGCTTTCACAGCGCCGTAGAGGGCCGAGTAATCCGCCGGGGCGAAGTCAAACGGCTCTTTCGCGCATTCTTCGGCGAAGTCGATGATCATGTCGATCACCGGCTGCATCGCGTCATGGCCGAATTTCACCGCGCCGAGCATTTCGGCTTCCGACAGCTCATAGGCTTCGGATTCCACCATCATCACGGCGTCTTTGGTGCCCGCGATGACCAGATCCAGCCGCTGCTCGGGGTTCGAGCGCAGGTGGTCCATATCGGAGACTTCCGGGTTCAGCACATATTCGCCGTTGGAGAAACCAACGCGGGCCGCGCCGATCGGACCCATGAAGGGCACGCCGGAGATGGTCAGGGCCGCCGAAGTGGCAACCATGGCAACGATGTCGGGATCATTGACCAGATCGTGGCTCAGCACGGTGCACATCACCAGAACTTCGTTCTTGAAGCCGGAGACGAACAGCGGGCGGATCGGACGGTCGATCAGGCGGGCCGTCAGCGTTTCTTTTTCGCTGGGACGGGCTTCGCGCTTGAAAAAGCCGCCGGGCACTTTGCCCGCGGCATAGTATTTCTCTTGGTAGTGCACGGTCAGAGGGAAGAAATCCTGACCCGGCTTTTGCTCGCGTGCAAAGGTCACGTTGGCCATGACCGAGGTCTCGCCCAAAGTGGCGATGACCGAGCCGTCGGCCTGACGGGCGACTTTGCCGGTTTCGAGGGTGAGCGTTTCATTGCCCCACTCGATGGATTTCCGAGTAACGTTGAACATTCGATTTCCTAATCCTGCACGGGGACCCTCCCCGCGCCTGCTATGCGATCGGCCCCATTGCCGCCGCGCCCCTGTTAACTTGCGATAGACCCCGGGGCTTCGGGTTGTACGTCATAGATGGGCTAGGCCCATACATCAGATACGGCCGTTTGGGAAGCGATCTCATCGCGCCAGCCCCATACATACGGGGTTTTGATGGCCTTTTCGGCCCGCGCAAGCCGCGCCGCCGCGCCGTGGCCCCGCAGCAGACCGCGCAGGGGCCCGCATCCCGCAGAATGCCCCAAGGCCCGGCGGGCATAAAAAAACGCCCGGTCCAGCGGGACCGGGCGTTTTCATCAGCCTTGCGGCCGGATCAGCGACGCAGCGACAGGCGCGCGATCAGCGCGGTGTAGCGGCCTTCGTCTTTGCCTTTCAGATAGTCCAACAGCTTACGACGCTGGGCAACCATCATCAGAAGGCCGCGGCGCGAGTGGTTGTCTTTCTTGTGGCCTTTGAAGTGCTCGGTCAGGGTCGAGATGCGCGACGACAGGATCGCGACCTGAACTTCCGGGGAACCGGTATCGCCTTCTTTGGTGGCGAATTCTTTGATCAGACGAGCTTTTTCTTCAACGGTGATCGACATCGGGATCTCCTTAAGGTTGAGGGTGACGGCACGAGCCGGGATGTCGTCCAGCAAGGCCCATATAACACCCGCCAAGCAGGGCGGATGCGCGCGTATAGGGGGGAATCGGCGCAAAGAAAAGGATTATTGCATCAGATGCCGCCCCATTCCTGTCCTGAATCCCGATCGTCGCCCGGAACAGACGGGCCGGGAGCGGGATGGAGAGCGAGAGGAGGAGCCCATCCTGCCTGCATGGCTGAGGCGCAGACCCGCGCTGTGGCGGACGTTTGCGCCCGGAAGGCGCCCCCACCACTCGCGCATCGGCCACGCACCGGAGCCGTCAGGCTGCCTGCGCCACCTCCGGCACAACCGACGCCGCGGGGATCAGGCTGACCTGTTCGACCGTCAGATGCGCGGCATCCATCACCTCGGCCAGACGCTCGCCGTTCAGCACGATCCAGGCGGCACCCTCGGCCGTGTCCGACGGTTCGATGGTGACCACCGGGTCCTGCAGGTGATCAGCGTCATAAATCACCGCCAGATGATCCTCGTCCGGGTTGAAATCCTGAATGACCGGCGTGTCGCCCTCATGCAGCCAATCGCCCAGAACGAAGGTATCCGCGCCGTCATCGCCATAGGCCAGATCGCCGGCACCGACCATCAGCGTGTCGTCACCCGCACCGCCCGCCAGCATGTCCTGACCGTCGGTATCATGCCCCTGCGCATCCAGCACCCGGCCATCAATCAGATCATTGCCATCCTGACCAAAGAGTTCATCCTGACCGGCACCACCCGCGAGGGTGTCATCGCCCAGACCGCCCTGCAGGCTGTCGTCGCCAGCGCCACCGTCCAGCTGATCGTCACCGCTGCCGCCGAGCAAGGAATCCGCGCCGTCATCGCCGCTCAGACTGTCATCACCCATGCAGCCCGCCAACGTGTCATCCCCGGAGCCACCTTGCAGCGTATCGGCGCCGTCATCACCGGTCAGGCTGTCGTTGCCCGCGTCGCCCATCAGGCTGTCATCGCCCGCATTGCCAAAAACCACATCGTCGCCAGCGCCCGCCTCGACCGTGTCATCTCCGGCGCCCGCATCCACCTGATCGTTGCCGCCAAGTGCCGCAACCAGATCCGCATCCGCATCGCCCGACAGGATTTCGGCATCATCGGTGCCCTGCACCAGCCCGGCCTCATCGGTATCATCCTCTGCCGCGCCCGGTTCGCCCTGCGGCGCCTCGATCACCAGCTCAAGATCGTCTCCCGACAGCGGCGGCGGCGCGTCAGGATCGTCCAGCAGATCCCCCGTGCCCGAGTTGTCCGCCACGTCGTCCGCAGCATCATCTTCGGTCTTCTCGCTTTCGTCATCCGACGAATCTTGACGGCCATCGGGCATCAGACTGACGCCCAGCCCCGCCGCCAGCAGGCCCAGAATCCCGGAGAGAAACAACATTTCAGATCACCACCAAACCACCTTCACCGACAGCAACCCTAACGCGAAACCGCGATTTTGTCGCCGCGGATCGATTCGCCTGGTTAACCTTGTCATAATAGCAACAAATTCGGCTGCGCTTCCAAGCCTCTGCGCGCTGGCCCCGGCGGCAAACCCTGCCGCCCAGCGGTGCCGGATCGCGTTTCGCAAAGCCTTGTCGCCATCCGGCAGCCCGCACGGCACCGCGCGCCGCAAACCCGCCCCGCCGCAGCCCGAATCAATGACGGGCCGGGACGGGGCGCCGCGCGCGAAAACTCTCTTACAGGTTGAAAACCCGGGTCGGATGAACCTCGCCCGAACGATAACTGCCCACCGCCAGCGGACGGCCCTGATAGGAGACCCAGACCTCATCCCCAAACTCGACACCCGAGGCGATGACCATGCCAGGATTGCCGTTCTTCAACCGCACCGCCCCCTCAGTCGTCGCCTTCAGCTCGGTCAGATCGGCCAGGCCCAGCTCCAGCGGCAGCAGTTTCTCATCCAGTTCGGGCGTGCGCGCCAGCGCATCAATATCCTCAAGGCTGAGCCCCGCGCTCGCCTCAAACGGCCCCGACCATTCGCGGCGCAGCCAGGCCACATGCCCAAGGCAGCCCAAAGCCGCCCCCAGATCCCGCGCGATCGAGCGGACATAGCCGCCCTTGCCACAGACCATCTCCAGCTCGACCGTATCCGCATCGCGCCGCGCGATCAGCGTCAGGCTGTCCACCCAGAGAGGCCGCGCCACAAGGTCCATCGCCTCGCCCGCGCGCGCCAGATCATAGGCCCGCTCGCCCTCGACCTTGACCGCCGAGAATTGCGGCGGCACCTGCTGGATATCGCCGCGGAACGCTTCCAGCGCCGCCTCGATCTCGGCATCCGTCGGCCGCAGATCGGAACGCGCAATCACCTCGCCCTCGGCATCATCGGTGGTGGTCGCAGCCCCCAGCGTGACGCAAAAGCGGTAGCATTTCAGCGCATCGGTGATGAAGGGAACGGTCTTGGTCGCCTCGCCGAGCGCAATCGCCAGAACGCCGGTTGCCGCCGGATCGAGCGTGCCCGCATGGCCCGCCTTTTTCGCATCAAACGCCCAGCGGACCTTGCCCACCACAGCGGTCGAGGTGATCCCCGCCGGTTTGTCGATGATCACCCAGCCGGAGATCTCGCGGCCCTTTTTGCGTCCCATGGTCTTTTTCCTTCCTGGCGAAGGCGCCTGCTACCGCGCGGACCCGTCCGGGTCAATCGTGCGGAGCCTCTGCGGGCGCCACAACGCCGATGATCGGCCCCATCGGCACGCCAAAATCCTGCCGTCCCAGCGCCGGCACCGCGAGGCGCGAGATCGAGCCATCCAGAAACAGCGCGTTCGGCGTGTGCAGATGGTCGCGGAACAGGCGGGCGAATTGGTGGAAATTCACCGCGCGGTTCGAAATGGCGAACCAGGCCTTTTGCCCGTCGGCCGAGACGCCCACCCCGTTGCGGATGTTGAAACTGTCGCTGTCGGGCAGAAAGCGCGGGTGCAGCTGCCCATCGATCACCAGCATCGGCCCCGATTGCGTGGCGATGCGGCAGGCGGGCGCGGTTTCCTTGAAGCTGCGGCTTTCCACAACGCGAAAACCTGCCTCACCGGCACAAAACACGCCGTTTGGCAGCAGGCCAAAATTTCCCGGCCCTTCCGAGGTCACGATCGGATGGCGCTCTTTCCCCGCGTCGATAAACAGGCCCACCGGCCCGCGATCGGCGTGGTACATGCCCGCATTCATCGCAAACACCAGCCGCTCCTCAGGGGCCAGCGCCGCCGTCACCCGCTCAAACGTGCCCAAAGGCCTGCCCGCAGCATCATCGAGCCAGAGCCGCAGGTCATCTTGCAGGGAAACTTCGCAGATCGTGTAGGGAATGCCCTCATAGGCAATGTCGCGGCAGGGGCCCGTGTGACCCGTTTCCTGCGATCCGGCCGTGCCCAGCCCCATGCCAAGCACGGTCACCCCCAACAGGGATAAAAGCGCCTTAATCCTCGGCTTCATCTGCGTCGTCGGGCGTCGCCAGATCGCGCTGCACCCGCTCATCGGCGAACAGCCGCCGCGTCTCGTCCATGCGGTCAAAGGTCTCGTCGAGCTGGAACCGCAATTCGGGCGTGAATTTCAGCGTCAGCGCCTTGGCGACATGGTGGCGCAATTCGCCCGTATGCCGCCGCAGCGCCTTCAGCATTTCCTCGCCCGGGCCCCCGCCCAAGGGCGAGACAAAGGCCGTGGCCACTTTCAGATCGTTCGACAGGCGGATCTCGCCCACGGTGATCGAAATGCGGTTCAGATCGGGGTCATGCACCTCGCCGCGCATGAGAACGTCCGACAGGGTGCGGCGCATCAATTCGCCGACGCGAAGCTGACGCTGTGAAGGGCCTTTGGCCTGAGGATAACGGTTTTGTGCCATTCCCCCCATGTAGGCCAAGCCCGCGCGCCCCGCAACGGGGCTTTCATCACTTGCGCGTTGTCAGCGACAGTTTCCCCGCCCCCTTTACCCCCGGCAGACCCGCGCGCTATGCAGGGCCAGAAACACAGGCAAGCCGACGGCAAAGGGACCAAGACATGAGCGAACTTCCGGGCATCGTGATCACCGGCGTGGCAGGCCGTATGGGCCGGATGCTGGCACAGGTGGTTGCCGCCTCCGACAAGGCACGGCTGGTGGGCGGCGTCGTGCGCCCGGGCCATGCCTGGGCGGGGCAAGATCTGGGGCTGGCCATGGGCGGCACCGCCAATGGCGTCATCGTCACCGATGAGCCGCTGGAGGCCTTTGCCCGGGCGCAGGCGGTGATCGATTTCACCTCCCCCGCCGCCACATTGGAATACGCCGCCCTCGCCGCACAGGCCCGCGCCGTGCATGTGATCGGCACCACCGGCATGGAACCCGCGGATATCGCCGCCCTCGCCCCCGCCGCGCGGCATGCGGTTCTGGTGCGCGCAGGCAATATGTCGCTTGGCGTCAACCTCTTGGTTCAAATGACGAAAAAGATCGCCGCGGCACTGGATGAAGACTGGGACATCGAAGTGGTCGAGGCACATCACCGCATGAAAGTCGACGCCCCCTCCGGCACCGCCCTGATGCTCGGCGAAGCCGCCGCCGAAGGCCGCGGCATCTCCCTCGCTGACCACAAAGACTCCGGCCGCGACGGCATCACCGGCGCGCGCAAACGCGGCGACATCGGCTTTGCCGCGATCCGGGGCGGCGATGTGGTGGGCGAACATGATGTGGTCTTCGCCACCGCAGGCGAGCGTGTGGTCCTGCGCCACTTGGCCACTGACCGCGCGATCTTTGCACGTGGCGCCCTCCGCGCCGCCCTCTGGGGCCAGGACAAAAAACCCGGCCAATACGACATGCTGGACGTGCTCGGCCTGTGAACACCAAAGGGGCGCGCCTCCCGGCCCGCCCCATTGCTTCGTTCAAAATATCCCCGGGGGTTCCGGGGGCAGGCGGCCCCCGGCCTCACCACCAGGCCGACCAGATCCTCAGGCGACCAGCCGATAGCCACCCGATTCGGTGACCAACAGCCGCGCATTCGAGGGATCCGGCTCAATCTTCTGCCGCAGCCGGTAGATATGCGTCTCCAGCGTATGGGTGGTCACCCCGGCATTATACCCCCAGACCTCATGCAGCAGCACATCGCGCGCCACCACACCATCGGTCGCCCGATAGAGGAATTTCAGGATATTCGTCTCTTTCTCGGTCAGCCGGATTTTCTTTTCCTTGGCATCGACCAGAAGCTTCATCGCCGGTTTGAACGTATACGGCCCGAGCTGGAACACCGCGTCCTCCGACTGCTCATGCGTGCGCAGCTGCGCCCGCAGACGTGCCAGCAGCACCGGGAATTTGAACGGCTTGGTGATGTAATCATTGGCACCGCTGTCGAGGCCCAGAATGGTGTCGGCATCGCTGTCATGCCCGGTCAGCATGATGATCGGGCATTTCACCCCCTGCTTGCGCAGCTTTTTGCACAGCTCACGCCCGTCGGTATCGGGCAGGCCGACATCGAGCACCACCAGATCATACAGCGCGGCTTTCGATTTCTCGACCGCTTCCGCCCCCGACCCCGCTTCGAACACGTCGAAATCCTCGGTTGCCACCAGCTGCTCGGCCAAGGCCTCGCGCAGGTCTTCCTCATCATCCACCAGAAGGATTTTCTTCAAACCGGCCATGTTCACGCCCTTTCACGTCTTGTTGCGCCTAACCTGTTCCCCCGATCCGCGCAGGACAAGGGTGATGAAAGAAACCTCACGCGGACGTGTCGCAGAGCGGTCAGATGTTTCAATTTATGTCACGCAGCGCTATCTCTGAGCCGCAAGAAGGAGATGCCGATGGCTCTTGGCCCCAGTCTGACCGAACGCCTGAACCGCGCCCGCGCCGATCTGCGCATGGGCCTGCCGGTGGTTTTGCGCGGCCCTGACGGGGACTGGCTGGCCCTGGCGGTGGAGGTCCTCACCCCGGCGCGTCTCGCCGATATGGCGGCGCTCGGCCCCCTCGATCTGGCGCTGACCGCGCGGCGCGCCGAGACGCTGAAGGCCCGCGCCTATGACGGCGATCTGGCGCGCATCGCGGTGCCGAGGGGGGTGGATTGCACCTGGCTGCGCGGCCTCGCGGATCCGGCGAATGATCTGATGATGCCGATGAAGGGGCCGCTGCAGGCGCGGCGCGAAGGCTCTGCCGCGCTGCACCGCACCGCGATTCAGCTGGCCAAATCGGCGCAGCTTTTGCCCGCCGCGCTGATGGTGCCGCTGACCGGTGACGCCCCGGAAGGACTGACCTGCCTGCCCGGGGCGGAGGCAGATACACAACTGGCCGCTGCCGCCGCCCTCTTCCCCGTGGCCGCCGCGCGGCTGCCGATGGCATTTTCCGAAGCCGGCCGGCTGCATATTTTCCGCCCCGATGATGGCGGCGCCGAGCATTATGCCATCGAAATCGGCGCGCCCGCCCGCGACAAGCCGGTTCTCGCGCGCCTGCATTCGGCCTGTTTCACCGGCGATGTTTTGGGCAGCCTGAAATGCGACTGCGGCCCGCAGCTGCATGCGGCCCTCACCCAGATGGGCGAGGCGGGGGCCGGGGTTCTGCTGTACCTCAACCAGGAGGGACGCGGGATTGGCCTCGCCAATAAGATGCGGGCCTATTCCTTGCAGGATCAGGGCTTTGACACGGTCGAGGCCAATCACCGGCTGGGGTTTGAGGATGATGAGCGCGACTTTCGCATCGGTTCTGCCCTGCTGAAACGGCTGGGCTTTTCGCAGGTCCGCCTGCTGACCAACAACCCGCGCAAGGTGGCAATGCTCTCGGCCAATGGCATCGATGTGACCGAGCGTGTGCCCTTGCAGGTCGGCCTTGGCCGCCACAACGCCGCCTATCTCGCCACCAAAGCCGCCAAATCGGGGCATCTTCTGTGAGCCGCGACGACATGCGCCTGACCCCGCAGGGGCTGCTCTGGAAAGGACGCTGCTTTCCGGTCACCCTCGGGCGCGGCGGCATTTCCACCAATAAACGCGAAGGCGACGGCGCGACGCCCGCCGGGGTGCATCGGGTGCTGGGGCTGCTTTATCGCCCCGACCGGATCGCGCGACAGGCTGTGGCGAGCTGGGCGCAACCGATCCTGCCGGGCGATCTGTGGTGCGATGCCGGCGGCGATCCGGCCTATAACAGCCATGTCCGCGCGCCCTTTGCCGCCAGCCATGAGATGCTGCGCCGCGCCGATCCGCTCTATGACATCGTGCTGATCACCGACTGGAACTATCCCGATGCCCGGCCCGGCGCAGGCTCGGCGATCTTTTTGCACCAGCGCCGCCGGGCGGGTTTTCCCACCGCAGGCTGCCTCGGTTTTCGCCGCGATCACCTGCTCTGGATCGCCCGCCGCTTGCCCCCCGGAACGAGGCTGATCATCCCGCCGCTCGCCAGCGCGACACCCCGCGGCAGCCAGGCGCAAGACAAGGCCTAAGCGTAGGCGCGGGCCCCGAAGATCGCGCTGCCCACCCGGACATGCGTGGCCCCCGCCGCAATCGCCGCCTCAAAATCACCGCTCATTCCCATTGAGAGGCCGCTCAGCCCGTTGCGCGCGGCAATCTCGCCCAGTGCGGTGAAATGCGGCATGCTGGTCTCGCCCTCCGGCGGAATGCACATCAGCCCCACCACCGGCAGATCCATGCCCCGGCAGCTGGCGATGAATTCATCCGCCCCTTCCGGCAGAACCCCGGCCTTTTGCGGCTCCGACCCTATGTTCACTTGAATGAAAAGCTCGGGCGATGTCCCCCGCGCCTGCGCCAAACCCGCCAGTTTCGTGGCGAGCGAGGGGCGGTCCAGCGTATGGATCGCCTCAAACAGCTCCACCGCCTGTTTGGCTTTGTTGGTCTGCAACGGGCCGATCATATGCACGGCCACATCCGGGAAGGCGCCGCGCCAGTCGGGCCATTTGCCCGCCGCCTCCTGCACGTAATTCTCGCCAAAGAGCCGCCAGCCAGCGTTCAGCACGTCCAGAACCCGCTCGGCTGGCTGCACCTTGGAGACGGCAATCAGCTGAACAGACCCGGCGGCGCGCTCGGCCGCTACTTCTGCCACCGCAATAGCTGCCTGAATATCTGCCAAGCCCATCTTACCCTCCGGTCTGCTGCCCGCCCAAAAAGCCACAGGCTCCGTCAAATGAAAAGCCCCGGACAAAACGGCCCGGGGCAAAAGAAAAGAGCGGGCCGAAGCCCGCTCTTTCCGTAGAACCGAAGTTCCGTTCTGATATCAGAACGAGAACTTGATGCCGAAGTCGGCAACGGTGTCTGCAGCGAAGTCGGAGTCGACGATGCCGCCAGCCAGGGTCGCGCCGCCACCCAGGTCGTAGGCAGCGCCCACACCGAAGGTGTCCCAGTTCGAGCCAGCCAGATCTTCGTAGGTGTTGTAGTAGCCCGAAACGCTCAGAGCGTTGGCTTTGTACACAGCCGACAGACCGTAGGCTTTTTCGTACGACGGCGAGTCGTTGTAGTCGAAGTAGGCCGCTTTCACGGTCACAGCGCCGAAGGTGGCCGAGCCGCCCAGACCGATTTCGGTGGTCAGGCCATCGTCAGCGTAGCCGAGCGACACCGAGTAGTCGCCCATCGAGTAGGCAGCTGCCAGCGAGTAAGCAACGTCAACGCCGGTGCCTGCGCCGTCGCTCATCGAGGCGTACAGGTCAAGCGCGCCGGTCGAGTACGAATACAGGATGTTCGGGCCTTGGTTGATGTTGTTGCCGTCAGCGGTCAGGAAGTTCCACTCGTTGTACGAGGTGATCGGGCCGTAGCCAACGCCAGCCAGGTCGCCGATTGCAGCTTCCGAAGCCGAAACCACGTCGCCCATTTCGAGTTTGCCAAAGGCGCCCGAGATGTAGACCGAACCAGCGGTGCCGTTCGATGCACGGTTGCCAATTTCGTCTTCTTGGTCAACGCGGAACGAACCGCCGAATGCCAGACCGCCATCGGTTTCACCGGTCATGGTGAACTTGGCGCGCAGACGCGAGGAGAACTGCGCGTCGTTGCCGTCGTAGTAGATGCCCATACGGCCGTCGCCGGAAACTTTAACTTCAGCAGCGGCAGCGCCGGCGGTCAGTGCCAGGGCGGTGGTCGCGATCAGAAACTTTTTCATCGTTTTCCCTCGTTGTCTCTAAGGTGGGGCCCAATTCAGGGGAATCCGAATTGGGTATGCTGCTTTTTCTCGCCTCCCCCTTCTTATTGCAACGAAAACGGTCGCCGGGGCAGTGCAAGGCCCCGGCGTGGTGCAGAGTTGCCACAGTCCCCGCATCGCCCCCCGCCCCGGATCAACCGTCAAAGTGCCTGCGGCTACAGGCAAACGGGCGCAGCGCCGTCATGTTATAGAGTACGCGCGCCCGCGCGGTGCGCGGCAGTCAAAGACAGGCCACGAGCCGCCCCGCCGCGCATTTCCCGCCCCAGCCCTGGCATAATCGCATTGCCGAGGCCTGCGCGGTCGCGGGCGTTGCCTGCCGATGCCGCCGGACATCACGGCCCGCAGGGGGAGCACAGCGGCGCGTGCCCTTCGCGGTGGCTTCTCAGGAGAGCGGAGGTGAAGGCTCCCTCGCGCGGAGGATGCGGCAGGGTCTATAGCCACAGGTCATCGCCACGAACCACAACCATCTCCCGCGCACAGGTTCCGGGCGGCGCCGCAGCGGCGCGGGGCGGGTCGCAGCAAAGCAGCGTCGGCCCATCAGGGGTCCGTCGCGTTGTGGGGGTCTGGGCTTTCTAACCACCGCTGAAAGCAGCCTTTCCCCCAAAGCGCGCGGCGCATGCCCCCCGTGGCGCTAAAAACCTTGTCGCCCTCCGGGGCTTGGGCTAGACAGCAAAGACGTAGAAATGGGGGCAGTGCCGATGACCTTTGGTCGCATCTTGCGTACATCTGGAACAGTGGCGCTTATCGCCGCGCTGGCGGGTTGCGGTGGCGGCATCGGCAGCGGCAAGCTGTTTGGCAGCCGGAAGCCTGCCGCAGCAGAGCCGGCACCGCTGGCACAGCGCGGCACCGCCAAGGCGACCAACGAAGAAACCATCTGGAGCCTGTTCTCCAACGCCGCCGACCCCAACACCACGGTCGAGGTGAACAAATACCTCTGGCAGGCCTCGCTGGAAGTGCTCGACTTCTTGCCGATCCAATCGGTTGACCCGTTCACCGGCGTCATCGTGACCGGCTATGGCACCCCGCCGGGGGGCGGCCGCTCCTACCGCGCCACGATCCTGGTGCAGGATCCGGCGCTCGATGCCCGCTCGCTGAACGTGGCCCTGCAGGGCAGCGGCGGCGGCGCCGTGGCCGCCGATACCGTGCGCGCCGTCGAGGACGCCATCCTGACCCGCGCCCGTCAGTTGCGCATCCGCGATTCGAAACTCTGATCGCCGCCGGGGCGGGGCGGCACCGGCCGCCCTCGCAGCCCCCGGCATCTGTGACGCAGATCCCAACCGGCCCAACCGCCGCGCCTGACGGTTAAATGACCAAAGGCGATGGCCGCTCTCTGGACCTCTTGCCCCCGCCCGGTGTAGTCAGGCGCGGACGAATTCCGATGAGGGGCCCGAGATGTCGCGTTACGAACCCGCTGTCACCGAAGCAAAATGGCAGGAGGCGTGGCATGAGGCCGGTGTCTTCACCGCCCGACGCGACGCCGCAAAACCCAAATATTACGTGCTCGAGATGTTCCCCTATCCGTCGGGGCGCATCCATATGGGCCATGTGCGCAACTATACGATGGGCGATGTGGTCGCGCGCTACAAGATGAGCTGCGGCTTTTCCGTGCTGCATCCGATGGGCTGGGACGCTTTCGGCATGCCCGCCGAAAACGCGGCGATGGAGCGCGGCGGCCACCCCAAGGACTGGACCTACGGCAATATCGCCGACATGCGCGCGCAGATGAAGCCGCTGGGCCTGTCGATTGACTGGTCCCGCGAATTTGCCACCTGCGACCCGGAATATTACGGCCAGCAACAGGCGATGTTCCTCGACATGCTTGAGGCGGGCCTTGTCTACCGCAAGAATGCCGTGGTGAACTGGGATCCGGTCGATATGACGGTTCTGGCAAATGAACAGGTTGAGGATGGCCGCGGCTGGCGCTCGGGCGCGCTGGTGGAACGGCGCGAGCTGACCCAGTGGTTCTTCAAGATCTCGGATATGGCCGAAGAGCTTCTTGATGCGCTGGACGGTCTGAAGGACTGGCCGGAGAAGGTGCGCCTGATGCAGGCCAACTGGATCGGCAAATCGCGCGGTCTGCAATTCGGCTTTGATCTGGTGAATGCGCCCGAAGGCTTTGACACGCTCGAGGTTTACACCACCCGCCCCGACACGCTGATGGGCGCCAGCTTTGCGGGCATCTCGCCCGATCATCCGCTGGCGAAGGCGCTCGAGGCGCAAAACCCGGCGCTGGCCGCCTTCATCGCCGAATGCCGCAAGGGTGGCACCACCGAGGAAGCCATCGAGACCGCTGAAAAGCTGGGCATGGACACCGGCATCCGCGTGCGGCATCCGCTGAACCCCGAGCTGGAACTGCCGGTCTATATCGCCAATTTCATCCTGATGGATTACGGCACCGGCGCGATTTTCGGCTGCCCGGCGCATGACGCGCGCGACTTTGAGTTTGCCACCAAATATTCCCTGCCGATTCTGCCGGTGTTCGAGCCGCTGGAAGGCGCCTATCCGAAGGGCGAATACACCCCGCTGAAATCCGAGCCCGTGCGCTATATCCGTGGCTTTGCAGGCGAGACGGTGCAGACCGGCGAAGCAGCGATTGCCGCCGCCATTGCCGTGGCCGAGGAAAAGGGCTTTGGCACCGGCGTCACCAAATTCCGCCTGCGCGACTGGGGCCTGAGCCGTCAGCGCTATTGGGGCTGCCCGATTCCGGTGGTGCATTGCGCCACCTGTGGCGTGGTGCCGGAGAAGAAAGAGAACCTGCCGGTCCGCCTGCCCGATGACGTGACCTTTGACCAGCCGGGCAACCCGCTCGACCGGCACCCGACCTGGCGCGATTGCTCCTGCCCCAGCTGCGGCGCACCCGCCCGCCGCGAAACCGATACGATGGACACCTTTGTCGACAGCTCGTGGTATTACGCGCGCTTCACCGCGCCGCATGCCGCCACGCCGACCGTGGCCGAAGATGCCGCCTATTGGATGAACGTCGATCAATATATCGGCGGCATCGAGCATGCGATTCTGCACCTGCTCTATTCGCGCTTCTTCGCCCGCGCGATGCACAAGACCGGCCATCTGCCCGCCAAAGCGATTGAGCCGTTCAATGCGCTGTTCACCCAAGGCATGGTGACGCATGAAATTTATCTGACCCGCGACGCCAATGGCCGCGCGGTCTATCACCTGCCCGAGGATGTCGAAGAACTCGTGATCGGCAATCAACGGATCGTCGGGCTCAAAGGACCGTTCTGGAATATCGGAGAAGGCGACCCGGAAGGCCTAATAGAACGGCTCCGAGCGCATAACGCCTTGGTCGAAATTATCCCCTCGGCCAAGATGTCGAAATCCAAGAAAAACGTCGTCGATCCGGTGAACATCATCACCTCTTTCGGCGCCGATACCGCGCGATTCTTCGTCATGGCCGACAGCCCGCCCGAGCGGGACGTGGAATGGACCGCCTCCGGGGCGGAGGCCACGTCGAAATTCCTCGCCCGGGTGTGGCGCATCGCGCATGAAATCTCGGAAGGTGCGGGCGGCGAGGCCTCTGCCACCAGCGGCGCCGAAGATCTGGCGCTGCTGAAAGCCGCGCACAAAGCGGTGGAAGATGTTACCCGCTCCATTGAGGGCTTTGCCTTCAACAAGGCGGTGGCGGCGCTTTATGGCCTGACCAATGCGATGTCGAAGTCCAGCGCGGCCAACCCGGCCAAGCGTGATGCGATGAAGCTGATGGCACAGCTGATGGCGCCGATGGTGCCGCATCTGGCCGAAGACATCTGGCAGGTGCTGGGCGGCGCGGGCCTCGTGGTCACCGCGCCTTGGCCCAAGGCCGATCCCGCGCTCCTGGTTGAGGACAGCGTGACGCTGCCGATCCAGATCAACGGCAAGAAACGCTCGGATGTGACCGTGCCGCGCGACATGCCCGCATCCGAGGTTGAAAAACTGGTGCTGGCGGATGAGACTGTGATCAAGGTTCTGGCAGGCCAGAGCCCGAAGAAACTCATCGTTGTCCCGGGCCGGATCGTCAATGTCGTCATCTGATCGCCGCCAGTTCCTGCGCCTGAGCGCCGCCGCCGCCCTTGTGGCGACGGTGGCGGGCTGCGGTTTCACCCCTGCCTATGCACCGGGCGCAGGCGGCACGGCTTTGTTGAACCGCGTGCGGGCGGATGATCCGAAGACCCCGGATGAATTCGCGCTGACCCGACGCCTGTCCGAGCGGCTCGGCCCGGCCAAGGCCCCGGCCTACCGCCTGGCCTATGAGGTGGAAACCAAGGCCATCGGCCAGGCGATCACCCCCGACAACGCGACCACACGCTATTCGCTTTCGGGCAGCGCCAGCTACAGCCTGCGCGACGCGGAAACCGATGCGCTCTTGCTGAACGGCGATGTGAGCTCCTTTACCTCATGGTCCGCCTCGGGCTCGACCGTGTCGACCCGCACCGCCGAAGATGACGCGCATGCCCGGCTGATGCGGCTTCTTGCCGATCAGATCGTGACCCGCCTTCTGGCCACCTCCAGCTCGCTGCCCCGGTAATGCGATGAAGCTGACCGGCCCCTCTGCCAGCCGCTATTTCGCCAAACCTGACCCCGCGCGCACCGGCCTGTTGATTTTTGGGGCCGATGCGATGCGGGTGTCGTTGCGGCGGCAGGAGGTGATCGCCCAGCTGATCGGGCCGGAGGGCGAGGCCGAGATGCGGCTGGCGCGGATCCCCGCGGGCGATCTGCGCAAAGATCCCGCCGCGCTGATGGATGCGATGAAGGCGCAGGGGTTCTTTCCCGGCCTGCGTGTCGCCTTTGTCGAAGATGCGACCGAGACCACCACCCCCGCGATCAGGGCGGCGCTGGAGGAATGGCACCCGAATGATGCGCGGCTGATCGTGACGGCGGGCAACCTGACCGCCAAAGCCGCCCTGCGCAAGGTTTTCGAAGACCACGCCAATGCCTATGCCATTGGGATTTATGATGATCCCCCCTCGCGCGAAGAAATCGAAGAGACGTTGCAAAAGGCGGGCCTGACCGCCATCGACCCCGCCGCGATGACCGATCTGGTGGCGCTGGCGCGCGATCTCGACCCCGGTGACTTCCGCCAGACAGTCGAGAAGATCGGCCTTTATAAATACGGCGACAGCACGCCCTTGATCTCGGCGGATGTTGCCGCCTGCGCACCGGCGACGATTGAGGCGGGGGTGGATGACCTCCTCTCCATCGTGGCCGAGGGCCGCGCGGGGGAGTTGGGGCCGATGATGCAGCGCCTGACCGGGCAAGGGGTGAATCCGGTGACGCTCGCCATTCAATCGCTGCGGCATTTCCGGGCCTTGCATGCGGCAGCCTCGGCCCCCGGCGGCCCGGCGGAGGGGATCGCGCGGATGCGGCCGCCGATCTTTGGCCCCCGGCGCGACCGGATGCTGCGGCAGGCGCAGAACTGGGGGATGTTCCGGCTGGAAGAGGCGCTGAAGCATCTGATTGAGACCGACCTCACCCTGCGGTCCTCCAGCCGCGCCCCGGCGATGGCGGTGATGGAGCGGGCGCTGGTCCGGTTGGCGATGATGGCGCGCAAATAATCCGCCCCTCCCCGGCGGCAGCCTGCCCCGCTACCGCCGCCCCGTACCCGCCATTCCCGATGCCCCCTTCCCCGATCCCCGCCGCCCCTGATCCGCCGTCTTTGACACCACCATAGTCCGCGCGGCCCCGCCGCTCCCCGTCTGGCACCGGCTGCCAGATCCCGTCCCCTCAAGAAAACCTGCGATGCCGAGGTGCCCATGTCTGACCCCACGCCGCCCGCCCTGCCGCCGCGCCACCTTGATGCGCTGGTCATTGGTGCCGGTCCGGCGGGGCTGATGGCCGCCGAGCAGCTTGCCTGCGCCGGACGCCGGGTGCTGATCGCCGAGGCGAAACCCAGCCCGGCACGCAAATTCCTGATGGCGGGGAAGTCCGGGTTGAACCTGACCAAGGACGAACCGCTCGCGGCGTTTTGTGACGCCTATGATCCTGATTGGATCCGCCCGATCGTGGCCGCCTTCGGCCCGGCTTCGGTGATGGATTGGGCGCAAGGGTTGGGGGTGGATCTCTTCACCGGCTCGACCGGGCGGGTGTTTCCGGTGGAGATGAAAGCCTCTCCGCTCCTGCGCCACTGGCTGGCACGGCTCGCCGGTGCGGGTGTCGTCCTGCAGCGCAACTGGCGTTGGACGGGCTGGGGCGCGGAAGACGCGGAAGGCACATCCCCGGCGGCGTCCGGCCCGGGCCGCAGCTTTGTCTTTGACACGCCCGAGGGGCCGCAAACCGTCACCGCCCGCCAGATCATTCTGGCGCTGGGGGGCGCGAGTTGGGCGCGGCTCGGCTCGGATGGGGCCTGGGCACCTCTCTTGGCGGCGCGGGGGGTGGAGATCGCGCCGTTCAAACCCGCGAATATGGGATTTCTGGTGACGTGGTCAGCGCATATGGCCCCGCATTTCGGCCAGCCGGTGAAAGGCGCTGCGCTGCAGGCAGGCGGCCCGACGGGGCCGGTCAGCCGTGGAGAATTTGTGATTTCCGCGCGGGGGATCGAGGGCGGCGGCATCTATGCGCTCTCGGCTACGGTCCGCGACGGGGCCGCGCTGACGCTGGATCTGGCCCCCGGCCGCAGCCTGACCGAGATCACCGGGCGTCTTTCGCGTGGAAGGGGCCGTGATTCCCTCAGCAACTGGCTGCGCAAATCGTTGAAGTTTGATCCGCTCCGGCTGGCGCTCTTGCGCGAATGGGGCGGGCCTTTGCCCGGCGATGCGGCCGCGCTGGCGGGGTTGATCAAGGCTTTGCCGGTCCGCCATCAGGGGCCGCGCCCGATGGATGAGGCGATCTCGACCGCCGGTGGCATCCGGCGGGAGGCACTGACCGAGGGGCTGGAATTGCGGGCCCTGCCCGGCGTCTTTGCCTGCGGCGAGATGCTGGACTGGGAAGCGCCGACGGGCGGTTATCTGCTCACCGGTTGTCTTGCCACCGGGCGGCACGCGGGGCGCGCGGCGGCGGGTTTGTCTGACTGATCAGCGGCTTGCCACGATGGTCCGCGGCATCGACGGTTCAAAAGTCGATGGCGATGCCCTTTTTCTCCCAATCGCCGTAGCGGACCGGCTCCGGCCCGTTGCGGCCGCCCAGCTCCACCGGCAGGCCGGGCTCCAGCGCGGCAGCGGCGCGGCGGGCCTCGGCCTCGGCCAGAGCGCGCTGGGCGGCGGGCGGCAGATCGCGGGCGCGTTCGGCGGCAGATTGCGGTTCAGCACCGGTTTTCGGGGTCTGGTCGGACATGGGGCATTCCTCTGAACGGTGGCATTCGCAGCCCACATGATATACGGGCGCGGGATCGGCGTCACAAGCAGCGGCGCCCGAAACATTACCACGGGGGCAAGAGGCCCCTTGCACAGGATGGATACATGGGCGCGGAACAGGCTCGGACAGCAGCACTTTCTCTGGTGGCAGGCGCAGTGATCGAAGGGGTTTCCTTTGCCGATCAGATCGCGGCGGGCCAGCTGACCGGCCTGCCGGTGCAGGAGCGCGCCCGCGCCCAGCGCCTTGCCCTCTCCACCCTGCGCAACATGGGCCGCGCCGATGCGGTGCTGAAGCCGCATATGCGCCGCGCACCCCCCGCCGATATTCAGGTGCTGTTGCAGATGGCCACGGTCGAGATGCTGGTCGAGGGGTCCGCGCCGCATGGGGTGGTGAATGCCGCCGTGGCCATCGCCCGCTCGGGCGGCAAACGCACCGAGAGCTTTGCCGGTCTGGTGAATGCCGTGCTGCGCAAAGTGGCCGAGACCACGCCCGAGACCTTTGCCGCCCTGCCGGTGCCCGCCCTGCCGGGTTGGCTGCGCGGGCGGCTGATGTCGGCCTGGGGCAAGCAGATGACGATGAAGATGGAAGTGGCGCATCTGGCCGGTGCGCCGCTGGATCTGACGCCGAAATCCGGCGATCCGGCGGCTTTGGCCGAGGCTTTGGGCGGCACCGTTCTGCCCACCGGCTCGGTCCGGCTGGCGGCGCGCGGGCAGGTCTCGGATCTGCCGGGCTATGGCGCGGGCGATTGGTGGGTGCAGGATGCCGGTGCCGCGCTGGCCGCGCGGGCGCTGGCCCCGGCACCGGGCGCGCGGGTGCTCGACATCTGCGCGGCGCCAGGTGGCAAGACGATGCAACTGGCGGCGATGGGCGCCGATGTTACCGCGCTGGATATTTCCGGGCCGCGGATGGTTCGGCTGTCGGAAAACCTCGCCCGCACCGGTCTCAAGGCCCGCTGCCTCACCGATGACGCCCTGCATTGGGAACCCGACGCACCCTTTGATGCCGTGCTCCTCGATGCCCCCTGCTCGGCCACCGGCACCGTGCGCCGTCACCCCGACCTGCCCTATTCGCGCGACCCGTCCACCATCAAGCACCTGTTTGCGCTGCAGGCCGACCTTCTGGACCGCGCGCTCAGCTGGCTGGCTCCCGAGGGGCGGCTGGTCTTCTGCACCTGCTCGCTCCTGCCGGAAGAGGGCGAGGCGCAGATCACCGCCGCCCTCGCCCGCCACCGCGATCTTGAGGTGGACCGCGCGGCTGTGACGCTGCCCGGCGTCAACCCGGACTGGATTTCGGCCGAGGGCGGGCTGCGGTTGCGCCCCGACTATTGGCCCGAACTGGGCGGCATGGATGGCTTCTATATTGCCGCTCTCCGCCGACGCGGGGCCTGAGGCGGGTTTTCGGCGGTGACAGCGCCGGACACAGGGCCTATTCTGCGCCCACGGCAAGCCTCTCCCCGTCGCGGGGACCAAAAGAAGACGCCCGGAGCAGCATGGCACGACGGTCCACGGCACAAATCGCAGGCACGAATGGGAAAGTCGCGGGCAAAAGCACGCGTCTTTTCAACCGCATGCATGCTTTCATTGCCGCTGCGGGCCGCCCGGCCTCGGGCTTTGTCAGCCAGCCGGAGCCACGCACCATCGGCTCGTTTGCGCGCGGCAAACAGCTTTTGGCGGGGAATCTCCTCTTCGCGGGCTATCTGATCGAGGCCAAGGGCCGCCCGCTCTGGGATGTGCCGATGCCCGACCCCGCTTTCGAGGAGGCCCTGCACGGCGGCGCCTGGCTGGACGATCTGGCCGCCGTCGGCGATGGCCGCGCCCGCGAGATTGCGCAGGGCTGGGTGTTTGACTGGGTCGCCCGCTATGGCGGCGGGTCGGGCCCGGGCTGGACCCCGGATCTGACCGGGCGGCGACTGATCCGCTGGATCAACCACGCGCTTTTGCTGCTCAACGGGCGCGACCGCGCCCATGCCGATGCGTTCTTCCGCAGCCTTGCCCAGCAAACCACCTTTCTCAGCCGCCGCTGGTCCGCCGCCCAGCCGGGCCTGCCGCGGTTCGAGGCGCTGACCGGGCTGATCTATGCCGGGCTGGCGCTGACAGGGATGGAGCGGCATGTGGCCCGCGCTTCGGCGGCGCTGGCGCGGGAATGCGATGCGCAGATCAGCCATGATGGCGGCATCCCCACCCGCAACCCCGAGGATCTGCTCGAGGTCTTCACCCTGCTCACCTGGGCCGCCGCAGCCCTTGGCGAAGCGGGGCGCAGCCCCACCGCGCCGCATCTGGCCGCGATCAGCCGCATCGCCCCCACCCTGCGCGCCCTGCGCCATGCCGATGGTGGCCTTGCGCGCTATCACGGCGGCGGGCGGGGCCTTGAGGGGCGGCTGGATCAGGCTTTGGCCGCCGCCGGGGTGCGCGCTTTGCCCACCGACGGGCTGGCGATGGGGTTTCAGCGCCTGCACGGCGGCCGCACCACGGTGATTGTGGATGCCGCCCCGCCCCCCGCCGGGATCGCCTCGCAAAACGCCCATGCCTCGACCTTGGCGCTGGAGGTGACCTCCGGCCGCCGCCCGCTGATCGTTTCCTGCGGCTCGGGCGCCGCCTTTGGTCCCGACTGGCACCGCGCAGGCCGCGCCACCCCCAGCCATTCGGTGCTGGGGATCGAGGGCTATTCCTCCTCGCGCTTTGGCCCCGAGGGGATGCTCGGGCGCGGCAGCAAGGGCATTCTGACCGATGTGCCCACCGAGGTTTGGGTGAAAACCGAACATGCGCTGGAGGGGACCAAGATCCTCTTTGGCCATAACGGCTATGTGCCGACGCATGGGATGACCCATGTGCGCGACCTTACCCTCTCGCTCGACGGAAGGGTGTTGACCGGCGAGGATACTCTGGGCGCGATGAGTGCCAATGACCGCCGCCGCTTTGAGGTGATCATGGAGCGCTCGGGCCTGCAGGGGATTCCCTTCGACATCCGCTTTCACCTGCATCCCGATGTGGATGCCGCCCTCGACATGGGCGGCGCGGCGGTCTCGATGGCGCTGAAGAGCGGCGAGATCTGGGTGTTCCGCCACGATGGCATCGCCGATATGACGCTGGAACCCTCGGTCTATCTGGAAAAAGGCCGGTTGCGGCCGCGCGCGGCGCGACAAATCGTACTTTCCGCCCGGGTTCTGGACTTTGCCTGTCAGATTGGCTGGACCTTGGCCAAGGCACAGGATACCCCCGCCGCCATCCGCGACATTCAGCGCGAAGACCTCTCATCTGATCCTGAAACCGAATAAGGACCCTTGCCCCGTGACCGATCTCGTCCCCCTGCGCCGCGCCCTCATCTCCGTCTCCGACAAGACCGGGCTGGTCGATTTCGCCCGTGCGCTGGCCGCGCGGGGCGTCGAGATCCTGTCCACCGGCGGCACCGCCATCACCCTGCGTCAGGCGGGGCTGAGCGTGCGCGATGTGGCCGATGTCACCGGTTTCCCGGAAATGATGGATGGGCGGGTCAAGACGCTGCACCCGAAAGTGCACGGCGGCCTCTTGGCGCTGCGCGACAATGAAGAGCATCTGGAAGCGATGCGCACCCATGCGATCGAGGCGATCGATCTCCTGGTCGTCAACCTCTACCCGTTCGAGGCCACCGTGGCCAAAGGCGCCGACTACGACGATTGCATCGAGAACATCGACATCGGCGGCCCGGCAATGATCCGCGCGGCGGCCAAGAACCACGGTTTTGTCACCGTGGTGGTGGATGTCGAGGATTACAGCGCGGTTCTGGCCGAGTTGGATGCCAACGACGACCGCACCAGCCTGAAGTTCCGCCAGCGTCAGGCGCAGATCGCCTATGGCCGCACCGCCGCCTATGACAGCGCCGTCTCCACCTGGATGGCGGCTGCGATCGGCGAGGAAACCCCGCGCCGCCGCACCTTTGCCGGCACGCTGGCACAGGGCCTGCGCTATGGCGAAAACCCGCATCAATCCGCGGCCTTCTATCTGGACGGCTCGAACCGTCCGGGCGTGGCCACCGCGAAACAGCTGCAGGGCAAGGAACTCAGCTACAACAACATCAACGACACCGATGCCGCCTTTGAACTGGTGGCGGAATTTGCCCCGGCCAAGGGCCCGGCTGTCGCCATCATCAAACACGCCAACCCCTGCGGCGTGGCGCAAGGCGCGAGCCTGCTGGAAGCCTATAAACGTGCCTATGACTGCGACCGCACCTCGGCCTTTGGCGGCATCATCGCGCTGAACCAGACTTTGGATGCGGCCACGGCGGAAGAGATCTGCAAGATCTTTACCGAAGTCGTCATCGCCCCCGATGCCGATGATGCGGCGCGCGAGATCTTTGCGGGCAAGAAAAACCTGCGTCTGCTGACCACCGGCGCACTGCCGGATGTGGCGGCGGCCTCGCTTGCCTATCGTCAGGTGGCGGGCGGCATGCTGGTGCAGGGCAAAGACAACGGCCATCTGACGATGGACGATCTGAAAGTGGTGACCAAGCGCGCCCCCTCCGAGCAAGAGCTGAAAGACCTGATGTTCGCCTGGACCGTGGCGAAACATGTGAAGTCGAACGCGATCATCTATGTGAAAGACGGTGCCACCGTCGGCGTTGGCGCGGGGCAGATGAGCCGGGTGGACAGCACCCGCATCGCGGCGCGCAAGGCGCAGGACATGGCCGACGTGCTGGGCCTGGGTCAGCCGCTGACCAAAGGCTCGGTTGTGGCCTCGGATGCGTTCTTCCCCTTCGCCGACGGTCTGATCACCGCCGCGGAGGCGGGCGCCACGGCGATCATCCAGCCCGGCGGCTCGATGCGCGACGCCGATGTCATCGCGGCGGCGGATGAGGCCGGTCTCGCGATGGTCTTCACCGGCATGCGCCACTTCCGCCACTAAACCCCCACAGGATCTTTTCCGCCGGGCAGGCCTTGGCCCCCGGCGGAAATCTGACACGAAGGAAGCGCAAGATGCGGATTGCCGTCTGGGTCACCGCGGGGATCCTGATCCTCGATCAGCTGTCAAAATACATCGTCGTGCATCTGATGCGGCTGGATCAGGTCGGGCGGATCGAGGTGTTCGACCCCTGGCTGGTGTTTCAGATGGCCTGGAACCGGGGCGTCAACTTCGGCCTGTTTGCCGGGGATGCCGCGCTGATCCGCTGGGCGCTGATCGTGCTGGCGCTGGGGATCTCGGTCTGGGTCTGGATCTGGGCGCGGCGCAACCGGCTGGGCACCCTTGGTCAGGTGGCAACCGGGCTTCTGGTGGGCGGTGCCCTCGGGAATGTGATCGACCGGCTGGTCTATGGCGCGGTGGCCGATTTCCTCAACATGTCGGTGCCGGGGCTGGCCAATCCCTATTCCTTTAACGTCGCGGATGTGGCGATTTTCGCCGGGGCACTGGCGCTCGTGCTGTTTACCGGGCAAAACCCCCGTGACGCGCGCAAGCGCATAGGCTAGAACAGGGCAACGAAGATGAGGGAGCAACGCATGCGGGCGACATTCGGCATCCACGGAACGCTGTGCGCAGCGCTTCTGGCGCTGACCGCTTGTGGCGGTGGGGACAAGGTACCCAAGCTGATGTTCCTGCATTCCTCGGGCAGCGGTCCGGATGAATTCTCGATTCTGCCGACCAAGCCCCTGCAAATGCCGCCGGATCTGGCTGCCCTTCCCGAGCCGACGCCGGGCGGCAGCAACATCACCGACCCGACGCCGGTGGCCGATGCCGTCGCGGCACTCGGCGGCAAGCCTGAACTGCTGTCCCGTCCGGGCATTCCGGCGGGCGATAGCGCGCTGGTGGCGCGCGCCGGCCGCTTTGGTCAGGATGGTGACATCCGCACGACACTGGCCGCCGAGGATCTCGACTGGCGGCGCGAGCATAATGGCCGTTTTCTGGAACGTCTCCTGAAGGTAAACGTCTATTACAGCGCCTATAAACCGATGTCGCTGGACCAACATATCGAGCTGGAGCGCTGGCGTCTTGCAGGCGTGCCCACCGTCTCGGCACCGCCGGATCCCGAACTCGTTCTCAAGTGATCAACTCCGCGTCATGCGGGTTTGCACGGGCCGGGGAACGGCGTAGCTTCCGGGCATCGAACCGGAGGCTTAGATGACATCCCATCCGCTGACCCCGCTGACCGCTGTGCTGGGGCTCTGCCTTGCGCTGCCGGTACAGGCACAAACCACCCCCCTCGCCGCACCGGCCACCCCCGAGGTGACGCAGATCCCGCAAGCGCCGGAAACCGCCGAATCCGAGGCGCCGATTCCCGCCGGGCATCCGGTGACGCATTTCACCCTGCCGAACGGCCTTGAAGCGGTGGTGATCGAGGATCACCGTGCCCCGGTCGTGGTGCAGATGGTCTGGTATCGCGCCGGGTCCGCCGATGAGCAGCGCGGCAAATCGGGTGTGGCGCATTATCTTGAACATCTGATGTTCAAGGGCACCGACACATTGGCCCCGGGCGAGTTCTCGAAAACCGTCGAATCGAACGGCGGCTCGGACAATGCTTTCACCTCCTATGATTACACCGCCTACCACCAGCGCATCGCCGCTGACCGGCTGGAGCTGGTGATGAAGATGGAAGCCGACCGGATGCGGCATCTGCAGATCTCGCCCGACGATTGGCAGACCGAGCGCGAGGTGGTGCTGGAAGAGCGCGCCCAACGCACCGACAGCGATCCTTCGGCCCTGTTTGGCGAGCAGTTGCGCGCCGCACAATATCTCAACCACCCCTATGGCACGCCGGTGATCGGCTGGCGGCAGGAGATGGAGCAGATGACGCGCGATGATGCGCTGGCCTGGTATCACCGTTTCTATGCACCGAATGACGCCATTCTGGTGGTGGCGGGCGATGTGACCCCGGAAGAGGTGAAGGCGCTGGCCGAGAAATACTATGGCGCGCTGGACCCCACCCCCGATCTGGCGCCGCGTGTCCGCCCGCAAGAGCCCGCGCAGCTGGCCGAGCGGCGGCTGACCTATACCGATCCGCGCGTGCAGCAGCCCTATGTCGTGCGCAGCTATCTCGCGCCAGAGCGCGATCCGGGCGAACAGAAAAAGGCCGCCGCGCTGACCATTCTGGCCGAGGTTCTCGGCGGCAACAGCGCCACCTCGGTGCTGGGCCGCGCGCTGATGTTCGATCAGGGCAAGGCGATCCATGCCAGCGCCTCTTATGACGGCACCTCGCTGGACGACACGACCTTCAATCTGGTCGCGGTGCCCGCCGAGGGCGTCAGCCTGACCGAGCTGGAGAGCGACATGGACAAGGTGCTGGCCGATTTCCTGAAGAACGGCATCGACCCCGCACAGTTCGAGCGGATCCGCACGCAGATCCGCGCCTCGGAGATTTACGCGCAGGACAATGTCTCGGGGCTCGCCAACCGCTATGGCGAAGCTTTGGCCACCGGGCTGACGGTGCAGGATGTGGCCGATTGGCCGAATGTGCTGATGTCGGTCAGCGAGGAGGATGTGATGACCGCCGCCCGTGAGGTGTTTGACCGCCGCCGTGCCGTCACCGGCTTTCTGGAACAGGAGGCGCAGCAATGATCCGCGCGCTTTTCGTCGCCGCCACGCTCGCGCTGGCCCCCTTTGCCGTGGCCAGCCCCGCCCATGCCGTCGACATTCAGGAGGTGACCTCGCCCGGCGGGCTGAAGGCCTGGCTGGTCGAGGACCATTCGATCCCCTTCACCGCGCTGGAGGTCCGCTTTCGCGGCGGCACCTCGCTCGATGCGCCGGGCAAGCGCGGTGAGATCAATCTGATGACCGCGCTGATCGAGGAAGGTGCGGGCGAGATGAACGCCCAGGGCTTTGCCGAGGCGGCGGAATCCCTTGCCGCCGATTTCAGCTTTGACGCCGGCTCGGACACAGTGTCGGTTTCCGCCCGCATGCTCAGCGACAACCGCGACAAGGCGGTCAATCTCTTGCGCGAGGCGCTGGTCAATCCGCGCTTTGATCAGGATGCGCTCGACCGGGTGCGGGGACAGGTGCTCTCGATCATCGCCGCCGACAGCCGCGACCCGAATGCGATTGCGGGCAATGCCTTTGCGCAGCAGGCCTGGGGCGAGCATCCCTATGGCAGCGACCAGAACGGCACCGCCGAGAGCGTGAGCAAGCTGACGCGCGAGGATATGTTTGACGCCCGCGCCCGGGTGCTGGCGCGCGACCGCATCTATGTCTCGGCGGTGGGGGACATCACACCCGATCAACTGGGCAAGATGCTGGATCATCTGTTGGGCGACCTGCCCGCCACCGGCGCACCGATGCCCCCCCGCGCCGAGCTGAAACTGACCGGCGGCACCACCGTGGTGGATTTTGACACCCCGCAATCGGTGGTGATCTTTGGTGAGGCCGGGATCGACATGGATGATCCCGATTTCTTTGCAGCCTATGTCGCCAATCAGGTCATCGGCGGCGCGGGCTTTGCCAGCCGCCTGATGGAAGAGGTGCGCGAAAAGCGTGGCCTGACCTATGGCATCGGCAGCTACCTCGTGCCCCGCGATCTGGGGGCCACCTGGCAGGGCGGTTTCTCTTCGGCCAATGAAAAAGTGGCCGAGGCGATCAAGGTGACGAAAGCGGAATGGGCGAAAATGGCCAGTGGCGGTGTGACGGACAAAGAGCTGGATGAGGCCAAAACCTATCTCACCGGAGCCTATCCTTTGCGCTTTGACGGCAATGGCCGGATCGCCGACATTCTGGTGGGCATGCAGATGCAGGGGCTGCCGCGCGACTACGTCAACACCCGCAATGCCAAGGTTGAGGCGGTGACCAAGGAAGATGTGGCGCGCGTCGCCAAACGTCTTCTGAATGCTGATGCCTTGCGCTTCGTCGTGGTGGGCCGTCCGGTTGGGGTGAAATAAACGCCGCCGATCCGCCGGAACCGGGGCTGCGAATCTATGGCTCCGGTTCCGGGTTTGTGCTAATTCTGGGGGTATGAACCAGCATACCCCCAAGATACTGACCGAACGCCCGGTGATCCGGCAATTGGATGAAACCGCCGCCAACCGCATTGCGGCGGGCGAAGTGGTGGAGCGTCCGGCCTCGGCGGTCAAGGAGTTGGTGGAAAATGCGCTGGATGCCGGGGCGCGGCGGATTGATGTGGCCTATGCCGATGGCGGCAAGACCCTGATCCGCATCACGGATGACGGCTGCGGCATGACCGCCGAGGATCTGCCGCTGGCGCTGTCGCGGCATGCGACCTCGAAGATCGACGGCAGCGATCTGTTGAACATCCACACCTTCGGCTTTCGCGGCGAGGCTTTGCCCTCGCTCGGCGCGGTGGGGCGGCTCAGCATCACCTCGCGCGTGGCGGGCGAGGATGCCGCCGAGATCACCGTGGCGGGCGGCAAGATCGGCCCGGTCAAGCCCGCCGCCCTCACCGCAGGCACGGTGGTCGAACTGCGCGATCTCTTTTACGCCACCCCCGCCCGGCTGAAATTCCTGCGCACCGACCGGGCCGAGGCGCAGAGCATCGCCGATGTGATCAAGCGGCTGGCGATGGCGGAGCCCTATGTCAGCTTTACCCTGCGCGACATGTCCGGCGACAAGGCGGCCCAGAAATCGGGCGGCCGCGAGATTTTCCGCGCCGATGCCGAGCAGGGCGAATTGTTCGACGCGCTCGCCGGGCGGTTGGGCCGGGTTCTGGGCCGCGATTTCACCGACAATGCCCTGCCGATTGATGCCGAGCGTGAGGGGCTGCGCCTGACCGGCTATGCCGCCTTGCCCACCTATTCGCGCGGCGCGGCGGTCGAACAGTTCCTCTTCGTCAACGGCCGTCCGGTGCGCGACAAGATGCTGTTGGGCGCTTTGCGGGCCGCCTATATGGATTTCCTCTCGCGCGACCGCCATCCCGCCGCCGTCCTGTTCATCACCTGCGATCCCGAGCGGGTCGATGTGAACGTGCATCCGGCGAAATCCGAGGTGCGGTTTCGCGAATCCGGGCTGGCGCGCGGGCTGATCGTCACCGCCCTGCGCCATGCGCTGGCCGGGGCCGGGCACCGCGCCTCCTCCACCGTGGCGGGCGCCACTCTGGGGGCGATGCGGCCCGAGGGGATGGGTGCGGCCCTGGGCCAGACGCCCTATCAGCCCGATCTCAGCGCCCCCCGCATTTATCAGATGGACCGACCCAGCGCGGGCGCGCTCCGCAGCGCCTATGCGGCGCAGGCCCCTGCCCCGGCGCAAGCGCCGATGCCCGGCTGGGCCGAAGCCGCCCCCAGCTACCGCACCGACCCGCTCACCGGCGAGGTTTCACCCTTCAGCCCCACCGCCCGGGCCGAGGATCTGCCGCCCGTGCCACAGGGGAGCAACCACCCGCTGGGGGCCGCCCGCGCGCAGGTGCATGAGAATTACATCATCGCCCAGACCCGCGACGGCATGGTCATCGTGGATCAGCATGCCGCGCATGAACGGCTGGTCTATGAGCGGCTGAAGCGACAGATGGCGGAAAACGGCGTGGCGGCGCAGGCGCTGCTGATCCCGGAAATCGTCGAGCTTTCGGCGGGCGATGCCGCGCGGCTTCTGGATCTGGCCGAGGATCTGGCCTGCATGGGCCTGACGATCGAGGGTTTTGGCGGCGGCGCCATCGCCGTGCGCGAAACCCCGGCGATTCTGGGCGAGATCAATGCCGCCGCACTGTTGCGCGACATTCTGGATGAGCTGGCCGATCTCGGCGACAGCCAGCGCCTGCAGGCGAAAATCGAAGCGGTGCTGAGCCGGATGGCCTGCCACGGCTCGATCCGTTCAGGCCGGCAGATGCGGGCGGAAGAGATGAACGCGCTGTTGCGCGAGATGGAGGCAACGCCGCATTCGGGCCAGTGCAACCACGGCCGCCCCACCTATGTCGAGCTGAAACTGGCCGATATTGAACGGCTGTTCGGGCGCACATGACCCTGACGCCGGATCAGATTTTGCTCGGCGGCGCCATTGCGGCGGTCCTCGTGGCGCTGGTGCTGCTCCTGACCCTCAGGGCAGCGGGGCAGGCGGCGCGGATGGCCGATCCGATCCTTTTCCAGATGAACCAGCTGGCCGGGCGGGTGCAGTCGATCTCGGACGGGCAGCAGCATCTGGCGGGCGGTTTGCACCATGTCTCGGAGGCGCAGGCGGCGCAGCAAACCCGGATGCTGGCGCTGATGGAGCAACGTCTGGCCGAGGTCAGCCGCGGCATGACCGAAACGCTGCACGGCACCGCCACCCGCACCGCGCGCAGCTTGGGCGATCTGCAACAGCGGCTGGAAACCATCGACCGCGCGCAGGCCAAGATTGAGAAACTCTCGGGCGATGTGCTGGGCTTGCAGGACATCCTGTCGAACAAACAGACCCGCGGCGCCTTTGGCGAGATTCAGCTGCATGACATCGTGATCAAGGCGCTGCCCTCGGATGCCTATACGTTTCAGGCGACGCTCTCGAACGGCAAGCGCGCCGATTGCCTGATCCATCTGCCCAATCCGCCGGGACCCTTGGTCATCGACAGCAAATTCCCGCTGGAGGCCTATGAGGCCCTGCGCCGCGCGGAAAACCAAAGCCAGACGATCGAGGCGCAGCGGATGATGCGGATCGCCGTGCGGGCGCATATCCGGGCGATTTCCGAGAAATACATCGTCGAGGGCGAGACCGCCGATGGCGCGCTGCTGTTCCTGCCCTCCGAGGCGGTCTATGCGGAACTCCACGCCAATTTCCCCGAACTGGTGCGCGAGGGGTTTGCGGCCAAGGTCTGGATCGTCTCGCCCACCACCTGCATGGCGACGCTGAACACCATGCGCGCCGTGCTGAAAGACGCGCGGATGCGCGAACAGGCGGGGGCGATCCGCAAGGAACTGGCGCTTTTGCATGCCGATGTCGAGCGGCTGGGCGGAAGGGTCGAGAACCTTGACCGGCATTTCGGGCAGGCGGCGAAAGACCTCGAAGAGATCAAGATTTCCGCCGACAAAGCGGGCAAGCGCGCCCGCAGGCTGGATAATTTCGACTTTGAAGAGATCGCGCGCGAGCCGGTGGCGGCCCCGCTGCCGATGGAAACGCTTTAGGCCAGCTGGGCGTCGATGCTGCGGGTCTGATCGCTGACCACATCGCCGGTGTGCTTGGTCGCCACCGGCTCGATCAGCACCAGCTCGCATTCTGCGAGCGCCACCGGGCGGTGCATCACCCCTTTGGGGACGATGTGGAAATCGCCCGCGTTCAGGACGACCGGCCCCGCCTCATAGTCGATGCGCAGCTGGCCTTTGACCACGTGGAACATCTCATCCTCATCGTCATGCTTGTGCCAGACGAACTCGCCCAACACCTTGACGACTTTGATATATTGGTCATTCACCCGACCAACGACCTTGGGCGACCAATGCTCGGTCACCGCCTCCAATGCGGTCTGAATGTTCACGACGGGGTTCATCGGCATCTCCCTTGTTGCGGCCCGAGGCTACCCCTGCGGGCGCGCGAGGGCCAGCGGTCAGATGCGGAAAAACGGCTGCAGCATCCGCGGCACGAGGCTGCGGAACCGCAGCGGCGCGTCGGTCACCGCGAGGCAGATGCAGGGCAGGCCCGCCTCGGCCACCGGCGTATGCTCCACGCTTTCATTGGCATCCTCGACATCGCCCACGCCGTAGCGGCCGTCCTCATCGTGGAACGCGCCTTGCAGCACCAGCGTCAACTCGCGCCCGGTATGGCCGTGATCGGGCACCGCCGCCCCCGCCGGGATATAGAGCAGCCGCACCATCGCCGATCCCGCCGTGCGCAAGATCGCCTGCCGCACGCCCATGCCGAGCGGCCGCCAGCGCACCGCCGTCAGATCGCCGCCCACGTAATCCTGCACCGGGCCGGGCAAAACCCCCTGCCGGGGCGCCAGAACCGGGCGCGGCGCCGGGGCCTCCAGCCGCGACATCACCTTGTCCAGACTGTCCGCGGCCATCGGCACCGCCAGCATATCGCCCAACACGGCACCGCCCAGCGTTTCCAGCGCCCCCAGATAGGCGCGGCATTCGTCGCAGAGGCTGATATGGCTGGCCACCAGCAGGCTGAACGCCTCGTCCAATGTGCCAGCGGCATAGCCCGACAGCAGATCTTCGCTCAGATGGTGTTTGATCGACGGCATCTTCATGGTGTCACTTCATTTCATGCCGCAGCCGGTCCAATGCCAGCCGCAGGCGGGATTTGATCGTGCCGAGGGGCAGGCCGGTCTGCGCGGCAATCTCGCTCTGCGTCAGCTCGCCCCAATAGGCTTTCTCGACCAGTTCACGTTGTTTCGGCGGGAGTTGCGCCAGCGCCTGTCCCAGCTTTTCGCAGTCCTGCCGCAGGGCAAGTGCGGCATCCTGATCGGGTTCCGCCTCCGGGCCCCAGGGCAATTGCTCAGGCTCGGGGCGGCGGGCACGGCGGATCATGTCGATGCGGCGGTTGCGCGCGATGGTAAAGATCCAGGTGGCCACGCTGGCCCGCGCAGGATCATAAAGCGCCGCTTTTTGCCACAGCGTCGCCATCACATCCTGCGCGCATTCCTCGGCCTGCGGCGCAGAGGCCCCGCCCTTCATCAGGAAGGCCTTCACCCGCGGCGCGAAATGGCCAAAGAGCGCCGCAAAGGCCGCCCGGTCCTGCCGCAGCGCGATGGCGGCCATCGCCTCTTGCCAGAACGTCTCGTCAGGGGGTCTTTGCACGGATGTCCTCGGCTGTTGCGCGGCGGCCGGAGCAACCAGCCTGCCCTCAGCATAGGGGCGCCGGAGCGCCTGCGCATCCGCATTCCGCTCCCAGGGGGGCAGAACTGCGCGGAAAGGCATCTGAAGGGCTTCTGGCGACATCATGTGGCTTCTACGCAGGCAGAAGCGGTTCGGATCACCTGATTTTTTACGCCACCGCCGTGCCTGCAAAGTGATCCGGCGGCGGCAGGGCCGCGTAGCCCTAGAACGCAACCGGAGAGAATGATGCCCTTTGAGCCGAACCCCACCCCGCCCCGCCGCATTGCTGTGATTGGCGGTGGCATATCGGGCATGGCCGCGGCGCATCTTTTGGCCGGGCAGCATCATGTGACGTTGATCGAGGCGGCCCCGCGTCTGGGCGGCCATGCGCGCACCGTGATCGCGGGGAAACGCGGCGATCAGCCGGTGGACACCGGCTTTATCGTTTTCAACAAGGTGAACTACCCGCATCTGACGCGGCTGTTCGACGCGCTCGACGTGCCGGTCACCGAAAGCAACATGAGCTTTGGGGCTTCGATCGACGGCGGGCGTTTTGAATATGCTTTGCGCAATCTGAACACGGTTTTCGCGCAGAAATGGCGGCTGGCCGATCCACGCCTCTGGCGGATGCTGCGCGACATCCTGCGGTTCAATGCCAAGGGGCTGGCCACGGCCGAGGCCGGACAGAACATGACCATCGGCGAGATGCTGACGGCGCTCGGCACCGGGGAGTGGTTCCGCGATTACTACATCACCCCGCTTTCCGGCGCGATCTGGTCGACGCCGACGCGGGGCATCCTTGATTTCCCCGCCACGGCGATGATGCGCTTCTTTGACAACCACGCGCTGTTGCAGGCCAGTGGCCAGCATCAGTGGTACACGGTGCGCGGCGGCTCGGTCGAATATGTCCGCCGCCTCTCGGCCCGGCTTCAGGCCGAGGGGGTGGAGATCCGCCTCGGCGCGCCGGTCACCGGCCTCAGGCGGGATGCGCTGGGGGCGGAGATCCGCAGCGCGGGCGGCGAGTGGGAGCGGTTTGACGAGGTGGTTCTGGCCACCCATGCCGATACATCACTGGCGCTCCTCTCGGATGCGACGCCCGCCGAGACCGCGGCCCTCTCCAAGGTGCGCTATCAGCCGAACAAGATGACGCTGCATGCCGACCCGCGGGTGATGCCGAAACGCCGCTCGGCCTGGGCCAGCTGGATCTATTCCGAAATGCCCGGCCATGCCCGCGACCGCATCGACCTGACCTATTGGATGAACTCGCTGCAACCGATCCCGCAGGACGATCCTTTGTTCGTGACGCTGAACGGCAACCGCCCGCTGGATGAGGCGCTGATCTATGACGAGACCGAGTTCCGGCATCCGGTCTATGATCTCGGCACCCTCGCCGGGCAGCAGGAAGTGCGGGGCCTGAATGGTCAGAATGCCACCTGGTTCTGCGGCGCCTGGATGCGCTCGGGCTTTCACGAGGATGGGTTTGCCAGCGCGGTGGACGTGGTCGATGCCCTGGCCGCCCGCAGCCTGACCGCTCGAACGCCGGTATCGCCATGACCGCGCCGCAGCAAATCCGGGGCGAGACCTATCATGGCCGCCGGGGGGCCGTGACGCATGGGTTTCGCTACTCAGTCGATCTTCTGCGCTTTGAGCCAGAGGCTGGGGTGCCCGGGGTGCCGCTCTTTCGGCGCAATGCCCCCGCGCTGATGTCGCTCTGGGACCGGGACCATGGCGGGCCGCCGGGTCAGGGGCGCGGGGCCGCCTGGGCGCGCGAGGTGTTGGCCGAGGCGGGCCTCGGGCCTGAGACTTTCGGCGCCCCGTTGCGGCTCGAACTGATCGCGCAGCCGCGCCTGTTGGGGCATGTGTTCAACCCGGTCTCGTTCTGGCTGGGCTGGGACGCGCAAAACACGCTGCGGGTGGTGATTGCCGAGGTGACGAATACCTTTGGCGACCGGCACAGCTATATCTGCCGCGCCGGGGATCTGACGCCGATCACCCGGCACATGCGCCTGCAGGCGCAGAAGATCTTTCACGTCTCGCCATTTCAGCCCGTCTCCGGGACCTATCATTTCCGCTTTGACATCCGCCCGGATCGTCTGGGCATCTGGATCGACTACCGCGACGGGGCCGAGGGGGTTTTTGCCAGCCTGACCGGGCATCAACGCCCGCTGACCGCCTGGGGTATCCTCGGTTCGGCTTTGCGGCGGCCGTTTGGCAGCCGCCGGGTGCTCGCGCTGATCCATTGGCAGGCGCTGCGTCTCTGGCTGAAAGGCGCGCGCTACCGCAGCCGCCCCACCCCGCCGAAAGCGGAGGTCAGCGGATGACGATCTGGGCATTTCTGGCGGGCGGTGCGGCTGCCATCGTGCTGCTCATGGTACTCAGCCGCCTGCGCGGATTTGCGGCGCAGCGGCCCGCGAATTATGCCGCGCAAGCGCCCGCAATCGACATCCGGCGGCAGCTGAACGGCAGCTATTTGTGTGAAGGGGTGATCTTTGGCCCCCTCGGCCGGGTCAGCAGCCGCTTTACCGCCCGGATGCAGGCGGAATGGCAGGGCAACAGCTGCACGCTGCGCGAGGATTTCCTGTATGACGATGGCAGCCGACAGGCCCGCGCCTGGCAGTTGCATCTGACAGAAGATGGTCAGATCCGCGCCGAAGCGGCGGATGTAATCGGCAGCGGACGCGGGCAGCAATCGGGGCCGACGGTGCAGCTTCTGTATCAGCTGCAACTCCCTGCCAAAAGCGGTGGCCATGTGATGTCGGTCACCGACTGGCTCTATCTCACCCCCGGCGGCACCTTGGTGAACCGCAGCCAGTTTCGCAAATACGGCGTGAAACTGGCCGAGCTGGTCGCCACCATCCGCCCCCTGTCCCGCGAGGAGGCCGCAAGATGACACCGGATTGGAGCGGACGCCGCTATTGGCTGGTCGGCGCGAGCGAGGGCCTCGGCCGGGCCTTGGCGCAACAGATGAGCGCGGCAGGGGCCGAGCTGATCCTCTCGGCCCGCACGGCAGAGCGGCTGGAGAGCCTCGCCGCCACCCTGCCCGGCCCGGCGCAGGTCTTGCCGATGGATGTGACCGACCCGTCCTCGGTGCAGGCGGCGGTTGAGGCGGCGGGGCGGATCGATGGGCTGGTCTGGCTGGCCGGGGTCTATACGCCGATGACGGCACAGAATTTCGACCCCGAGGTCGCCGCCGAGATGATCGCGGTCAACCTTGGCGGCGCGATGCGGGTGCTGGGGCATGTGGTGCCCCTGATGCTGGCGCAGGGGGCGGGGCATCTGGTGCTGACCGGCTCGCTCTCGGCCTATCGCGGGCTGCCGGGGGCGATTGGCTATGGCGCGTCAAAGGCGGGGATCGCCTCGCTGGCCGAAAGCCTGCAAGTGGATCTGCGCGGCAGCGGCATTCTGGTGCAGCTGGCCAATCCCGGCTTTATCGAGACGCGGCTGACCGCCAAGAACGATTTTTCGATGCCCGGTCTGATGCGCCCCGACGAGGCGGCGGGGCATATCCTGCGGCTGATGCAGACGCGCCGCGCGAGCGCAGCCTTTCCCGGCTGGTTCGCGGCCTTTTTCCGGCTGGGGCGGTTCCTGCCGCAATCGCTCTGGCTGCGGCTGGTGGGCTGACGGCCCTCAGGGTTTGGGAAACATCTTCAGCCCAATCAGGATGGCCACCACGACAACCGCCCAGCCGCCCGGGCGGCTCATCAGCCAGATGCCGATGCTGACCAGCCAAAGCACCGCGCGGGTGCTGACCGTGCCCGCCGCCGAAAAAATCAGCCCCAGCATCAGCGCGGCCCGTAGCGGCGCCAGAGCGCGATGAGCAGCATCGCCCCCAGCACCGCGCCGACAAAGCCCGCCATCCAGCCGGTGATGATCAGCAAAAAGCGCAGCAACAGCCCGCCGATCAGCGCGCCGATCACGCCCAGCGCCACGGTGGTGATGACATCGGTCTGCATCCGCATGGCGCGGGTGGCGATGAAACCGGCGGCAGCGCCGATGATCAGAAGGGCTATGATGGGCATGGGGGCTCCGGAATTTGCCCCAGTCTAGCGGGCGCGGGCCGGTTTGGGGAGGGGGGCCACGCCTTCGTGTTCCGCCCGGGCATCTGCGCGGGTCAGAGCCGCTCCGGCAGCGTCAGACCGCGCAGAACCTCGGTGGCGGGCAGCGGGCGTTTGCCCTCGCGCTGCGCCTCGGTCACGGTCAGCGCGCCCGCGCCACAGGCGATGGTGAAGCCGCCCAGAACCTGCCCCGGCGCGCCCTCGCCCTCAGTCAGTTCGGCGCGCAGAAACTTCACCCGCTCGCCCGCAATCGTGGCATAGGCCCCGGGAAACGGCGAGAGGCCGTTGATATGACGCACCAATTCCGCCGCAGGCCGCGTCCAGTCAACGGCGGCTTCGGCCTTGTCGATCTTGGCCGCATAGGTGACACCCGCCTCAGGCTGCACCTCGGGCACCAGCCCCTCCAGCCCGTCGAGGGCCCGCAGGATCAGCGCGGCGCCCATCGCGCTCAGCCGGTCATGCAGGGCGCCGGTGGTCTCAGAGGCGCCAATCGGCGTCGCTTCGCGCAGCAGCACCGGGCCGGTGTCCAGCCCCGCCTCCATCTGCATGATGCAAATGCCGGTTTCCGCATCCCCCGCCATGATCGCGCGGTGGATCGGTGCCGCCCCCCGCCAGCGCGGCAGAAGGCTCGCGTGGATATTGAGGCAACCCAGACGCGGCGCATCGAGCACCGCCTGCGGCAGGATCAGCCCATAGGCCACCACCACCGCGACATCGGCGTTGAAACGGGCAAATTCCGCCTGATCTTCGGGCGATTTCAGCCGCACAGGGTGCCGGACGAGCAGGCCCAGAGCCTCGGCCTTGGCCTGCACCGGGCTCGGGCGGTCCTTTTTGCCACGGCCCGCAGGGCGGGGCGGCTGGCAATAGACGGCGACCACATCATGCTCGGCAGCCAGGGCTTCCAGCACCGGCACCGAGAAATCGGGCGTGCCCATGAAGATGATCCGCCGCCGCATGAGCCCTACTCCTTGGCGTATTTCGCCGATTTCGCCACCAGCATCCTGCGCCGCAGGGGCGAGAGGTGGTCGACATACATCTTGCCCGCCAGATGGTCGATCTGATGCTGCACACTCGTCGCCCAAAGGCCGACGAAATCGCGCTCTTCCATCTCGCCCGCGTCGTTCAGGAACCGCACCGTCACCGCGCGCGGCCGGTCCACATGCGCCGAGACACCGGGCAGGTTGGGGCTGGCTTCCTCATGTTTGCGGATCTGGACCGAGGCATGCAGCACCTGCGGATTGGCCATCCGCACCGCCTGCCCGCGCTTGTCCGAAGCATCAACGACGGCGAGTTGCAGCATGATGCCGATCTGTGGCGCGGCAAGGCCGACGCCCGGCATCGCATCCATCGTCTGCACCATATCGTCCCAGATCATCCGCACCGATTCGGTGATTTCCGAAACGGGCTCTGCGGGCTTGTGCAGCCGCCGGTCGCTGTAGGGCAGGAAAGGACGCACCGCCATCAGCCGCGCGCCATTTCGCGTTTCAGCTTTTCCATCTTGCGCGTGATCATCTGCCGCTTCAGCGGGCCGAGATAATCAATGAACAATTTGCCATCGAGATGGTCCAGCTCATGCTGCGCGCAGGTGGCCCAGAGACCGTCGAACTGCTCTTCATGGCTTTGGCCGTCCAGCCCGGTCCAACGCATCCGCACCTCTTTCGGGCGGGTCACATCGGCATATTGCTCGGGGATCGAGAGGCAGCCCTCTTCATAGACATTCGTCTCTTCCGAGGTCCAGGTGATCTCGGGATTGATCAGCACCATCGGCTGCGGTGCGGCCGATTTGTCCTTGACGCAATCCATCACGAAAAGCCGTGTGAGCACCCCCACCTGCGGTGCGGCAAGGCCCACGCCCGGCGCATCATACATGGTGGCCAGCATGTCATCGGCCAATTTGGCAATATCTTTATCAACCCCGGCAACGGGGGCGCAAAGCTTCTTGAGCCTCGGGTCGGGATGGATCAGGATCGGGCGTATGGTCATGCCGCAGATGTAGGCGAAGCCGCGCCGCCGCGCAATGATGAGATATATATTCCAGTATTGTGAGTATTTTAGGGACGCAATCCCGCGCTTGCGGAATTTACCAGAACCAGAATCCGGCATACACCTCATGTCAGGAACAAACACGCCGGACGCAACAGGACAGCTCTGATGAAAGACAATCCCGCCATGCCAGCCGCCCCCGATTTTGATGAAGTCATCGACCGTTTCGGCACCCATTGCTCGAAATGGGATGCGATGGAACCGATCTATGGCGTGCCCGCCGCCGATGGCATTGCGATGTGGGTGGCCGACATGGATTTCCGCCCGCCGCAGGTGGTGCAGGCGGCGCTGGAAAAGATGACGGCGCATGGGGTCTATGGCTATTTCGGCGATGATTCCGATTATAAATCCGCGATCCGCTGGTGGATGCAGACCCGCCATGGCTGGACGGTTGAGCCCGAATGGATCTTCACCACCCATGGTCTGGTGAACGGCACCGCGCTCTGCGTCGATGCCTTTACTGCGCCGGGGGACGGGGTGGTGCTGATGACGCCGGTCTATCACGCCTTTGCCCGCGTCATCAAAGCCGCCGGGCGCGAGGTGGTCGAGTGCCAGCTGGCGCAGACCGAGGCGGGCTATGGCATGGATTTTGCCGCCTGGGACGCGCAGATGACCGGCCGGGAGAAGATGATGATTCTCTGCTCGCCGCATAATCCCGGCGGCCGGGTCTGGACGGGCGAAGAACTGGCGGGCGTCGCCGATTTCTGCCGCCGCCACGACCTGATCCTCGTGTCGGATGAGATCCACCACGATCTGGTGTTTGGCGGGGCGAAACATCAGGTGATGGCGGTGGCCGAGCCGGATCTGAAGGACCGTCTGGTGATGATGACGGCAGCCACCAAAACCTTCAACATCGCGGGCAGCCACACCGGCAATGTGATCATTGAAGACGCGGATCTGCGCGCGCGTTTTGCCGCGCGGATGATGGCGCTCGGGATCTCGCCGAATTCCTTCGGGATGGAGATGGTGACGGCCGCCTATTCGCCGGAGGGCGCGGCCTGGGTCGATGCCTGCGTTGCCTATATCGACGGCAACCGGCAGATCTTTGATGACGGCATTGCGACGATACCGGGCCTGCGCTCGATGCCGCTGCAAGCGACCTATCTGGCCTGGGTGGACAGTGCCGACACCGGGATGCCGGTGGCGGAGTTCAACGACCGCGTGATGAAAACCGCCCGCATCGCGGCCAATGTCGGCGCCACTTTCGGGGCGGGCGGCGAAAGCTACCTGCGCTTCAACCTCGCGACGCCGCGCGCGCGGGTCGTGGAAGCCGTTGCGCGGCTGAAAGCGGCCTTCAGCGATCTGCAATAATCGGGCGGGCGGGGCCTGACGGCCCTGCCCCTGCACGGTTCAGCGGCGGGATCAATCCCGCGGCAGATAGCCTTTCGGCGCCACCTCATCGCGGGCGAAATCCAGGGCCGGGTGATCGGCCACCGCGGTCTCGCGCTTGACGGTGCACAACAGCTCTCCCGCTTCCACTTCAGAGGCCACGATCAGGCATTGCGACACATGGCGCGGCCCGTCGTACAGATCGACAAGCCCGCGCAAATGCGTGACCTGCCCGGCATCCAGCGAAAACCCCAAACGCGAGCGGGAAAGAACCCGGTACACCTCGCCCCCCGCGTGAACGCAGAGACGCGAGCGTCGCTTGGCGTCGCGGTTGCCCGCCTCATGCAGGGCTGCCAGCATATCTTTGGGCAAAAATTCCATGATCCCCTCCCGCAGGTTCCTGTCTCCTAGGATGGACCGAAAGCCCCCAAAAGCAAGTTAACGATCCAAACTTCATATGCCGCGGCGCAGCATGCGTCCTGCGGGCCACGGGCAGATGCACGCCCAACGCCAAAGGCTTTGCCCATGCGGTCTGCGCGGCGGCGAAAACCCGCCCGACCGGTTGCGCCACAGCCAAAGCTTGCTAGGCTGGCGCGAGCCGCAAAGGAGCCATGAATGCCGCAGCTTAGCCGCCGCCTGCGCCCTCTCGCGCTTTGCCTTTTCACCCTTGCCGGGGCGGCACAGGCCGACACTCCCTGTGGCGGCCCCTTTGCTGGCTTCGTCGAGGGGCTGCGCAGCGAGGCGCGCGCCGCAGGGCTGCCGGATGCGGCGATCAAGGCCTTTTTCACCGGCGTGCAGAACGCCCCCGCCGTGCTCAAGGCCGACCGCGCGCAGGGGGTGTTCCGCAAGGACTTTCTGGCCTTCTCGCGGGCGGTCATCAGCCAGAACCGGCTGACCACCGGCGCGGCCCAGGCCAAAAAGCAGGCGGGCATTCTGGCGCAGGCCGAGGCGGATTATGGCGTCGCCCCCGGGATCTTGCTGGCCTTCTGGGCGCTGGAGACGGATTTCGGCGCGGTGCAGGGCGATTTCAACACCCGCGACGCGCTGGTCACCCTGGCGCATGATTGCCGCCGCCCGAAGCTTTTTCGCCCGCAGGTGCTGGCGGCCATCGCCCTGCAGGCGCGCGGCGATTTCGACACGAAAACAACGGGCGCTTGGGCGGGCGAGGTCGGGCAGGTGCAGATGCTGCCCGCCGATATTCTGCGCAACGGGGTGGACGGGGATGGCGACGGGCATGTCCGGCTGAAGACCTCATCGGCGGATGCGCTGATGTCGGGGGCCAAGATGCTGGCCGGGATGGGTTGGCGGCGGGGCGAACCCTGGCTGCAGGAGGTGACACTGCCCGCCGATCTCGACTGGCGGCTGACCGGGCTGGAGCAGAGCCTGAGCAGCGACGACTGGGCCGCGCGCGGCGTCCGCGCCCGCACCGGCACGCTCACGCCGGGACTGCCCGCCTCCGTGCTGCTGCCAATGGGGCGGAAGGGGCCCGCCTTTCTGGCCTATCCGAATTTTCAGGTGCTGTTCGAGTGGAACCAGAGCTTTGTCTATGTGACCACGGCCGCCTATTTCGCCACCCGGCTGTCCGGGGCACCGGTGGTTGACCCCGGTACGCCCGAACCGGGGCTGACGGCTGCGGAAATGACCCGCCTGCAGGAGAAACTCGCCGCGCGTGGCCATGATGTGGGCAAGCCGGACGGTATTCTGGGCGCCAAGACCCGCGGCGCAGTGCAACGCGAACAAGAGCGCCTGAACCTGCCCGCCGATGCCTGGCCCACCCGGCGCCTGCTCGATCAGCTCTAGCCCGCGCTGCCCATCCGGGAGCGCGCCCCAAGGCCATGCGGCCATCTGCGCGCGCTGCCATCTGCGCGCGCTCAGGTTTCGCGAAAGGCCCGCGTGAAGTAATCCGTGAACGGCTTGAGGAAATAGGCCATCGGCGAGCGGTCGCCGGTGCGGAAATACACCTCGGCGGGCATGCCGGGCAAAAGCTCCAACCCCGTCAGCCGCGCGGCCTCGCCGCTGTCCAGCACCACTTCGGCCAGATAATAGCTGACCTGCGTGCGCTCATCGATCACCGCATCCGCCGAGATCCGGGTTACCGAGCCATGCAATTCCGGTGTGGTCCGGCTGGCAAAGGCGGGAAAACGCAACACGACCGGCTGCCCCAGATGCACCTCATCGACATGCAGCGGCGAGACGCGGGCGCTGACCACCAGCGGGCGGTCCTGCGGCACCAGATAGAGCACCGGCTCCGCCGCGCGCAGCACCGAGCGCGGGGTGGTCACCTGCAGCTGATAGACGATCCCCGCCACCGGCGCACGGATCTCCAGCCGCGCGATCTGCTCCACCAGCGACCGCCGCCGCTCGGCCAGTTCCAGAACGCGCGCGCCGATGTCGCGCAGCTGCGTCTCGGCATCCTCGCGCCGGGCCGCCTCCTGCCGCACCATCTCCATGTCGAGTTCCGACAGATGGTCGGTCGCCTGCGCGCGGCTGGCCGTCAGCTCGCCCAGCTGGCCCGAGAGCCGCGCCTCCTCCCGCTCAAGGCTGAGCACGCGGGTGGCCGGTGTCAGCCCCATCTCCAGCAATTTGCGCTGATCGGTCAGTTCGCGCGCGATCAGGTCAATCTGCGTTTGCTGCGCCTGTTGCTGCGCCTCAATCCCGCCGATCTGCGCCTGGCCCTGCGCGCGCCGTTGGCGCAATTGCCCCAGAATCTGCTCAAAGGTTGCGGCGCGGGCGGCGAACAGCCGTTCTTGCCCGCGCCGCAGATCCTCGGCCAGCGCGGGGGCATCATCAGCGGTCAGCGCCGCCGGGAAAGTGACCGATTTCGCACCCCTGCGCTCGGCCTCCAGCCGCCCCTGCCGCGCCAGCAGCTCATAAAACTGCCCCTCGACGATGGCGAGTTCCGATCCAAGCATGCTGCCGTCCAGCCGGATCAGCGGCTGGCCGGTGGCGACCAGATCCCCCTCCTTCACCAGAATTTCGGAAACCACGCCGCCATCGGGATGCTGGACCACCTGACGGTTCAGTTCCACCTGCACCTGCCCCGAGGCGACCACCGCCCCCGAGATCGTGCTCAGACTGGCCCAGCCGCCAAAGCCCGCCACCAACACCACCAATGTCAGCAGCCCGACCAGCAAAGGAACGCGGGCAGACACCAAGGGGACTGCGGGGTCCGAACCACTCATATCGCGCCTCCGACACCCGGCGCGCGGGCAATTTGTTCGGCATTCTGCACCATGCTGCGCAACACCTCATCGCGCGGCCCAAAGGCCCGGCGCATCCCCCCGTCGAGCACCAGCAACAGCTCGCATTCGGCAATCGCCGCCGGACGATGCGCCATGATCAGCACCGCCCCGCCCGCCGCCTTGACCCCGCGGATCGCGGCATTGAGCGCCAGGGTGCCGTCGTTGTCGAGATTGGCATTCGGCTCGTCCAAGACCAGCAGGACCGGATCGCCAAACAGTGCCCGCGCCAGCCCGATCCGCTGAATCTGCCCCCCCGACAATTGCCCGCCCGCGGGCGAGACCCGGGTGCCATAGCCGTTGGGCAGGGCCAAAATCATGTTATGCGCATCGGCCCGCTGCGCCGCCGCCACCACCGCCGCCGGATCGGCATTTTCCGACAGGCGGGCGATGTTTTCCGCGATGGTGCCCTCAAACAGGGTTACCCGCTGCGGCAGATAGCCGATCAGCCCGCCCAGAACATCGGGCGCATATTGATCCAGCGTCGCGCCATCCAGCCGGATCTGGCCCGCCGTCGGGGCCCAGACGCCGCACAGCGCGCGCGCCAAGGTGGTTTTTCCCGCGCCCGACGGCCCGATGACACCCAGCGCCTGGCCCGGTTCGAGCCGGAAGGTGAGCAGGCGCAAGGTCGCCACATTCTGCCCCGGCGGCACGATGCTGATCTGTTGCACATCAAGCCGCGCCTTCGGCCGTGGCAGACTCATCGGGGCCTGCGCCGCGGGCGTCTGCCCCAGCAATCCTGCCAGCCGCTGCCATCCCTCGCGCGCGCGCGCCACCAGCGCCCAACCGCCGACGATCTGCTCCACCGGCGCAAGCGCGCGCCCCATCAGGATTGAGCTGGCGATCATCACGCCTGCCGACAATTCGCCGCGCAGCACCAGCCAGGCGCCCATCGCCAGCATGGCCGATTGCAAAAACAGCCGGAAGGTCCGGGTGAAGACCGAAAAGCTGCTGCCCGTATCCGAGGCCGAGATGGATTCGACCAGTGCCTGCGTCCGCGCCCGCTGCCAGCGGCGGAACCCCGCCGCGCGCATGCCGAGCGCGCCGATCATCTCGGCCTCCTCGCGCAGCTGATCGGCCACCCGCTCTGCCCGGATCCCCGCGACCGTCGCCGACTGCAACGGCTCTTGCGTCATCCGCTGGTTCAACAGCGCCGTCAGCACCAGAACAGCCCCGCCGCCGAGCGCCAGCGCCCCGAGCCAAGGGTGGAACAAAAACACCGCCACAAGGAAGAGCGGCGCGAAGGGCAGATCAAAAATTGCCAACAGCACCGGAGAGGCCAGAAACTTCTGCACCACCTCCAGATCCCGCAGCGCGGCGGCGGCGGCAGGGTCTGCCCCCGGCCCGGCGCCGATATCGGTGCTGCGCCGCAGGGAGGCCGCGAAAACCCGCGCCTCGAGGCGTGCCTGAAACCGCGCCGCGACCCGCGCCATGACCCGCGCCCGGACCAGATCGAGCACGCCCATCACCGCGAACAGGAAGATCACCAGTACGAAGAGGGCGCCCAAGGTTTCAACCGAATGCCCGCCCAGAACCCGGTCATAGACCTGCAGCATGAAAAGGGGGCCGGTGAGCGCCAGAAAATTCACAAATGCCGAAAAAATTGCCACAGCCGCGAAATACCCGCGGCTTTCGGAACGCGCCCGCCGCAACTCAGCCAAACCAATTAAAAAACTGCGCTCGCGCATTCCCCCTCCAACCGGGCATCAAATCAACACTGCAGTGAAATTCAGTGTCGCGGCCTTGTATCACCGCAAAGGCCCTATTATCCCTCTATCAAATTCGCGCATGAAACAGATTAATTTCCGCCAGAGCGGATGAAATCCATTTTGTGCCGCCCCAGCCGGAAAGTACATACCCCGTGCCGCAGATGACCTTCTCGATCCGTCCGCCCCTGATGCTGGCGCTGCTCGCTTTGACAGCCTGCGCCGCACCCAACCCCTCGCAGGAGTTCAACGACCCCTATGAGGGCGTGAACAAGCGCACCCATGCGTTCAACGTGGCGGTGGACCGGGCCTTGTTCTACCGCACGCCGGAACAGCATGCCAAAGGCCTGCCCCTGCCCGGCCCGGTCCTGACCAGCGCCTCGAACTTCGCCAGCAACCTGTCGCTGCCGGGCAAGTTCCTGAACCACATGCTGCAAGGTGAGATCGAGCCGGCGGTCAAGACCACCCTCCGCTTTGCGCTGAACTCGACCCTGGGTCTGGGGGGCCTCTTTGATCCGGCAGGCTCGGATTTCGCCCTGCCCGAGGAAGACACCGACTTTGGCCAGACGCTCCATGTCTGGGGGGCGCCGGAAGGGGCCTATGTGGTCCTGCCGATTCTCGGCCCCTCGACCGAACGCGACGCGGTGGGTGAAGTGGTGGACATGGTCCTCGACCCGCTGGGCAATGTGCTGCCCTCGAAAGAGGCCCGCGCGGTGACCGGCGCCAAGGTGACCGGCAAGGTTGCTGACAGGGAATTGAATGGCGAACTCGTCGATTCAATTCTACATGGCAGCGCAGACAGCTATGCTCAGATGCGCCTACTCTATCTGCAAAACCGGCATTACGATTTGGGCATCGCAACGGAGACCCAAGACTATGACCCATACGAAGACCCCTATGGCCGCTGACCCGAACCGCCGGACGGTGCTGGGCGGTGCGCTGGCCCTCGGGGCGGCGCTGGCCCTGCCGGGGGCAGCTTTCGCGCTGACCGATGGCGAAGCCCGTGCGCTGATCGACCGGGCGGTGGGCGAAGTGAACGCTGTCATCAACTCCGGCAAGCCGGAAGCGGCGATGATTTCGGACTTTGAGAACGTGTTCGTGCGCTATGCCGACCTCGCGGTGATCGCCCAAAGCTCGCTGGGCGTTGCCGCCCGGCAGGCCACCCCGGCGCAACTGCAGGCCTATGCTGCGGCGTTCAAAGGCTATATCGCGCGCAAATACGGCCGCCGTTTCCGCGAATTCATCGGTTCGCGCATCGAAGTCACCGGCTCGAAACAGGTGAAGAGCTTCTACGAAGTCAGCTCGATCGCCTATTTCAAGAATCAGGCCCCGTTTGAGGTGCTGTGGCAGGTGTCGGACAAATCCGGCAAGAACCTGTTCTTCAACATCATCATCGAAGGCGTGAACATGCTCGCCTCCGAACGCACCGAGATCGGCGCCATGCTGGACCAGCGCCGCGGCAACATCGACGCGCTGATTGCCGATCTGCAAAAGCTCTGATCTGCCACGGTCTTGACCAAACGAGGAACGCCGCGCCCCCGGGGACGCGGCGTTTCGCTTTTGGTGCCTGCGGCCCTGAGCTGCGCCCGGCCCTGCGCGCCGCCTGTGGCGGCGCAGACCGCGCCGCGCCAAGGCAAAACCCGCCGCCGGACCTGCGCACCTGCGCAGGATCCGGGGGGTGGCGTCAGCTGTTCCCGGCGCCTTCCCCGCGACGGGAAAGGCCGTTCGTTCGGGGCTACCTGCGACGGGGGCCGAGAATATCCTCCAGCAACCGCTCAATCGGATTGCGTGAGCGTTGCGGCTCTTCGGGCATCTGGCCGCCCTGATCGCCCTGCCAGCCCTGCTGCCCCTGATCGCCCTGCGGCATCTGCTGCCCCTGAACGCCCAGATAGGGCTGGCCGGTGCTCGGATCGATGGCCACGGCACCGCTGTCGCTGCTGACCGTGGTCGTGGGCATCTGCTGGCGCCAACTTTCGGGTGTGGCCATCGGCAGCGGGCTGGGCGCCATCCCGTCCAGCACGCGCTGCATCACCGCATGCCAGATCTCGGCGGGCAGACCGCCGCCGGTCACCCCGGTCAGCGGTGCGTTATCGTCATTGCCCATCCAGACGCCGGTCACATAATCGGCGGAAAAACCGATGAACCAGGCATCGCGCGCCGCCGAGGTGGTGCCGGTCTTGCCCGCGATCTGCCAGCCGGGAATCTTCGCCCGCCCGCCCGAGCCCTTCTCGACCACCTGATTCATCATATAGATCAGCTCATGCGCGGCCTGTTCCGAGATCACCCGCTCGCCCATGCCGCCCGCCTGGCCGATCAGCGGCTGGTCGTCGCCCTTCAGCCGCAGATCAAGAATGCCATAGGGCCGCACCGAGCTGCCGCCGTTCAGGATGCCCGCATAGGCACCTGTCATCTCCAGCAGCGTCGATTCCGAGGCGCCCAGCGCCAGCGCCGGACCGCTGGCCAGATCCGAAGCGAAGCCGAAATTCTCGGCCACCTGCTTCACCGCCTCGCGGCCCACCGCCTCCTGCACCCGCACCGCGGCAGTGTTGATCGAATGCGCCAGCGCCGTGGTCAGCGTGATCGAGCCGAGGAACTCCCGCGTGTAGTTCTTGGGCGACCAGGGCCCCGAGCCGGGCACATTGATCGTCAACGGCGCGTCCAGCACCATCGTGTCGGGCGTGTAGCCCATGTCGAGCGCCGCCGCATAGATGAAGGGCTTGAAGCTCGATCCGGTCTGCCGATGCGCCTGGGTCGCACGGTTGAACGCGCCCGAGACCTTGCTTTGCCGTCCGCCCACCATCGCGCGCACCGCGCCATCGGCGGACATCACCACAACGGCGGCCTCGGCCTTGGAGCCTTCCTTGACCTTGTTCTCGAACACATCCGCCAGCGCATCCTCGGCCGCTTTTTGCAGCCGCTGGTCCAGCGTGGTGCGGATGATCACATCCTCGGTGGTGTCGGTGGTCAGGAAATCCGGGCCGCTGTCCATCACCCAATCGGCGAAATAGCCGCCCGCCCGGGCCTGCGCCGCCGCACTCAGCACCGCCGGATGCGCCAGCGCATCGGCATATTGCTTGTCGGTCAGATAGTTCTGATCGTGCATCAGCCCGAGCACCAGCGCCGCGCGGTCCTGACTGCGCTTGAGATTGGCCGTCGGCGCGTAATAGGACGGCGCCTTCAGCAGCCCCGCCAGCATCGCCGCCTCGGCCGGGTTCACATTGGCCGCCGATTTGCCGAAATACCGCTGGCTCGCCGCTTCAAAGCCGCGCGCGCCTGCCCCCAGATAGGCCCGGTTGAAATAGATGGTCAGAATATCCGCCTTGGAATATTTCATCTCCATCGCCAGCGCATAGGGGATTTCCTTGATCTTGCGCTTCACCCCGCCCGAGCGACAGTCTTCCTCATAGGCGGCTTCGGTCTTCCATTGCTTGGGATCATAGGGCACGCCGAGACAGAGCAGCTTCGCCACCTGTTGCGTGATGGTCGAGCCGCCGTTGCCCTCCAGCGGACCGCGCCCCTCGGACAGGTTGATGCGGATCGCGCTGGCGATGCCGCGCGGGCTGACCCCGAAATGCCGATAGAAACGCCGGTCCTCGGTGGCGACGATCGCGTCACGCAGATAGGGCGAGACATTGTCCGAAGTGGTCTGACCGCCAAAGGTCTCGCCGCGCCAGGCAAAGACCTTGCCCTCATTGTCGATCAGCGTGACCGACCCCCGGGTGCGCCCGTCGAGCAGCGCCGAAAGCTCGGGCAGCTGGGTGTAGAAGTAATAGCTGCTTCCCCCCAGCACCAGCGCGATCATGAAACCAACGCGCCAGCCGATGCCCCAGACCAGCCGCCAGATCATATTGACCAGCCCGACCACCAGCGCCACCAGCGGGTTGCGTTTGGGCGCCCGTTTGCGCGGGGATGCCCGTTTCACCGGCGGCTTGCGCCCGCCGCCGGAGCCGCCACCGGTTCCGCTGCCTTTGCCCGTGCCGCCGCCTGCACCACCCCCGGAGCCACCGCCCCTTTTGGGAGCAGGCTTCTGCGTCGTGCGGGCGCTTGCCGTCGTATAGCGCCTGTCTGCCACCAACGGCCCGCGCCGCTCATCCCACTGCCCCATGCGTCCATTCCGGTTCATTGCTCGATTTTGCGACAAGATACATGGCGCGTCCGTGCTTGTGGAGGGGATGCCCATCACGATTCGGTTTTCAATAAGTTTATTTTTTAGGCACTATCTGTAGTTTGTGCATTTTTTGTGCAATCAATGTCATTTCCTGCCCCTCCCCCCCCTTGGCTTTTCTTGTCACAGCCCTGTGAAACGGGCCAATTGGCCGGGTAGACAGCCCCGGGCCACGGTCAGGGCGCGCTGCCAGAGGAAGGGACAAGTCGTGAAACTCATCATTGCAGCAATCAAGCCGTTCAAGCTCGAGGAGGTGCGCGAAGCGCTCACCACCATCGGCGTGCGCGGCATGATGGTGACCGAGATCAAGGGCTTCGGCTCGCAATCGGGGCACACCGAAATTTACCGTGGCGCAGAATACGCGGTCAATTTCGTGCCGAAGGTCAAACTGGAAATCGTCGTGGCCGACGCACTGGCCGAGACCGTTGTCGAGACGATTCAGAAAACCGCCAAGACCGACAAGATCGGCGACGGCAAGATTTTCGTGATGGACGTGGACCAGGCGGTTCGCGTGCGCACGGGCGAAATCAACGACGACGCGCTGTGACGCTTCGGGTGAGGGGAAGTGAACCAATGAAAAATCTGACGAAACTTGCAAGTCTGTCCGCGCTCGCGGCGCTTGCTGCCGCCGTTCCGGCGCTGGCGCAGGACGCGGCAACCGCCGCGACCGATGCAGCCGCAGCGGTGGCCGAAGTCGCGGCGCCGACGGTCGACAAGGGCGACGTGGCATGGATGATGACCTCGTCGCTGCTCGTGCTCTTCATGCTGATCCCGGGCCTGGCGCTGTTCTACGGCGGCCTCGTGCGCACCAAGAACATGCTGTCGATCCTCATGCAATGTACCGTGATCGGTGCGATGGTCATGGTGATCTGGGTGGTCTACGGCTATTCCTTCGCTTTCGGCGGCGGCACCTCGCCCTTCTGGGGCGGCCTGGGCAAACTGTTCCTGGCGGGCGTCACCACCGACAGCCTTGCGGCGACCTTCTCTGACGGCGTGGCGATTCCGGAATATGTGTTCATCGCCTTCCAGATGACCTTTGCGGCCATCACCCCGGCGCTGTTCATCGGTGCCTTTGCTGAGCGCATCAAATTCTCGGCCGTGCTGCTGTTCTCGGCCCTCTGGGTGACCTTCGTCTACTTCCCGGTGGCCCATATGGTCTGGGACGGCGCAGGCGTGATCTTCAACATGGGCGCCATCGACTTTGCAGGCGGCACCGTGGTGCACATCAACGCCGGTATCGCCGCTCTGGTGGCCTCGATTGTGATCGGGCCGCGCGTCGGCTTCGGCAAAGACATGATGGCACCGCATTCGATGACCCTGACCATGGTCGGCGCGGCGATGCTGTGGGTTGGCTGGTTCGGCTTCAACGCCGGTTCCAACCTGGAATCAAACGCTGGTGCGACCCTCGCGATGATCAACACCTTTGTCGCCACCGCTGGCGCGATCCTGGCCTGGTGCCTGATCGAAGGGATCTTCCGCGGCAAGGCCTCGGGTCTGGGCGCCGCTTCGGGCATGGTTGCTGGCCTGGTGGCCATCACCCCGGCTTGCGGCACCATCGGTCCTGTTGGCGCAATTGCTTTGGGCGCAGTCGCCTCGGCGGTCTGTTACTTCTTCGTCTCGGTCGTGAAAAACAAATTCGGCTATGACGACAGCCTCGATGTGTTCGGCGTTCACGGCGTGGGCGGCATTATCGGCGCGATTGGGACCGGCATTTTGACCTCGCCGAGCTTCGGTGGCGTAGGTTACGAAGCATTTGCCGGTAGCATGGGCGCACAGGTAATCGTGCAGATCAAAGCCGTGGCGATCACCATCGTCTGGAGCGGCATCGGCTCGCTGATCCTGCTCTACATCACCAAGGCCATCACCGGCCTGCGGGTGGACGTGGAAACCGAGCGCCGCGGCCTCGACCTCGCGTCGCATGGCGAAAGCGCCTACCACAACTGATCCTGCCGATCGGCAGCACGGAAAAGGCCCGGAGCATCGCTCCGGGCCTTTTTCATGTCACGGGCCTGCGGTCCGGGGCCATCGTCGCCCGCAGGGGCGTCACTCCATGTGAATGGCCTCGGCAGGGGCGCTTGTCGCCGCCTTGGGGCCGCGCAGGAAGAACACGAGGGGCATCGCCGCCAGGGTCACCAGCATCATCAGCTTGAAATCATCGACATAGGAAATCATCAGCGCCTGCGCATTGACCAGAGAATCGAGGTTCTTGTAGCTGGCCAAGGGGCTGGCCGCGTTGAGCACCTGCCCCAGATTGGGGTTGAACGGGGTGAGTTGCCCGGCCAGTTCGGCATGGTTGATCTGCACATTCCGCACCAGCATCAGCGACACCACCGAAATGCCGATGGAAGAGCCGATGTTGCGCACCAGGCTGAAGAGCGAGGTGGCATCCGCGCGATAGACCGGCGCCAAAGTCGCGAAAGCGATGGTCGAGAGCGGCACGAACACCAGCCCCAGCCCCAGCCCCTGAATGACCCCGCTGAGGATGATCAGCCGCGCATCCATCTGCGGTGAGAATCCGGTCATGATCTCCAGCGACCAAGCGGTCAGGATCAGCCCTCCCACCACCAGAATCCGGGCATCAACCATCCGCACCAATTTGCCCACGATCAGCATCGAGATCATCGTCCCCACTCCGCGCGGCGCCATGACGATGCCGGTGGTGATCACCGGATAGCCAAAGATCCCCGAGAGCATCGGCGGCAACAGCGCAAGGCTGGCCAACAGGATGATCCCGATGACGAAGATGAAGACAAGCCCGGTGACGAAATTGCGGTCCGCGAAGATGCCGGGGTCGATAAAGGGCTTCTCTGCCCCTGCGATGTGCACGCCAAACACCCAAAAGCCGGTGATCGACAGCGCCAGTTCGATCCAGATCTCGACCGAATTGAACCAATCGACCTCGGCCCCCCGGTCCAGCATCAGCTGCATCGCGCCCACGCCCAAAGCCAGCATGAAAAAGCCAAAGAAGTCAAAAGCCCGCAGACGCTTCTGGATGGCGGGCAGATAGGCCGAGCAGCCCAGAAAGGCCAGAATCCCCACCGGCAGGTTGATGAAGAACACCCAGCGCCAGTTCATCGTTTCGGTCAGCCAACCGCCCAAGGTGGGGCCGATGATCGGGCCGACCATGATCCCCGCACCCCACATCGCCATGGCCGAGCCGTGCTTTTCCTTCGGGTTGATGTCGAGCAGGAAGGTCTGCGACAAGGGCACGATGGCCGCGCCGAAAAACCCCTGCAGCATGCGGAAAAGCACCATCGTCTCGAGGCTCCAGGCAACGCCGCAGGCCATCGAGGTCAGCACAAAACCCGCGACCGAGACCAGAAACACCTGCTTGCGCCCGAACCGGTCCGAGAGCCAGCCGGTCATCGGCGTCACAATGGCGGCTGCCACGATATAGGAGGTGAGCACCCAGTTGATCGTGTCCTGCGAGGCGCCAAGATCGGCCCGCATCGACGGCAGCGCCACATTGGCGATGGTGGTGTCGAGCACCTGCATGATCGTGGCCAGCATCACTGACAGCGTGATCAGCCCGCGGTGCGGGAAATCATCGCTGTCGGCGGCCGCGGTTGCGACCGCGCCGCTCATTTCCCGGCCACCTCAGTCACATCCGAGATCAGCGCCGCGAGTTTCGTCTGCCGGTGCGTGTCCACGGTCACCGTCGCCGACATGCCCGAGCGCAGATCGGCCATCGCCTCCGGCGCGCCGTCCAGCCGCAGCCGCACCGGGATCCGCTGGGTCACCTTCACCCAGTTGCCGGTGGCGTTTTGCGCGGGCAGCACCGAAAACTCCGCCCCGGTTCCGGCCCCGATCGCCTCGATCACCGCGTCAAAGCGGCGGCCCGGAAAGACGTCAAAGGTAACTTCGGCCTGTTGCCCCGGCAGCAGGTCCTCCAGCTGGGTTTCCTTGAAATTCGCCTCCACCCAGGAATCGCCGGTCTCGACCAGCGCGAAAAGCGCGGTGCCTACCGTCACATATTGCCCCGGTTTGAACGAGGCCGCCTGATAGACCACCCCATCCGCCGGGGCGCGCACCGTGGTCAGGCCCAGATCATAGGCCGCCTGATCGCGCGCCACCTGCGCCGCAATCACGCTCGGATGGTCCTCGGGCTTGATGTCGGGCGCACCGCCCAGAGCCGCCAGCGCCGCCTGCACATTCTGATGCGCGGTGCTCAGCGCCTCCTCCGCCGCCGAAGCGGTATGGCGCGCCTCATCCAGCGTGGAGGTGCTCGACACCCCCTTGCCGGTCAGCGAGACCTGCCGCTCCAGCTCGGAGGCCTCATAGGCGGCGGTATCGGCTGCGGCTTTTTCCTGCGCCACGGCCACGGCATAGGCGGCCTTCAGCTCCGCTATCCCCATCCGCGCCTGCGCCAGCGCAGCATCGGCCTGCGCCAGTGCCAGCCGGAAGGGCTCGGCATCAACGGTGAACAGGACTTCGCCCTTGTGCACATGCTCGTTGTCCGAGAATTCGACCGCCGTCACCCGGCCCGCGATTTCCGACGCGACCGAGATCCGCGCCTGCCGCAGATTGGCATTGTCGGTCTCTTCATAGCGCCCGCCGGTCAGCCAGAAATACCCGCCGCCGATTAACAGCGCGAGCGGCAGCGACAGCATCAGCCATTTGCGGGACTTCTTCTTGGGGGTGGCGGCGGGGGCGACGGTTTCAGCGGTCATGTTCGGTCTCATTCACACAAGGAGGGAGGCAGCCGGTCTCGTCGTCCGACGCCAAATTCGCGATGATGGTCTTCAGCACCCGCATCAGGACGGCGCGTTCCTCGGCGGGGATGCCGGTCTGGGCCTGTTCATAGACCCCCTCGGCGCGGCCGCGCAGATCGGTGTACAGCGCCAAAGCCTTCTCGGTCGGCACGATCACCTTGGCGCGGCGGTCCTGCGGATCGGGCTCGCGCGTGACCCAGCCCGATTCCTGCATCCGGTCCACCAGACGCGACACGGAAATCGGCTCGATCTCCAGCCTTTCGGCCAGACGCGCCTGTGTGGCCCGCCCGATTTTTGCCAGTTGCACCAACAGGCGCCATTGCGCCGATGAGAGGCCGAGATCAGCCGCAGCGGCCTCAAACCGGCGGCGGATCAGGCGGCTTGCATCATGGAGCAGCAGGCCAAGACTGTCGGGAGCGTTGTTTTTCATAAGCGCCGTATAATATAAGCAGGCTTAGCAAATCAAGCCCGATCTGAACCCCGGAGTTCAAAATGGAAAAGCCCGGAGAAACCTCCGGGCCTTTCATTTCGTATTTTAATTTCAGCCCGTCAGAGGTCTGGACGCGGATCAGGCCCCCGAAGCGATGATCGCTTTCGCCAGAATCGGCACCGTCTCGCTGTTCAGCCCGGCGATGTTCAAACGCGAGTCGCCGACCATGTAGATGGCATTGTCCACCCGCATGGTTTCCACCTGCTCGGGCGTGGCCCCCAGGCGCGAGAACATGCCGCGGTGCTTGGCGACAAAGTCAAACCGGTCGGAGTTCGACAGCTGGCGCAGCTCGGCGGCCAGTGCCTCGCGCAGGCCCAGCATGCCCAGACGCACCTCTTCCAGCTCGGCCATCCACTCCGCGCGCAGCGCCGGATCGGTCAGCACCATCGTCACCAGACGCGCGCCGTGATCGGGCGCAAAGGAGTAGTTCTGACGGTTGAGATAGGCGAGCGTGCCCTGCGTGACATCGCGCGTCGCGGCATCGGTCAGCACCATCAGAATGCCGGTCCGCTCGCGGTAGATCCCGAAGTTCTTCGAGCAGGAGGCCGCGATCATCACTTCCGGCAGACGCGATGCGATCAGCCGGGTGCCCGCCGCATCTTCGTCCAGCCCGTCGCCAAAGCCCTGATAGGCGAGGTCGATCATCGGGATCGCGCCCTTGGCCTCCAGCAGATCGGCGACCACACCCCATTGCTCCAGCGTCAGATTGGCGCCGGTCGGGTTGTGGCAGCAGCCGTGCAGCAAGACCACATCGCCCGGTTTCACCGCGCCCAGATCCTCGATCATCGCATCAAAGCTGACCGAACGGCTGGCATTGTCGAAATAGCGGTAGAGTTTGTAGTCCTGTTTCATGAAGGACAGGATCGACAGATGGTTCGGCCAGGTCGGGTCCGAGACCCAGATCGTGCAGCCCGGATTGGCCATGCGCGCCAGTTCAAACCCCTGACGGCAGGCGCCGGTGCCCCCCACCGTGGCCAGAGCCGACAAACGGTCCTTCGGATAGTCGGCACCCAGTACCATTTCCGCCATGGCGGCGTGATAGGCAGGCTCGCCCGCCAGTGCGGTATAGGTCTTGGTGGTCTCGGTTTCCCAAAGCTGCTTTTCCGCCGCCTTGATCGCCCGCATCACCGGGGTCAGGCCGGTCGCATCCTTGTAGACGCCGACGCCGAGGTCGATTTTCGTCGGGCGCGGATCGGCTTTGAACTGGCCCATCAGCGCCAGAATTTTGTCCGGCGCCTGCGGTTTGAGGGTGTTGAACATCTGAGATCACCTGCAGAAAAGCCGCGGCCCGCGCCGCGGCTGGGGGTTAAAATCGGACAAGCCCTCAGGGCTTGGCGGTGGCAACACGCAGATCGTTATACATGCCCCATTCCGCCCATGACCCGTCATAGAGCGAATGGTTGCGGTGGCCGATCCGCTCCAGCGCGAGGCTGAGAATGGCGGCGGAAACGCCCGAGCCACAGGTGGTGATGACCGGCTTGGCCAGATCCACCCCTGCCGCCTCGAATTTCGCGCGCAACGCCTCTGGCGGCAGCAAGGTGCCCTCCGGCGTGATCAGATCGCGGTGCGGCAGGTTTTTCGAGCCGGGAATATGCCCCGCGCGCAGACCCGGGCGCGGCTCGGCCGCCTCGCCGCGGTAGCGGTTGGCGGCGCGGGCGTCGACGATGTCCCAATCGCCAAGCTTGGAAGCATGCGCCACCTGCGTCACATCCTTCACCAGATGCGCCTGCCGCTGCACGGTCATGTGACGGTCGCGGATGACGGGGGGCATGTCCTCGACCGGGCGGCCCTCGGCGCGCCATTTCGGCAAGCCCCCGTCCAGCACGGCCACATCCATCTTGCCCATCAGCTTGAACGTCCACCAGACGCGCGGCGCCGAGAAAATGCCGTGGCCGTCATAGATCACCACCTGATGACCATCGCCCACACCCATCGCCCGCATCCGGCTGATGAATTTCTCGACCGGCGGCGCCATATGCGGCAGTTCCGAGCGTTGGTCCGAAATCTCGTCAATATCGAAGAAGCGCGCGCCCGGAATATGCCCGGCGTCATATTCGGCGATGGCATCGCGCCCCATGTCGGGCAGATACCAGGAGGCGTCGATCACCCGCAGATCCGGGTCCTTGGCATGCGCCGCGAGCCAGTCTGTCGAGACCAGCACCCGCGGGTCATCTGCCTTCGCGCCATCGGTTTTCGAGCTGTCCTGAGCCATCTGCGCCTCCCGCCTGTGCCTCCCCGTGCATACAAAGAGGCCCCCGGCCACGCAAGCGCAACCGGGCAGGAATTCACTCACGATTTCCGTGTTAGCGCCCGCCTCAGCGGTTGTTTTGCTTCAACAGCCGCTGGCGGTCGCGGTCCCAGTCGCGTTTCGCTTCGGTCGCGCGCTTGTCGGCGGCCTTTTTGCCCTTGGCGACGCCGAGCTTGATCTTCACCCGGCCGCGGTCGTTGAAATACATCACCATCGGCACGATGGTCATCCCCTCGCGCCCGACCGCCTGCCAGAGCCGCGACAGCTCTTTCTTCGAGACCAGCAGCTTGCGCCGCCGCCGTTCTTCATGGCCAAAGACACCGGCCTGAAAATACGGCGCGATATAGCTGTTGATCAGCCACAACTCGCCGCTCTCGATGCTGGCATAGCTCTCGGCAATGTTCGACTGCCCGACCCGGAGCGATTTCACCTCAGAGCCGTTCAGCATGATCCCCGCCTCGAGATCGCTCTCGATGGCATAATCGAATCGCGCCCGGCGGTTCTCGGCGATGGTCTTGGAATTGGGATCGTGTTTCTTGTTCATGATCGCCCCGAGATAGTGGCCCGGCGGCCCGCTGTCCAGATGCGCGGGCCGCAGGCGGTAGCATTGACCGCGTTCAGGCGCGTATTTCGGCCCGCAACGCGTCCATCAGCTTCTGCAAAAGCTCGACGCTCTTCTCATCGTGCAGTTTGCCCGCCGCATCAAAGGCCTTGTTGGCCCCCGGGATCAGGATCTCCGGCGCGGTCAGCACGCGGGCATTGAACGGGGTCAGCATCCAGCGCAGGACATACTGGCTGCGCTCGCCGCCGGCCCTTCCCGCCGCCGAGGACATGATCGCCACCGGCTTGCCCGCGAAGGCCGCCCCCGGCACCCGGCTGATCCAGTCGAGCGCGTTTTTCAGCACCCCCGGCGGGGCCTTGTTGTATTCCGGCGTCGAGATGATGATCGCATCGGCCCCGCGCACCTGATCGGCCAGACGGGTCACCACTTCCGGAATCCCCTCCGCCTCAAGATCGCCATCATAGAGCGGCAGCCGCAGGTCGGCCTCGGTGAAATCGGCGGGGGCAAACAGCCGCGCCGCTTCGCGCATCAGCATGCGGTTGGAGGAGTCGGCCCGCAATGCGCCACAGATCCCGAGAAGCTTATGTTTCGCTAGTTCATGTTCTGGCATTCAAACCTCATTCCAAATCATCCGGGCAACAGGCTTGCCCCCGCCACGCCTCCGCGCCACTCTCGCAACGCGAGAGCGGGAGGAAAAGATGCGACATGGTGGAGAAATTCTGGTTGCGGCCCTGAAAGCACAGGGGGTCGAGCGGGTGTTCTCGGTCCCGGGCGAAAGTTTTCTGGCCGCGCTTGACGCGCTGTATGACAGCGGCATCGACAATATCGTCTGCCGCCACGAAGGCGGGGCGGCGATGATGGCCGAGGCTACCGGCAAGCTGACCGGCAAACCCGGCATTGCTTTTGTCACCCGCGGCCCCGGTGCCTGCAACGCCAGCGCGGGCGTCCATATCGCGCATCAGGACAGCACGCCGATGATCCTGTTCATCGGTCAGATCGACCGCGGCCACCGCGACCGGCAGGCCTTTCAGGAGGTGGATTACCGCGCGATGTTCGGCCCGCTTGCGAAATGGGTGGCCGAGATCGACAGCACCGAGCGGCTGCCGGAATATCTCGCCCGCGCCTTTCAGATCGCCACCTCGGGCCGCCCGGGTCCGGTGGTGCTGGCGCTGCCGGAAGATATGCTCTCGGCCCGCGCCGACACGCCCGATCTGCCGCCCGCCCCCGCCCGTCCCGCCTCGGTCAGCCCGAGCGATATTACCGCGATCACCGAAGCGCTCGCCCGCGCCGAACGCCCGCTGGTGGTGGCCGGAGGCTCGGTCTGGTCGGCAGAGGCGGCGGCGGATCTGGCACGGTTCGCCGAAAACTGGGGCCTGCCCGTCGCGGTGTCTTTCCGCCGTCAGGGGCATGTCGACAACCGGCATCCGCATTACGTGGGCGATCTCGGCATCGGCATGAACCCGAAACTGGGCGCCCGGCTGAAGGACTGCGATTGCCTGCTGGTGCTGGGCGCGCGCATCTCGGATTCGATGACGCTGGGCTATACGCTGATCGACCCCGCCGCTCCGGGCAAAACCATCCTGCATGTGCATCCCGGTGCCGATGAGCTGGGCCATGTCTACCGCCCCGACCTCGCCATCGCCGCCGATCCGCGCGCGGTGATCGCCGCGCTGGCCGCCACCCCCGCCCCGCGCCGCTGGGAGGTCGAAGTGACCGCCGCCCGCGCCGATTACGAGGCCTGGCAGCAGCCGAAACCCACGCCGGGCGCGGTGAAGATGGAGGAGGTGATCCTCTGGCTCAGCCACAATCTGCGCGAGGATGCGGTGCTGACCAATGGCGCGGGCAATTACGCCGCCTTCCTGCACCGCTATTTCCGCTACAAAACCTATGCGACGCAGGCCGCGCCCACCTCGGGCAGCATGGGCTATGGCCTGCCCGCCGCGATTGCCGCGAAGCTGCAATTTCCCGAGCGGCAAGCCATCTGCCTTGCGGGGGATGGCTGTCTGCAAATGACGGTGAACGAGCTGTCGACGGCGGCGCAACACGGGGCGGCGGTGATCGTGCTGGTGGCGAATAATGGCCGCTATGGCACCATCCGCATGCATCAGGAAAAGCATTACCCTGCCCGCGTTTCCGGCACCGACCTCGCCAACCCCGATTTCGCGGCGCTGGCGCAGGCCTATGGCGGCTTTGGCGCCACGGTGCGCGAGATGGCCGATCTCGCCCCGGCTTTCGCCGCCGCCGAAGCCTCAGGTCGCTTCGCGGTGATCGAGCTGGTGCTTGACCCCGAGGCGCTCTCGACCGCGCTGACACTGAGCGAGACGCGGGCGATAGGGCTGGCCGCTACAGGAAAAAGCTGAGCACCCAAGGGGCGAGGAACGCGGTCAAGACCGCGTTCAGCCCCATGCCGATCCCGGCAAAGGCACCGGCGGTCTCATGCACCTGAAAGGCGCGCGCGGTGCCAATGCCATGCGCGGCAACGCCGGTGGCAAAGCCGCGCGCGCGCCAGTCCTTCAGCCCCAGCGCGTTCAGCATCGGCGTGACGGTGATCGCGCCGATCATGCCGGTCAGCAGCACCAGCGCCGCCGTCAGCGTCGGCGCGCCGCCCAGCCGCTCGGAAATTCCGATCGCCACCGGTGCCGTCGCGGATTTCGGCGCGAGCGAGGCGAGGATGCCCGCATCCGCCCCCAGCGCCCAGGCAATGAGCAGCGCGGAGAAGACAGCGGTGAACGAGCCCGCCACCAGTGCCGCAATCATCGGCAGCGCCGCGCGCCGCACATGGCCAAGGTTCAGCCAGAGCGGCACGGCCAGCGCCACCGTCGCGGGCCCCAGCATGAAATGCACGAACTGCGCCCCCTCGAAATAGGTTTGATAGGGCGTGCCCGTACCCGCCAGCACCAGCGCCAGAATAATCACCGCCAGCATCACCGGGTTCATCCAGGGCTTGCGGCCCGAGCGGCGAAAACCGATGTCGCCCAGCCAATAGGCCAGAAGCGTCGCGGTCAGCCACAACAGCGGCCCCTGCGTCAGATAGCTCCAGATCAGCGCCGGATCACTCATCTTCCACCTCCGCAAAGGCCGGATCTTCGGCGGGCACCGCCCGCCCCTCGGTCAACCGCGCGACGCCGGTGAAAACCAGCGCCCCCACCACAATGGCGAGCGGGGTCGAAACCACGAGCGCCAGCCCGATGGCCAAAGCGTTCACCTCCAGCTCATGCAGATGCGCCACCACACCCACCCCGGCGGGCACGAACAGAAGCGAGAGATTGGCCAATAGCCCCTGCGCCGTGGGCCGCACCAGATCCACCAGACGCGGAAACAGGCCAAAGGCCGCGACGAGGCCCAGCATGCCGAGTACCGGGCCGGGCAAGGGCAGCGCCAGCGCCCGGCTGATCACCTCTCCCGCCAGCTGAAACCCGAGCAATGTCACCAATGCGGGGATCATCATCACCTCCTGACCGCTTTTGCGCCAAACTAGGCCGCAGGGCCGCCGCGTGATAGCCCCCACCGCTGCAAGGCAGCCTTGCGTTCTGGGTCCAAGCGCTGCGGATCGCCGCCCGCCCGCGCCGGATTGACAGCGGCCCCCATTGCACGAAAAACTCGCGCCCTGTATCAGGGCCAACCCGGCCCCGCCCGGCCCGCACGCCCCACCTGCCGCCCCCCGGCCCAAAGGACCCCGCCTTGCGCTTCACCCGCCTGCGCCTCAACGGTTTCAAAAGCTTCGTGGACCCCACCGATCTGGTGATCCACGACGGGCTGACCGGCGTGGTGGGCCCGAATGGCTGCGGCAAGTCGAACCTCCTGGAGGCGATGCGCTGGGTGATGGGCGAAAACCGCCCCTCGGCCATGCGCGGCGGCGGCATGGAAGATGTGATCTTTGCCGGCGCGGCCACCCGTGGTGCCCGGCATTTCGCCGAAGTCTCGCTCTCCATCGACAATTCCGAACGGCTGGCCCCCTCGGGCTTCAATGATCAGGACACCGTCGAGATCGTGCGGCGGATCACCCGCGATGCGGGCTCGGCCTATAAGGTCAACACCAAGGATGTGCGCGCCCGCGATGTGCAGATGCTCTTCGCCGATGCCTCTACCGGCGCGCATTCGCCCGCACTGGTGCGGCAGGGGCAGATTTCGGAACTGATCAACGCGCGCCCCAAGGCGCGGCGGCGGATTCTGGAAGAGGCGGCGGGGATCTCCGGCCTTTACCAGCGGCGGCACGAGGCCGAGCTGAAGCTGAACGGCGCCGAGCAGAACCTTGTCCGGGTGGCGGATGTGGTCGAGCAGCTGGCGGGGCAGATCGGCACTTTGGCCCGGCAGGCGCGGCAGGCAGCGCGCTACCGCGAGATTGGCGTGGATCTGCGGCGCGCCGAGGGCATGCTGCTCTATCGCCGTTGGCGCGAGGCGGATCTGGCCCGCGCCGAAGCCGAAGCCGCGCTGACCGACCGCGCCCGGCAGGCGGCGATGGCCGAGGGTGCCGCGCGTTTCGCCACTCAGGCACGCGACGGACATGAGGCTGCGCTCCCGCCCCTCCGCGAGGAGGAAGCGATTGCCGGGGCGATCCTGCAACGGCTGACGCTGCAGCGTGACGCGCTCGGCGATCAGGAGGCGCGGGCGCAACAGCTGATCGAGACGCTGCAGGGCCGCATCACCCAGCTCATCCGCGACATGGAGCGCGAGGCGGGGCTGAACAAGGATGCGGGCGAAACGATCACCCAGCTCGACTGGGAAATGGGCCAGATCCTGAAGGCGACCGAGGGGCATGAGGCGCGGCTGGCCGAGGCGGCCGCGATGGCGCATGAATCCGCCGAGGTGCTGGCCGCGCGCGAAGAAGACCTGAGCCAGCAAACCGAGGATGTCGCCCGCCTCGCCGCGCGGCACCAATCGGTGCAACGTCTGGTCACCGACAGCCGCGCGAGCCTGCAAAAAACCGAGACCGAGGCGCAGCGTGCGCAGGATGCCGCCCGCGAGGCCGCCGCCGCACAATCCCGCGCCGCCGAAGACCATGCCGCCGCCGAAGAGGCGCTGGCCGAGGCGCAGGCGGATGCCGAAGAGGCCGAGGCCGCGCTTTTGGCCGCCGAAGAGGCCCGCGCCGAGATTCAGGGCCGCGAATCCGATGCCCGCGCCATGCGCTCGGAAGCCGAAGGCGAGGCCGGGGCGCTCCGCGCCGAAGTGGCCGCCCTTGCGCGTCTGGTCGAGCGCGAGGCCGCGAGCGGCAAGCAACTCCTCGATCATCTGACGGTGGAGCCGGGCTATGAGGCGGCACTGGGTGCGGCCCTGGCCGATGATCTGCGCGCGCCGGAGGTGGATGCCAGCGCCGCCTCGGGCTGGAGCGCTTTGCCCGATTATGACGACACCGCGCCGCTGCCTGCGGGGGCCGCGCCGCTCGCGCCGCATGTGGGCGCGCCCGCCGTGCTCGACCGGCGTCTGGCGCAGATCGGCCTCGTGCCCGACCGCGCCACCGGGGCGGCCCTGCAAGCGGCCCTCGGCCCCGGTCAGCGGCTGGTGACGCTGGAGGGCGACCTCTGGCGCTGGGATGGGTTCCGCGCTGGGGCCGAGGATGCCCCCTCCGCCGCCGCCTTGCGCTTGCGGCAGCTGAACCGTCTGGTGGAACTGAAACGCGACCTCGAAGAGATCGCTGCCCGCGCCGCCGGGGCGCAACAGGCGCATGAGGTGCTGACCCGCGCGCTGGCCGAGGCGGGCCATGCCGATCAAGCGGCGCGGGCTGCCCGGCGCGAGGCAGACCACCGGGTGGCGGAAACCGGCCGCGCGCTCAGCCGTGCCGAGGCCGACCGCTCGATCGCGGGCGGCAAGCTGGAGGCCGCAGAGCGCGCCGTGGCCCGCTACCGCGACGAGGCGGAAGAGGCGCAGATCCGGCTGGAAGAGGCGGAAGCGGGCCTTGAAGACCTCGACGATCTCGACGCCGCGCGCGGTCAGGTGGAACGGATCAAGCTGACGGTGGAAGCCGCGCGGATGACAATGATCACCCGTCGGGCGGGCCATGACGAGATCCGCCGCGAGGGCGACGCCCGCCTGCGCCGCAAGCAAGAGATCACCAAGGAAATCTCGGGCTGGCGGCACCGGCTGGAGACCGCCGAGAAGCGCAGCGCCGAGCTGGCCGAGCGGCGGGCCGAGGCCGAGGAGGCGCTGGCCGAGGCGCGCGAGGTTCCCGAAGACCTCGCCATCAAGCGCGAAGAGCTGAGCGAGGCCATTGAGGCCGCCGAGGCCCGCCGCGGCGAGGCCGCCGAGGCATTGCATGCCGCCGAATCCGCCCTTCGCGCCGCGCAGGAGGCCGAGCGCGAGGCCGAGCGTCTGGCCGGCGAAGCGCGCGAGGCCCGCGCCCGCGCCGAAGCCCGTGCCGAGGCCACGCGTGAGGCGCTGACCTTTGCCGCCGAGCGGATCTTTGAGGAAACCGAGACCACGCCCCCCGCTTTGCTCGACACGCTCGCCGCCGATCCCGAGGCGATGCCGGGGATTGAGGAGCTGGAAATCGACGTGGCGCGGCTGAAACGCCAGCGCGAGGCCCTGGGCGCGGTGAACCTGCGCGCCGAGGAAGATGCGCGCGAAGTGCAGACCGAGCATGATGCGCTGGTGAAGGAGAAATCCGATCTGGAGGCCGCCATCGCCACCCTGCGCTCTGGCATCGCCAGCCTGAACCGCGAGGGGCGTGAGCGGCTCTTGACCGCCTTTGAACAGGTGAACGAGAGCTTCCGTACCCTCTTCACCCATCTCTTCAACGGCGGCGAAGCGAACCTTGTGCTGGTGGAAAGCGACGATCCGCTGGACGCGGGGCTTGAGATCATGTGCCAGCCGCCGGGCAAGAAACTCTCGACGCTAAGCCTGCTCTCCGGCGGTGAGCAGACATTGACGGCTCTGGCGCTGATCTTTGCGGTCTTCCTCGCCAATCCGGCGCCGATCTGCGTGCTGGACGAGGTGGACGCGCCGCTGGATGACGCCAATGTCACCCGCTTCTGCGACCTCCTGGATGAGATGACGCGGCGCACGGATACCCGTTTCCTGATCATCACCCACCATGCGGTGACGATGAGCCGGATGGACCGGCTGTTCGGGGTGACAATGGCGGAACAGGGTGTCAGCCAGCTGGTCAGCGTCGACCTGAAGAAGGCGACAGCCCTTGTGGCGTAATATTTTTCCGCAAAAGCAGAAAATTCAGTAACTTCAGAATAAGGATTATGGAGATGGCCGGCTTCGCCGCGAAGATCGCCGAATTGGGGTTGATTTTACCGCCGGCACCTGCGCCTTCGGCCAATTACCTGCCCTATGTCCAGAGCGGTCATCACCTCTACATCTCGGGGCAGGTCAGTCAGACCGCCGAGGGGGTGATCACCGGGCGGCTCGGGGCGGATATGGATCTGGCGGCAGGGATCGTGGCCGCGCGGGCCTCGGCGCTCGCCATCCTTGCGCAACTGCACGCGGCACTGGCAGGCGACCTTGATCGCGTGCAAAGGCTGGTGAAACTGACAGGATTTGTCACTTCCACCCCGGAATTCACCCAGATTCCGCAGGTGATCAATGGCGCTTCCGATCTGATGGTGGCAGTGTTCGGCCAGCGCGGGCGCCATGCCCGCACGGCGGTTGCCGCCCCCATCCTGCCCCGGGGGGCCGCCGTCGAAATCGACGCGATATTTGAGGTGTCCTGACATGCTTCCTGCCGACTTTTGCCGCCTGCCCATCGCCCATCGCGCCCTGCACAACCGCGCCGAAGGCCGCCCCGAAAACAGCCGCGCCGCGATCCGCGCCGCCATCGCCGCGGGCTATGGCATCGAGATTGACCTGCAACCCTCGGCCGATGGCGTGCCGATGGTGTTCCACGACGAAGAGCTGATGCGGCTGACCGGCACCGCCGGGCGCATCACCGATCTGCCCGCCGCCAAACTGCGGATGCTGCGGCTGATCGGTGGCGATGAAGGCATCCCGACCTTCGCCGAGGTGCTGGAGATTGTCGCGGGTCAGGTGCCGCTTCTGGTCGAGATCAAGGATCAGGATGGCGCGCTCGGCCCCAAGGTTGGCGCGCTGGAGGCGGCGGCGACCGAGGCGCTGAAGGGCTATCAGGGCCCGGTGGCGCTGATGAGTTTCAACCCGCACTCGGTGGCGGCATTGGCGGAGCTCGCGCCCGAGATTCCGCGCGGCCTGACCACCGAGGCCTTTGTCTCGAACGAATGGCCGATCACCGATCCGGCGATCCGCGCGCATCTGGCGGAGATCGCGGATTATGACCGCGTTGGTGCCTCGTTCATCTCGCATGATGCAGCCGATCTGGCGCGGCCACGGGTGGCAGAGCTGAAGGCGGCAGGGGCGCGTATCCTGTGCTGGACGATCCGCTCGGCGGAGGCGGAGGCACAGGCGCGGACGGTTGCCGAGAACATCACCTTTGAGGGCTATCTGGCGGCACATCCGGCCTGAAACCCTGCCACTGCAGGGCAAGTCGCGGGCTTGCCCCTTGAAATCGCGCGCTTTTGCCCCACCCTGACAGGGGGCAAGGGCGACAGACAGGAAAGTGAGCCAATGCAGGATGCGGTGGAAATCACAGTGCTGTCGTCGCTGGACGAGATCACGGCCGAAGACTGGGACGCCTGCGCCGCCCCCGAATGCGCCGATGGCGGCAGGCCCTTTGACCCTTTCACCACCCACCGGTTTTTGCACGCGCTGGAGGCCTCGGGTTCCGTCGGCCCCGGCACCGGCTGGGCACCGCATCCGATGGTGGCGCGGCGTGGCGGCCAGATCATCGCCGTGGCGCCGCTGTATCTGAAAACACACAGCCAGGGCGAATACATCTTTGACCACGGCTGGGCCGATGCGCTGGAGCGGGCGGGCGGGCGCTACTACCCGAAACTGCAATGCGCGGTGCCGTTTTCGCCGGTCACCGGGCGGCGTCTCCTGTGCCGCCCCGGGCATGAGAGCGAGGGGCGGGCCGCCCTGCTGCAGGGGATGGCACAGCTGGCGGATCAGGCCGGGCTCTCCTCGGTGCATGTGACCTTTTGCACCGAGGATGAGCTGCCCAGCGGTGAGGCCAGCGATTATCTGCACCGCGTCACCCAGCAGTTCCATTGGGAGAACCGCGGCTACCGCAGCTATGACGATTTCCTCGCCGCCCTGTCGTCGCGCAAGCGCAAGGCCCTGCGCAAGGAACGCGCACAGGCGCAGGGCTTTGGCGGCACGATCCGGCAATTGACCGGGGCCGAGATCCTGCCCGAACATTGGGATGCGTTCTGGCATTTTTATCAGGACACCGGCGCGCGCAAATGGGGCCAGCCCTATCTGACCCGCGCCTTTTTCGACATTGCCGCGCAAACGCTCTCTGAGGATTGCCTCTTGGTGCTGGCCGAGCGCGACGGGCGTCCGGTGGCAGGGGCGCTGAACCTGATCGGGCGCGAAACGCTCTTTGGCCGCTATTGGGGCTGCGTCGAAGATCACCCCTCGCTGCATTTCGAACTCTGCTATCATCAGGCCATCGACTGGGCGTTGGCGCAGGGCCTGAAACGGGTCGAGGCGGGCGCGCAGGGCGAGCATAAACTGGCGCGCGGCTATCTGCCGAGCCCGATCCACTCGTTGCACTGGATCGCGCATCCCGGCTTTCGCCGCGCCGTTGCCGATTATCTCGACCATGAAATGCGGGCCATGGACGACGAGATGGAAGCGCTCACCGCCTATGGCCCGTTCCGCAAATCGACCGAGGAGGAGATGAAATGAAGATTTCGCTCAACGACACACGGCTCTCGAACCTGCTCGCCAAGGGCTGGGCGCTGACACCGAATGCCCATGGCATGACCCGGCATTGGCAGTTCGCGGATTTCACCACCGCGTTCAGCTTTATGACCCAATCGGCGTTTTTCGCCGAAAAATGGAACCACCACCCCGATTGGCGCAATTCCTATGCGCAGGTCTGGGTCACCCTGACCACACATGACGCAGGCGGCCTGACCGAACTTGACCTGAAACTGGCAGATAAGATGGAGACGATTTCATGGACCTTTCCGCATTCACAGGCTGGCTGACCGAAGAACGGGTGACGCTGGCCATCGCGCTGGCGCTGAACGTCGTCTATGCCATCGTCATCCTGATCCTGGCACTGGCCATCGCAGGCTGGGTCAAGCGCCGGATCGAGGCATTGTCGAAAAGCTATCCCCGGCTGGACGCAACGCTGTTCGGGTTTCTGGGCAATCTGGTGCGCTATCTGATCCTCGCCATGGCGGCGATCTTTGTGCTCGGGCGCTTCGGGATTCAGACCACCTCGCTGGTGGCGTTGATCGGGGCGGCGGGTCTGGCGATTGGTCTGGCGTTGCAGGGCACCCTGTCCAACCTCGCCTCCGGGGTGATGCTGATCCTGTTCCGCCCTTTCCGGGTGGGGGATTACATCGAGGCGGGGTCCGAGGCCGGGACCGTGGTGGAAATCTCGCTCTTTTACACCGAATTGCGCAGCTATGACGGGCTGCAGCTGATCATCCCGAATTCCGACATCTGGTCCTCGTCGATCAAGAATTACTCGGCCAATGCCACCCGTCTGGTCGATCTGACCATTGGCGTCTCTTATGACAGCGATCTCAAGCGCGCCGAAGAGGTGCTGGCGGGTATTGCCGCCTCCGATCCGCGCGTGCTGGCCGATCCGGAGCCCTTCATCAAGGTCAAGGAACTGGGCGACAGCTCGGTCAATTTCGTGTTCCGCGTCTGGTCGGCCCGCAGCGATTGGTGGGCGCTGAAATGCGACCTGAACCGCGCGATCAAGGATGCCTTTGACGAGGCGGGCGTTGGCATTCCCTTCCCGACGCAAACCGTCATCTACGACGGCGGCAAGACCGAGCCGCCCGCCGGGCTGCGCACGAACTGAGCGCCCCCAAACGGCCGACGCGTGGCAATTTGATGAAATCTCGTCACGAAAAAGGGCGCCCCGAGAGGCGCCCTTTTCCCTGTCTGCGGGGCGGTCAGATCGCCGCGAGCAGCGCTTCGCCGCCCGAAATTTCGCAGGTGCCGGGGCTTTCTTCGCGGTGCAGAACCTTCACTTCGCCATCTTCCACCAGCATCGCATAGCGGGCCGAACGGCCGATAAGACCGGCGGGCGGCGCCGAGAAATCCATGCCGATCGCGGCGGTAAATGCGCCCTCGGCATCGGCCAGCATGGTGATGCCCGCCTCGGTCGCGCCGGTGCTTTCGCCCCATGCTTTCATGACAAAAGGATCGTTGACCGAGAGGCAGATCACCTCGTCCACGCCCTTGTCATCGAACTTGCCCTTGGTGCGGATAAAGCTCGGCACATGGGCGGTGGTGCAGGTGCCGGTAAAGGCGCCCGGCACGGCGAAAATCACCACTTTGCGGCCCGCGAGGGTCGCTTCCAGGTCAACGGCTTCGGGACCATTCGCCCCGATCTTCAGCAGGCTGGCACCCGGCAATTTCGAGCCTTCGGAAATCGACATGTCATTCTCCCTGTCGCGTTGCGTTCCTTGGGGGGGAAGATATAGGCTCCGCGCGCAACGGCAAGGCGCGGAACGGATTTAGGGGGGCGAAATGGAAAACGCAGGCATCGTGATCATCGGTGCGGGTCAGGCGGCCGCCTCTCTCGCGGCCCGGCTGCGCAGCAAGGGCCATGCGGGCGCCATCACCATCATCGGCGCCGAGCCGCTGGCCCCCTATCAGCGCCCGCCTTTGTCCAAGGCCTATCTGCTGGGCGACATGCCGCTCGACCGGCTGTTGCTGCGCAGCGATGACTTCTGGGCCGAGCAGAAGATCACTCTGCGGCTCGGCCAACGGGTCACCGCCATCGACCCCGCGGCCAGGACGGTGACGCTGGGCGATGAGGTGCTGGGCTATGAGCAGCTGGCCCTGACCACCGGCGCCACGCCCCGCCGCCTGCCCGCCGCGATGGGTGGCGATCTGGACGGCGTGTTCACCGTGCGCAATCTGGCCGATATCGACGGGCTGAAGCCGCTGTGCCGCGCCGGGGCGGCGATGGTGGTGATCGGCGGCGGCTATATCGGGCTGGAGGCGGCCTCGGTCGCCAGCAAACTTGGGATGATGGTCACGGTGATCGAGGCCGCGCCGCGCATTCTGGGCCGGGTTGCCAGCCCCGAAACGGCACAGGCGATCCGTGAGATGCATGATGCGCACCGGGTGCGGATTCTGGAAGGCGTCGGGATCGAGGCGCTGGTGGGCAGCAACCATGTCACCGCTGTCAGGCTGGCGGGGGGCGCGGAGATTGCCGCCGACATCGTGATCACCGGCATCGGCGTCACCCCCGACACCGATCTTGCCGAAGCCGCAGGGCTGGCCTGCGAGAACGGGATTGCGGTGGACGCTTATGGGCAGACCTCGGCCCCGGCGGTCTGGGCGGCGGGCGATTGCGCCTCGTTCCCCTATGGAGCCGGCCCCTCTGGAACGGGGCGTCTGCGGCTGGAATCGGTGGGCAATGCCATCGACATGGCGGAACTCGTGGCCGACAACATGCTCGGGGCCGGGATCGCCTATGTGCCGAAACCCTGGTTCTGGTCAGATCAATTCGATGAAAAGCTGCAGATCGCCGGGCTGAACACCGGCTATGACCGCATCGTCACCCGGATCAGCGATGTGGGGCAATCCTTCTGGTATTACGCGGGCGAGCGGCTGCTGGCGGTGGACGCGCTGAACGATTCCCGCGCCTATATGGTAGGCAAGCGGCTGATCGAGGCGGGCCGCAGCCCGGACCCGATAGCAATTGCCGATCCCGCCACCGACCTCAAAGCGCTGTTGAAAGCATGAGGATCATCGGCGGCTCCGCCCGTGGCCTGAAACTCGCCGAGGTTGGTGAGGGGGATCTGGCCGCGCATTTGCGCCCCACCACCGACCGCGTGCGCGAATCGATCTTCAACCTGCTGATCAACGGCACGCATGGCAATCCACTGCCCGGCGCGCGGGTGCTCGACCTGTTTGCAGGCACCGGCGCGCTGGGGCTTGAGGCGCTGTCGCGCGGCGCGGCGCAGGTGGTTTTTGTCGAGGATGGCGCCCCGGCGCGGGCGCTGATCAAAGCCAATGTCGAGAAGATGCGGGCGGCAGACAGGACCGAGATCTGGCGCAAAGATGCGACCAAACTGGGTCCGAACCCCGGCGCAAACGCCGAGGCGCGGGCCGCGGCCGCCTTTGATGTGGTCTTTCTCGATCCGCCCTATGGCAAAGGCCTGGGCGAGCGCGCCCTGACCCATGCGATTGCCGAGGGCTGGCTGACCCCCGGTGCGATGGTGGTCTGGGAGGAAAGTGCCCCGCCGCAGGTGCCCGCCCCCTTGGTGCAGATCGACCAGCGCCGCTATGGCAGCACGGTGGTCACCCTGTGCCGGATGCCCGCCTGAGTCGGAGAGCAAGGCTCAGCCGCTCAGCAATGCTGGGGCGCCGAGCACGGCCGGGCCACGGGCCGGGGCGCGGCTGATTACCTGCCCCCCGCCCCAGCGCCTTGCCCCCGGGGACCGGACGCGATAACCCCCATGGTACCGCCACCATCTGGAGTGCCCCATGACCCCGCCCCGCATCGCTGCCGTGATCTTCGACTGTGACGGGGTGCTGGTGGACAGCGAAACCGCCTCGTTTGATTTGATTTCCGAGGATCTGGCCTCTTACGGGCTGGTGATGCCCCGCGCCGAGCTGGAACTGACCTTCCTCGGCGGCACGATGAAAAACGTCTGGGAAACCGCCCGCCGTCTGGGCGCGGCCTTGCCCGACGATTGGGTCGCGGACTTTTACGAACGCCTCTATCAACGCCTCGCGCAGGGGATAGATCTGATCGACGGTGTGATGGAAGTGGTCGAGGCGCTGGACGCGGCGGGCATTCCCTATGCGGTGGGCTCCAACGGGTCAGACCACAAGATGCAGGTGACGCTGGGCCAGCATCCGCTGCTGATGCGGCGGCTGGAGGGGCGGCTTTTCTCGGGCCAGACTCTCGGCTGCCCGAAACCCGACCCGGGCCTGTTCCTGCATGCGGCGAAGTTTCTGGGCGTTGATCCCGCCGTCTGCGCGGTGATCGACGATTCCGTGCCCGGCTGTCAGGCCGCCGTGCGGGCGGGGATGCAGGGCTATGGCTTTGCCGAGCATGACGATGGCGCGCGGCTCGCCGAAACCGGCGTCCACGTTTTTCACAAGATGGCAGAATTTCCGGGGCTGATCGGCCTGCGCTGAACAGCCCCGGTTCTGCCAAGCTCTGGGTCGGGTTGCCCTATTCCGGCGTGATCAGCTTCAGCCCGATCACCCCCGCCACGATCAGCCCGATACAGAGCAGGCGCAACAGCCCCGCAGGTTCGCCCATAAAGGCGATGCCGAGGGCGGTGGTCCCCAGAATGCCGATCCCGGTCCAGATCGCATAGGCCGTGCCGAGCGGCAGGCTGCGCAGCGCCAGTTCCAGCAGCACGACGCTGATGATCATCGCCACGATGATGCCAAGGCTCGGCCAGAGGCGCGAGAATCCATCGGCATGTTTCAGGCCATAGGCCCAGACCACTTCAAAAATGCCGGCAAGTACCAGCCAGAACCAAGCCATGCGGCCCTCCTGTCAAACTGGGGTCGTCCCCGGAAATCAGCGGATATCCCGGGTCGTCCCGGGGCCGGGTGGATCAGGCCAGAGGCTGGCCCGAACGCTTGGTGCCGGGTTCAGCCCCAGGTGGGGTGAAAGCGGCCTGCGGGCGAGAGGGTGAAAATCTCGCAGCCATCTGCGGTGACGCCAATCGAATGCTCAAACTGCGCCGACAGCGATTTGTCGCGGGTGACCGCGGTCCAGTCATCGGCCAGCACTTTCGTCTCGGGGCGGCCCAGATTGACCATCGGCTCGATGGTGAAGAACATGCCCTCTTCCAGCACGGCACCTTTGCCGGGGCGGCCGTAATGCAGCACATTCGGCGGCGCGTGGAACACCCGGCCGAGACCATGGCCACAGAAATCGCGCACCACGCTCATCCGCTGGCCCTCGACATAGCTCTGGATCGCATGGCCGATGTCGCCAAAGGTCGCGCCCGGCCGCACCGCCTCAATCCCCAGCATCAGACTGTCATGGGTGACCTGCAACAGACGCTCGGCCTTGCGGCTGAGGTTCCCCGCCACATACATCCGGCTGGTGTCGCCGTACCAGCCATCCAGGATGACCGTGACGTCGATGTTCAGAATATCGCCGTCTTTCAGCAGTTTCGGCCCCGGAATGCCGTGGCAGACCACATGGTTGACCGAGATGCAGGAGGCATGTTTGTACCCGCGATAACCGATGGTGGCCGAGACCGAGCCCAGCTCAACCACCCGACGGGTGATGAAATCATCCAGCGCCTCGGTGGTGACGCCGGGTTCCACCAGCACCGCCACCTCGTCCAGGATGCGCGCCGCCAGATGGCCAGCGGCCTGCATGCCCTCGAAATCGGCCTGTTCGTAAATGCGGATGCCGTCTTTCGTCAGACGGCCACGGGTATCGTCCACGGGCGCTCTCCTGCTTTTGGCCGATTAGATAGTCACAAATCGGCGCTTTGGCCAGTGCCGGGCTTTCCCGGGCCGCAGGGCAGCCCTATACCTTGCCACAACAGTCCTCTTTCTGCCGGAGAAACCCCGCATGTCAAACCCCCGTGCCGCCATTCTGATCATCGGCGATGAGATCCTGTCGGGCCGCACGCGCGAGGGGAACGCCTGGTATCTGGCGGGCGAGCTGACCCGCATTGGCATCGACCTGCAGGAAATCCGGGTGGTCGGCGACGATCATGCCACGATCCGCGGCGCGGTGCAGGCGCTCTCGGGCGCGCATGACCATCTGTTCACCTCGGGCGGGATCGGGCCGACGCATGATGACATCACCGCCGATGCGGTGGCCGATGCCTTTGGCGCGCCGATCTCGGTGCGCGATGACGCCCGCGCCCTGCTGGCCGCGCATTACGCCGCCCGGGGGGTGGAGTTCAACGAGGCACGCCAGCGCATGGCCCGCATCCCCGATGGCGCGACGCTGATCGACAATCCGGTTTCGGTGGCCCCGGGTTTCACCATCGGCAACTGCCATGTGATGGCCGGTGTACCGAATGTGTTTCAGGCGATGGTCGCCTCGGTGTTGCCCACGCTGACCGGCGGCGCGCCGCTGCTGAGCCAGTCGCTGCGTGTGCAGATGCCCGAGGGCGTCGTTGCAGCGCCGCTGGGCGCGCTGGCGGCGGAATATCCCGATCTCTCGATGGGCTCCTATCCCTATTCGCAAGACGGAGTGCCGGGCACCAATCTGGTGGTGCGCGGTCAGGATGCCGCCCGCATCGACGCCGCGATGACCCGCCTGCATGCCCTGTTCGGAGCCACCGCATGAGCACCGCCGCCGATCTCTTTGAGGTCATTGACGCCACCTGGCCGGCCGCACGGCTGCATGAGGTGGGCGGCTTTGTCCTGCGCGAGGGCGCGGGCGGCGGCAAACGCGTCTCGGCGGCCAGCCTGCGCGATGCGGCAGCCTTCGACACCGCCGATCTGCCGCGGGTGGAGGCGGCGCATCGCGCACTCGGCCAGCCGCCCCTCTTCATGATCCGGGCCGGGGATGACAGCCTCGACGCCGAGCTGGAGGCCTGTGGCTATGTCATCGTCGATCCGGTGACCATTTATGAAGGGTCCTTGGCGCCGTTCACTGCCGAGCCGGTGCCGCCAGTGACCGCCTTCGACATCTGGCCGCCGCTGGCGATCATGGATGAGATCTGGCTCGACGGTCACATCGGCCCCGAACGCCGGGCGGTGATGGACCGCGCCGCCTGCGCCAAAACCGGGCTGCTGGGGCGCATCGATGACCGTGCGGCCGGGGTGGGTTATGTCGGCCTGCATGCGGGCGTGGCGATGATCCATGCCCTGCATGTTCTGCCCGAATGGCGCCGCCGGGGGCTGGCACGCTATATGCTGCAACAGGCGGGCTTTTGGGCCGAGGCGCAGGGCGCCCGCGCGATGGCCCTCGTGGTCACCTGCGCCAATCACGGCGCGATCAAGCTCTATGAGAGTTTCGGCATGCAAAAGATGGGCCAGTATCACTACCGCCTGCACCCGGATCACCTCGCATGAGGCTGCGCGGTTTTGCAGCCCGGCGGGGGGGCGTGGTGCTGGCTCTCGTGGGGGTTCTGACCTGCGGGCTGGCCCATCGTGCCGCCGCGGATATGGTGCTGGTCCTGCCCACCGGCAGTGAAAACACCGCGCGCGAGGAACAGGCCGTGGGCAGCGTCCGCCTGCCGACCGGCCCCTGGGCCGCCGCGGGTTTCGCCAATGTCGTACCCGAAGGCCGGATCGTGCAAGAGGCCTGGCGCCTGCGCGGCAGCCGCGCCAGCACCTTGCAGCTCTTGATCCCGCTGCGCGATCAAATCACGGCGGCGGGCTACCGCGTGCTTTACGATTGCGCGACGGATCTCTGTGGCGGCTTTGATTTCCGCTTCACCCTCAGCTTGCTGCCCGAACCCGAGATGCATGTCGATCTGGGCGATTTCCGCTATCTGGTGGCCCGGCGCGGCGAGGGGGCGACGGCGGATTATCTGGCGCTGGTGGTCAGCCGCTCGACCGATACCGGTTTTGTGCATCTGACCCATGTCACCCCGGCCACCGCCGCCCCAGCCCCCATGGCCACCGCCGCCCCCGGTGAGACGGCGGCCGAGGCGCCCTCCGGCGCGGACGGTTCCGCCCCCGCAAACGTGTCCGCCCCCCTCCCCCCCGCTCCGGGCACCGTCACGATGGCGGATCTCGAGCAGAAGGGCAGTGTCGTGCTCGAGGATCTGGATTTCGGCAGCGGTGCGACGACGCTGGCCGATCACGCCTATCCCTCGCTTGCCGCGCTGGCGGCCTATCTTGCCGCGCATCCGGCAAGCCAGGTGACACTGGTGGGCCATACCGACACCACCGGCAGTCTGGCGACCAATGTGGCGCTGTCGCAAAAACGCGCGCAATCGGTCCGCGCCCGGCTGCTCACCCTGCCCGGGGTGACCGCCGCGCAGGTCAGCGCCGAAGGGGCAGGCTGGCTGGCCCCCCGTGCCAGCAACGAAACGGAAGAGGGCCGCGCCCGCAACCGCCGGGTTGAGGCGGTGCTGATCCCGCAGCCCTGACCGCTGGTAGCAAAAACGCAAAAAGGGGGCACAGGGCCCCCTTATTCAGATTGTCGCCCGATCTTACCAGTTGTCGGGGCCTTTGTCGGCAAAGGTATCGGCCAGAAAATCAATGAAGGCCCGCACTTTCGGCTGCGTGAACCGACCCGGCGGATAGACGGCATAGATGCCCAGCGTCTCCATCGGCAGATCCGGGATCGCCTCTTCCACCAGCCCCTGTTTCATCGCATCGGCGTAGAGAAAGCTCGGCAGATAGGCGATGCCCAGACCCGAAGTGGCCGCATGCAGCAAGGATTGCCCGTCATTCACCGTCAGCCAGCCCGCGGAGCGGACCTGACGCCGCTCGCCCGAGGGGGCGGTGATCTTCCAGACATTCCCTGCCGCCTGATTCGAATAATGCAAAAGCTTGTGCTCGTTCAGATCGTCGATCCGCATCGGGCGGCCGTATTTCTGGAAATAGGACGGCGCGCCGATCATCCGCCGCGCGGTCTCGGTCAGTTTGCGGGCGCGCAGGGTGCTGTCCTCCAGCTCGCCCACGCGGATTGCCATATCGAACCCTTCCGAGATCAGTTCAACATAGCGGTTGTTCAACACCATATTGACCGTAATATCCGGATATTCCTGCAAAAAGTCACCCAGCACCGGTGAGAGCAGATTGACACCAAAATCGGTCGCCACCGAAATCCGCAACAGCCCCGAGGGCGCCGTCTGCATCGAGGTGACCAAAGCATCCGCCTCGCCCGCATCGTTCAGCACCCGCCGCGCGCGGTCATAATAGGCCAGACCGATTTCCGTCGGGCTGACGCGCCGCGTGGTACGGTTCAGCAGCCGCGCGCCCAGACGCGCCTCCAGCGCCGAGACATGCTTGGAGACGGCGGATTTGGAAATCCCCATCTTTTTGGCCGCATCGGTAAACCCCCCCTGGTCAACCACCATGGCAAAGGCTTCCATTTCTGTGAGGCGGTCCATTCTGTATCCTTCGCAGACATGAGGTGCTGCCCCCGTGTATCGCGGCGAAATCGGGCGCAAATGCGGCCAGCGCGGGACAATGGCGGGGAATTTCGCCGGGTTGGTTAAATACCGGAAACGATGCCGCGCCCGGCCGCCGCCGCGATTCCCGCGCGCAAACCCCCGCGTGACGCGGCGTTGCGCGTGACAAGCCCGCCGCGCCCCCGCAGATTGCGGGAGGTCAGGGAGGACGCAATGACCCGATATCCGCATATGCTGGCGCCGATCACTTTGGGCGCCGTCACGCTGCCCAACCGGGTGATGATGGGCTCGATGCACACCGGCCTCGAAGAGACCGGCGACTGGAACCGCGTGGCCGAATTCTACGCCACCCGCGCGCGCGGCGGGGTGGGCCTGATGGTCACCGGCGGCATGTCCCCCAACGCGGAAGGCGGGGTGTTTCAGGGCGCCGCCGGTCTTTTCACCCCCGAAGACATCGCCCACCACCGCATCGTCACCGACCGCGTCCACGCGGCGGGCGGCCGCATCGCCATGCAGATCCTGCACGCCGGGCGCTACGCCTATAACCCCGCCTGCGTCGCCCCTTCCGCGCTGAAATCTCCGATCTCGCCCTTCGCACCCCAGGAGCTCGACGCCGCCGGAATCGAGAAGCAAATCAACGACATCACCACCGCCGCCCTCCGCGCCCGCGAGGCGGGCTATGACGGGGTTGAGGTGATGGGCTCCGAAGGCTATTTCCTCAACCAGTTCCTGGTGCGCCACACCAACCGCCGGACCGACGATTGGGGCGGCAGCTATGCCAACCGCATGCGGCTGCCGGTCGAGGTGGTGGCCCGCATCCGTGCCGCCCTCGGCCCCGATTTCCTCATCATCTACCGCATCTCGCTGATCGACCTCGTCCCTGACGGCTCCACCTGGGACGAGGTTATCACCCTCGCCCGCGCGATCGAGGCGGCGGGGGCCGATGTCCTGAACACCGGCATCGGCTGGCACGAGGCGCGCATCCCCACCATCGCCACTTCGGTGCCGCGCGCGGCCTTCAGCTGGCTGACGGCCAGACTGCGCCCCGAGGTCGGCATCCCCGTCATCACCTCCAACCGCATCAACACGCCCGAGGTGGCCGAAGCTCTCCTCGCCTCAGGTCAGGCCGACATGGTCTCCATGGCGCGCCCCTTCCTCGCCGATCCAGACTTTGTCGCCAAAGCCGCCGCAGGCCGTGCCGCCGAAATCGCCCCCTGCATCGCCTGCAATCAGGCCTGCCTCGACCATACATTCAGCGGCAAGACCGCCTCCTGCCTCGTCAATCCCCGCGCCGCCCATGAGACCGAGCTGACGCTCACCCCCGCCCGCACGCCCAAAACCATCGCCGTGGTGGGGGCGGGCCCTGCGGGCATGACCGCCGCGATCACCGCCGCCCAGCGCGGCCATAAGGTGACCCTCTTCGACCGGGCAGGGCAAACCGGCGGCCAGCTGACCATGGCGCGCGAGATCCCGGGCAAAGAGGAATTCCACGGCCTCACCACCTGGTTCGCCACCATGCTCGCCACCACCGGCGTCACCCTGCGGCTGAACACCGAGGCAACCCCCGCCCTGCTCGCCCCCTTCGATGAGGTGATCCTCGCCACCGGCGTCCTCCCGCGCGACCCGCAGATCCCCACCGAACCCGGCGCCAATGTCGTCAGCTATATCGACATCCTCACCGGCAAAGTCACCGCAGGCGCCCGGGTGGTCATCCTCGGCGCGGGCGGCATCGGCTTTGACGTCGCCGAATACCTCACCCAATCGGGCGAGAGCGCCACGCTGCACCTGGACGACTGGCAGCGCGAATGGGGTGTCGGCGATCCGGCGCAGACCGCGGGCGGCCTGACCCCCGCCGCCCCGGAGGCCCCGGCGCGTCAGGTCACCCTGCTGCAGCGCAAAGCCGAGAAACCCGGGCGTCGTCTGGGCAAGACCACCGGCTGGATCCACCGCGCGCAACTGGCCGCCCGCGGCGTCAAAATGCTCGGCGGGATGCGCTACGACGCGATCACCGCGCAGGGCGTGCAGGTGTCACAGGGCGCCGCCGGCGAAAACCCGCAGCTGATCCCCGCGGATACGGTGGTGCTCTGCACCGGGCAAATCAGCAACCGCCAGCTTGCCGATCAGCTGACCCGGCCCTACCACCTGATCGGCGGCGCGGATCTTGCCAGCGAGCTGGATGCCAAACGCGCCATCGATCAGGCCCTGCGCCTGACGCTCACGCTCTGAACCAGAACGCCTCGCCAAACCGCTTTCTTCTTGGCAAAAATACCTCGGGGGAGGCCGGGCCCCCGGGCCCGGGCGGGGGCAGCGCCCCCCCCTTTCAACCCTCGGTTTCGACGCAATGCCGCCGAAAGGCGCGTTTGAGCATATCCAGCTCCGCGCGCAGCAAATCCACTTCGGCCCGGATGTCGTCTTCCAGCGGCACCCCGGTGACAATCGTGAACTGCGTCACCCGCTCGCCCTGCGGCCCCAGCACCAGAAAGCTCTGCACGCCATCCGACAACAGCTCTGCGGGGATCGGCAGGCTCAGCTTCCAGCGCTCGGCACCGTCCTGCACCGCCTCAAGCCCCGCCAGAGGCTGCTCCTGATGCACAATGCTGACCGCGGGTTGCTCCGGCGTCTCACTGACCACCGCTTCCCAGCGCCCGGCCTTGATGCGTGACATCTCAAGTTTCATGCGCGTCCTTTCAGATCTCTGCCCGCGGGCGGCGCGACAAGGTCAGATCCCGCAGAATCACCTGATTCATTTGGGGCCCTTCAAAGATCAGATCGACCCAGGCCTTTTCCACCCGCTTTTCGTTCAGCCGCGTATAGGCCAGATCAAATTCCACCGCCTGACCAGCGCCGTTCAGCGGCACCTCCGCCACGATCTGCTCGGTGTTGGGGCCGTGTTTGACATTCAGCCGCGCGAAGATCTCCAGCGGCTTTTCCACCTCGACCACCGCCGAGAGCCGGATCACATGCGTCAGCTTCAGCCCCCGCACCGCCTCTTCGGGCAGATCCACCACCACGGACAGGTAGCTGCCATCAAAGCGGAACACATCCATCCGCAGGCCAAAGGGCGCCAGATCGGCTTCCCGCGTGTTCCGGATCTGCCGCAGCGTCAGCTCGCTGACCGTGCAATCATGAAACAGGGTGGTGCCGTCACCCATCGTGGCCCGGTTTTGCGCGGCGGCGATTCCCGCAGGCACCACAGGTCCCGACCACAATTCCGGTCGCCAGGCCCAGTCGGTGCCCAAGGGCCGATCGATCGTGTCCTTGCCGATCAGCGGCAGGGTCAGCCGTCCCTCGGCAATGTGCAGCAACCGGTCCAATTCCCGGCGGATCTGCCGCGCATCGCCCCGCAATTGTCGCAACGACGCCAAATCCAGCCGGTCCGCCAACCGCGCCGCGCGCGACCAGCGCGCCAAGGCCCGGCGCTGCACCAGTCGATCAATAAAAGTATCGCTCTGCTTGCTCATCGGAATCCGCTCGACCTTGAAGTCATTGTTTAGTCATGAAAAACAACTCTCTACCATGCTTTCATTTTGACGCCGAATCCAAAAGCCCCCTTGGCAAATAATTCTGCCAGGCTGCGGCGCGGCAGATTACTTGCTGGCGGCCGCCGTCGGGGCGGATCCGGCCTTGTTTTGCTGGGCGATCTGTTGGGCAAACTCCACCAGCAAGGCCCGCTGATCGGCATCCCCCACCGGCGCGCTCAACACCGGCAACACCGAGATCGAGACGAGATACCCCCGCACGTCGATCACGCCGCGCCAATAATCCTGCGCCACCGGGGTGCCGGTGCTGGCGGAAGTGTCGCGCAATTTCATCGCGAACAGGCCCGGCGCCGCCCGCACGCTCAGCACCTTGACCGAGGCCGATTTGCCGTCGCGCGCCAGAGCCGCCCGGCCCGGCGCGGAGCGGAAGAATTTCTCCAGCATTGCCGTGCTTTTGTCGAGCGGCTGGCTAAGCGACGCATCGGCCCGCACGGTGGCGGTCAGGACGGCGGGCTGCCGCGCGGCAGGCCCCGCCGCGACACCGCTGATTGCCGCACAGGTGCCGAAAATGGCAAAGGCCTGGCTGGAATCCGCACGGCTGCCCTCGGTGTCCAGGCAAAAACCACTGGGGGCACTCAACGTCAGGGCGCCATTCAGCGCGGGCATGCTGCGCGGGGCCGAGCCGGTCATCACGCAGCCTGCCAGGCCAAGTCCCACCAGCCCGAGCCCGAGGAGACCGCGCAGACCTGCGGTGACGGACCCCGCGCCGCTCTTCATTCCTGTGGACATGCGTTCTCGCCTCCATCCCAAAGTCCTGCCCGCGGCCTTGTGCCAAAGCGCCTCCTGCGCCGCGCCTTCCGGCGCCGGGTCGAGGCATAGGTCCCCTAAACTGCCACGCGGTTCTCCGCGGCCTATGGATTCTGTCGCTCAGGGGAATAATCGCCTCCCCCCTGCGGAGCAAGGAAGATTGCGCCAAAGGCCCCCGACGCCTCGGTGTGGCCCGGGGCCTGCCGGTGCGTGCCGATGCCGCCCACCCGGGTTTCATGCCGCCCCCTGCGGCCCTGCCGCGCGGCGCCTCCTGACAGTTTTTCAGGCTTTCGGCCCTGCCGCCCCGGCAGATCGGGCGCGGAGTGATTGCATTTCCCGGTCCCGGCGATTATCTGGGGCCAGCTTGCTACCACGCGCTGCGACAAAAGGGCTGACAGATGAACTGGATCTCGAACTACGTCCGACCCACGATCAACTCGCTGTTCTCGCGGCGCGAAGTGCCGGAAAATCTGTGGAGCAAGTGCTCGGAATGCGGCACGATGCTGTTCCACCGCGAGCTGAAGGACAATCTGAACGTCTGCACAAACTGCGATCACCATATGGCGATCAGCCCGCGCGACCGCCTGACGGCGCTGTTTGACGGCGGCATTTTCACCGAGGTGAAAGTGCCCGAGCCGATCACCGACCCGCTCGGTTTCCGCGACCAGAAGAAATATCCCGAACGTCTGAAGGCCGCGCAGAAAAACACCGGCGAAAAAGAAGCCATGGTGGTGGCCGAGGGCGAGATGGGCCGCACCCCGGTTGTGGTTGCGGTGCAGAACTTCGCCTTCATGGGCGGCTCGATGAGCATGTATGTCGGCAATGCGATCATCGCGGGCGCCGAGCGTGCGGTGAAGCTGAAGCGTCCCTTCATCCTCTTTTCCGCCGCCGGGGGCGCGCGGATGCAGGAGGGCATTCTGGGCCTGATGCAGATGCCGCGCACCACGGTGGCCGTGCAGATGCTGAAAGAGGCGGGCCTGCCCTATATCGTCGTGCTGACGCATCCGACCACCGGCGGCGTCACCGCCTCTTACGCCATGTTGGGCGATGTGCAGATCGCCGAGCCGAATGCGCTGATCGGCTTTGCCGGGGCGCGGGTGATCGAGCAGACCATCCGCGAGAAACTGCCCGAGGGCTTCCAGCGCGCCGAGTACCTTTTGGATCACGGCATGCTCGACCGGGTGACCCACCGCAAGAAACTGCGTGAAGAGCTGGTCACCATCCTGCGCATGCTGATGAAGCAGGATCCGGCGGTCGTGGCCGATCTGGCCGCGCCGAAACCGGCCGAGCCTGAGGCGAAAACCGAATAATACCGTCGCGAACGGAATGCAGGGCTTGGCCGTTTGGCGATAGGCCCGGGGGGGCCACTGGCCCCCTTTTTCGTCCCGTCCATCCTTCCCTGCCCGAACCCCAGCGGAGCCCCCGATGCAGAGCAGTTCCGATCAGATCCTCGCCCGGCTGATGACCTTTCACCCCAAGGTGATCGACCTCACGCTGGACCGCGTCCACCGTTTGCTGGCCGCGCTGGACCACCCCGAGGCCAAGCTGCCACCAGTGATCCATATCGCGGGCACCAACGGCAAAGGTTCAACGCAGGCGATGATCCGCGCGGGGCTGGAGGCGATGGGCAAGCGCGTGCATGCCTATACCTCGCCGCATCTGGCGCGGTTCCATGAACGGATCCGGCTGGCGGGGGATCTGATCTCGGAAGAGGCGCTGAGCGCGCTTCTGGATGAATGCGATGCGGCGAATGAGGGGCAGTCGATCACCTTTTTCGAGATCACCACCGTCGCGGCCTTTCTCGCGTTTTCGCGCACGCCGGCGGATTACACCTTGCTGGAGGTGGGCCTTGGCGGGCGGCTCGATGCAACCAATGTGGTGGATCAGCCCTGCCTGACCATCATCACCCCGGTCTCGATCGACCATCAGCAATATCTGGGCGAGACCCTGCCCGAGATTGCGGGCGAAAAGGCCGGGATCATCAAGCGCCGCGTGCCCTGCATTGTCGGCCCGCAAGAGGAAGAGGGGCTTGAGGTGATCGAGGCCCGCGCCGCGCGGCTGGGCGCACCGGTTCTGGCCTATGGCCAACACTGGCAGGTGCGCGAAGAGGCGGGGCGGATGGTCTATATGGATGAGCATGGCCTTCTGGACCTGCCGCTGCCCAACCTGCCCGGCCCGCATCAGATCCAGAACGCCGGGGCGGCACTGGCCGCGCTGCGCGCGCTGGGCGCGGATGAGGCGGCCTGCGAGGCGGCGGTCACCCGCGCCGAATGGCCCGCCCGGATGCAGCGCCTGCGCCATGGCCCTCTGGTCGGGATGGCCCCGGGGGCCGAACTCTGGCTCGACGGCGGGCACAATCCGGCGGGCGGCGTCGCCGTCGCGGCCACGCTGGCGCGGATGGGCAAACGGCCGACGCATCTCATTTGCGGCATGCTGAACACCAAGGACATCGCGGGCTATCTCGCGCCCTTGGCCGGAGTGGCGGACAGCCTCACCGCCGTTTCGATCCCGGATGAGGTGAACACCCTGCCCGCCGCCACCACCGCCGAGGCCGCGCGCCGTGCCGGGTTCGCACAGGTGCACGAGGCGGCGAGCGTGGCCGAAGGCCTCGCCGCGATCATCGCCGCCGAGCCGCAGGCCCGGGTGCTGATCTGCGGTTCGCTCTACCTCGCCGGGCGGATTTTGCAGCAAAACGGCTGATCCGCACCACAGCTGCCTGCCCGGGCCTTCCGGGCGGCACAGGTTCTGTGCAGCCTTGCGCCTTTCCTGAACGGCAGAATCCCCCTACCTCTGGCGCAAAGGAGTTTCACCATGTCCCAGACTTTGGCCTTTGGCCTCGATACTTTCGGTGATGTCACCCACAACGCCTCGGGCGCGCTCAGCCATGCGCAGGTGATCCGCAATCTGGTGGATGAAGCCGAGCTGGCCGACCGTGTGGGCGTTGATTTCTTCGGCCTCGGCGAGCATCATCGCAGCGATTTCGCCGTCTCCGCCCCCGAGCCGATCCTCGGAGCGATCGCCGTGCGCACCAAGCGCATCCGCATGGGCACCGCCGTCACCGTGCTCTCCTCGGACGATCCGATCCGCCTTTATCAGCGGTTCGCCACGCTCGATGCTCTCTCCGAAGGCCGGGCCGAGGTCATCCTCGGGCGCGGGTCCTTTACCGAGAGCTTTCCGCTCTTTGGCTTTGATCTGTCTGACTACGAGACCCTGTTCGAGGAGAAGCTCGATCTCTTCTCGAAACTGCTGACGCAGGAAAAGGTCAGCTGGAAAGGCAGCCACCGCCCGGCACTGAAGGCAACCACGGTCTATCCGCGCCCCGAAAACCCGATCAAAACCTGGATCGGCGTCGGCGGCAGCCCGGAATCGATCATCCGCGCCGCCAGCCACAACCTGCCGGTTATCCTCGCGATCATCGGTGGCAGCCCGGCGCGGTTCAAACCCTATGTCGACCTTTACCATCAGGCGCATGAGCAGATGGGGACCAAGGCGCAGCCGATGGCGGTGCATTCCCCCGGCCATGTCGGCCCCAGCGATCAGGAAGCCCGCGACCGCTTTTTCCCCGGCTACAAGGCGATGCACGATCATATCGGCTCCAGCCGCGGTTGGCCGCCGCTGCGGCGCGAGGATTTCGAGCGCGAGATCGAGCATGGCTCGCTCTATGTCGGCTCGCCCGAGACGGTGGCGCAGAAGATTGCGAAGACGGTGAAGGTGCTGAACGCGGGCCAGTTCAACCTGAAATATTCGGCGGGGCCGGTCAGCCATCATGCGCTGATGGATTGCATCGACCTTTACGGCAGCAAGGTCATTCCGCGCGTGCAGGAACTTCTGGCCTGATCACGGGCCCCCAAAGAACTGGGGCAGAATCGGAAAAGGCCGGGAGTTTCCCCGGCCTTTTTCAGTCGGTCTCGCGGTCCGCACCCCACGCCGCGCCCTGCATCTCGCGCAGGCGGCTGGCGGTCCGCTCAAATTCAAACGCCCCTTCGCCCTCGACATAAAGCCGCTCGGGGATGTCAGCGGCAGAACAGACCAGCCGCACCTTGGCCTCATAAAGCGCATCAATCAGCGTGACGAAACGCTTGGCCTCGTTGAAATTCTCGCTCGACAGCAGCGGCACGTCGTCCAGCATCAGCACCCGCACCGCCTCGGCGACGGCCAGATAATCGGCAGGCCCCAGCGGGCGGGCGCAGAGATCCCAGAACCGCGCGCGCCCGACACCCGCCGCATAAAGCGGCAGCTCAACCTTGCGGCCATTCACCGTCAGCACCAGCGGCTCGCCCACGGCGCCCTGGGTCAGATCGTCCCAGACCGCGGTCATTTCGGCCCGCGCCGCCGCATTCGCGGGCGAGAAATAGACCGGGCTGCCCGCCAGACGGTGCTGGCGGTAATCGGTCTCGCTCTCCAGCGACTGCACCGTCATCCATTCGCGGATCATCCCGATGAAGGGCACGAAAAGCGCGCGGTTGAGGCCGTTTTTATAGAGATCCTCCGGCACCCGGTTCGAGGTGGTGACCACCGTCACCCCCTTCTCGTTCAGATATTGAAAGAGTCGCCCCACGATCATCGCATCGGCAATATCGGTGATCTGCATCTCGTCAAAACACAAAAGCCGCGCCTCTTCGGCCACGGCTTCCGCCACCGGACGGATCGCATCCTCGACCCCGGTCTTGCGCACCTCATGCAGGCGGTGCTGGATCTCCTGCATGAAGGCATGGAAATGCACCCGGCGCTTGTGCGGAATGTCCACCGCCTCGACGAAGAGATCCATCAGCATGGATTTGCCGCGCCCGACCCCGCCCCAGATATAGAGGCCTTTCACCGCTTCCGGCGGCTTGGCGAACAGGCCAAACAACCCGCGTTTGGGCAGCGGTGCCTCCAGCGCCACCCGCACCGCCTCAAACAAGGGCAGGCAGGCACGCTGCGCCGGATCGGGGCGCAGGGTTCCCGCGGCAACGCGGGCCTCATAGATCTCGCTCAGGCTCTGTCTCATGGCCTATGCCCTAGCCTGCCCGGATCGCCTTGAAAAGCCCCGCCGCGGCAAAATCCACCTTGGAATCGCACCCAAATCGCCTTGCCTGCTTGAGCCGCCCGCCCGCATCGCATAGTTTGCACAGACCGGCGGCACCCGTCCGCCCGCTACAGGAGCCCCCAGATGACCCAACGCCTGCACCTCGTCTTCGGTGGCGAATTGGTCGATCCCACACGGACCGAATTCAAGGACCCGACCAAGATCCATATGGTCGGCATTTACCCCAATTATGCCGCCGCGCATTCGGCCTGGAAGGCCGAGGCCCAGCGCACCGTGGATGATGCCCATACCCGCTATTTCATCGCCCATCTTCACCGCCTGCGTGACGAGGAACAGCCCGCCTCGCCGACGGAAGAGCTGGGCGGCCGCAGCTAAGCCATGGCGCGCTCCGCGGCCCTGTGGCTGCATCTTCTGAGCCGTTCGCGGCTGTTCACCGGGGCGGCACCCGCCCGCCCCGGCCCGGCCTCCGCACGCCGCGAGGGGCCGCTGATCTGGCTGCATGCCTCCAGCCCCGAGGCGCTGCCCAGTCTGCTGGAACTGGGCCAACGTCTGCGCCGCCTGCGCCCCGGTCTGACGCTGCTTGCCTCGGCCGCCGCCACGCCGGAAGTGGTGCTGACCCGGATTGCCGCCGCCCAGCCGGATGCCGGGCTGACCCCGATTGCCGCCCCCCTTGAGACACGCCCGGCGATGAAGGCGCATCTGGCCCGTTGGCGCCCCGATCTGGTGGTGCTCGTCGGCTCGGACCTGCCGCCGGTGCTGATCGCCGAAACCCATGCCTCGCGCAGGCCCATCCTGCTCGCGGATGCCAAGATTGACCGCCGGATCAGCCGCCGCTGGTCCTTTCGCGGCGAGATCGAGCGCGCCGTGCTCAAGCAATTCAAGGCGCTCTATGTACAGGATCAACCCTGTGCGACCGCGCTGGCCCGGATGCGGCTGCCCGCCGAGCGGGTTTCGGTGATGGGCCGGATTTCACCGGTTACCGATCCTCTGGGCGCGACCGAAGCGGAACGTGCCGCTCTGGCAGAACTGCTGCGCACCCGGCCGGTCTGGCTCGCGATGGCGGTGCCCGAGGCTGAAGAGGAAGCGGTGCTGGCCGCGCATGAACATGCCCTGCGCCATGCCCACCGCATCCTGCTGATCCTGATCCCGGAAACCCAGGACCGCGCCGCGCCGCTGGCCGCCGAACTGAGAGCGAAAGGCTGGGATATTGCCCGCCGCTGGGCCGATGAAGAGCCTGAGGAGGATGTGCAGATCCTGATTGCCGATGATCCGGGCGAATTTGGCCTGTGGTACCGGCTGGCCCCCGTCAGCTGGATGGGCGGCACGCTGCACCCCGGCCCGCGCCCGGCGCCGGGCAGCGCGCAATTTGCCACCCGCGAGGCGCCGCAACCGGGCAGCCTGGCCCTGCCGCCTGCGCCCCTACCCGCCGAGACCGCAGAGGCCCCTCCGGGGCGCGGACGCTCGCCGCTGGAACCCGCGGCGCTCGGCTCTGCCATTCTGCACGGCCCCGGCACCGAGGCGCATCCGATGGCCTATGGCCGGCTGACCGAAGCCCGCGCCGCCCGCGCCATCGCCACGCCGCAAGCACTGGCGGATGCGGTGGCCGATCTGATCGCGGTCGACAAGGCAGCGATGCTTGCCCATAACGCCTGGGCGGTGACTTCGGGCGGCGCCGGCGTCGCCACCGCGATTGCCAAGGCCATTCTGAGCGAACTGGACAAGAGCGGTCGCGGCCAGACACCCACGGAGGAGCCGCTGCCGCACCCCGCGCCGATGCCCCCCGCCAGCCATCAACGCGGACGGGCCGCCTGATGGGCGCCCCCCGCTTTTGGTTCACCCCGCCGAAATCCCCCAACTGGCGCGCGCGCCTGCTGGCCCCTTTGGGCCAACTCTATGCGGCAGCCACCGCCCGCCGCGTTGCCCGCCCGCCAGAAGCGCGGCTGACCCTCCCCGTGATCTGCGTCGGCAATATCAATGCGGGCGGCACCGGCAAAACCCCCACCGTCATCGCCCTGGTGCAGCTCTTGCAATCGCGCGGGCAAACCCCGCATGTGGTCAGCCGCGGCCACGGCGGCCGCCTGACCGGGCCGGTCCAGGTCGACCCGCGCCGCCACAACGCCGATGAAACCGGGGATGAACCGCTGTTGCTCGCGGCATTCGCCCCCACCTGGGTCGCGCGGGACCGCGCCGCTGGCGCACGCGCCGCGGCCGCCGCCGGGGCCACGGTGATCGTGCTGGATGACGGACATCAGAACCCGGCGCTGCAAAAGGACCTGAACCTGATCGTCGTCGATGCGGCCAAAGGCTTCGGCAATGGCCGTTGCCTGCCCGCGGGCCCCCTGCGCGAACCGGTCACCAAAGGCCTCGGGCGCGCTGACCTGCTCCTCTCGATCGGCCCCGGGACGGCTCAGCAGAGTTTCGCCGCCACCTGGGCCAAAGCCATTGCACCGCTGCCACATCTGACCGGCGCCCTGAAACCGCTGGAAACCGGGATGGATTGGCAGGGCCTCCGCGTCCTCGCCTTTGCGGGCATCGGCCATCCCGAGAAATTCTTCGCCACCCTGCGCGGCCTTGGCGCCGAACTGGCCCGGGGCGAGGCGCTGGAGGATCACCAACCCTTCACCACCGCCCTTTTGCAGCGGCTGGAAACCGAAGCCCGCCTGCTCGGCGCGCAACTGGTCACCACCGAGAAAGACGCCGTCCGCCTGCCCGAACGCTTCCGCAGCCAGGTGCTCGCCTTGCCCGTCCGCCTCGAGATCGCCAACCCCGCGCCGCTCACCGAAGCACTGGCCGCCCTCGGCCTCTGACCCCGCGCCCGGCCCCCGTTTCTTCTTGGCAAAAATACCTCGGGGGAGGCGCCGCAGGCGACGGGGGCAGCGCCCCCAGACCGCCCGCGGGATCAGCGCGCCGCCAAAGCCGCCCGCACCTCGGCATCATGCTCGCCCAAGCCCGGCGACGGCCGCGCCAGCGCCAGTTCCGCGCCCGAAAAGGCCACCGGCAACCGCACCCCCGGCACACCGCCCGGCGCGATCTGAAGCCCGCGGGCGATGATCTGCGGATCGGCAAAAACATCCGCCATTTCGTTGATCGGCCCCGCAGGCACCCCCGCCGCCTCACAGCCCGCCAACAAATCCGCCCGGCTCCAGCCCGCGGTGGCGGCCGAGAGCACCTCGGTCAGCGCGTCGCGATGCGCCACCCGGTCGGCATTCGTGCGATAAGACGGGGCGGTGGCCAGCCCCGACAATTCCAGCAAATCGCACAGCCTGCCGAACTGACCGTCATTCCCGACCGCGAGGATCACATGCCCGTCCGAGCAGGGAAACACCGCATAGGGCACCAGATTGGGATGCGCATTGCCCATCCGCTGCGGCGACACGCCGGTCGCCAGATAATTCATCGCCTGATTGGCCATGATCGAGGTGGCCACATCCAGGAGCGCCATATCGACATGTTGTCCCAGCCCCGTCGTCGCCCGCTGATGCAGCGCGGCCAGAATCGCGGTGCTCGCATAAACCCCGGTGAAGACATCGGTGACCGCCACGCCCACCTTTTGCGGCTGGCCATCAGCCTCGCCGGTCACGCTCATCAGCCCGGACATGCCCTGGATGATATAGTCGTAACCCGCCCGCGCCGCATAGGGGCCGGTCTGGCCAAATCCGGTCACCGAGCAATAGATCAGCCGCGGGTTCACCGCCGCCAGACTGGCGTAATCCAGCCCGTATTTCTTCAAACCATCCAGCTTGAAATTTTCGATCAGCACATCGGCATCCGCCACCAGCGCGCGGACAAAGGCCTGCCCCTCCGGTGTGCGGAAATCGCAGGTGACCGAGCGTTTGCCGCGGTTGGTCGCGTGGAAATAGGCGGCGCAGGGCACACCATCCTGATCAAGGAAGGGCGGGCCCCAGCGGCGGGTATCATCCCCCTCCGGCGCCTCCACCTTGATCACATCCGCCCCAAGATCGGCAAGGATCTGGCCCGCCCAGGGGCCAGCCAGAATCCGCGCCAGTTCAATGACCTTCACGCCGCCCAGAGGGGTCATTTCAGCCCGCGAGCTTGGCGTCGAGAATCTTCGCCAGATCCTCATAGGACATGTTCGAGAACTTCTCGCCATTGATGATGAAGGTCGGCGTGCCCTCGATCGCATCGGCGGTGGCGTTCTTTTGATAGGTCGCCACCATCAGCTTGGCCTGCTCATTGTCAGCCAGACAGGTCTCGAGCGCCTCTTTCGTCAGCCCGGCTTTCAGGCCGATCTTGCGCAGGTTTTCCCCGATAACGCCCGGTTCACCGCCGCCCAGCCAGTCTTTCTGGGTGTCGTAGATCATATCGGCGATGGGGAAGTATTTCTCGGTGCCGCCGCAGCGGGCGACCATCGCGGCCCAGAGGCCGAACTTGTCGAAATAGACCTCGCGGAACATGAACTTCACCTTGCCGGTGTCGATGTAGTTCTTTTTCAGCTCCGGATAGACCGTCTCGTGGAAATGCGCGCAATGCGGACAGGTGAACGAGCCATATTCGATGATCGTCACTTTGGCATCGGCGGCGCCCAGCACCATATCGGGCAGCGCACCGGCCTCGCCCACGGCGCTTGCCGTCACCTCATCGGCCACAGCGGCCAGCGACAGGCCCGAGCTGGCGCTCTGGCGTTGCGCCACATAAAGGCCCAGCGCCATCAGGCCGATTGTGCCGGCGCCGCCAAGCAGCAGGGTTCTGCGGGAAATGGTCATCAGTCAGCCTTTCTTCGGAGGGAGGCGGCGTCGCGCCTCCTTGGTCAAAACGTTTTGGGCAAGCAGTTCCAGCGCAGCGCGCAGGTCAGAATCGCCCACCGGCGCGGCGGTGGCCTGAGCCTCGCGGCAAATTTCGGGATCGGGGGGCGGTTTCACCGCTTTCGGGGCGGGGGCGAATTGCGCCTGGCCCTCGGCAAAGCCGGTGGGGGCGGTTTGGGTCAGGATCACCTTGGAAATGGCATTGTAGCCATAGCAGGCGTTCACCTTGTCGCGGATAGCGGGCAACTGCATCTGCAACATCGGCGCCGCCGCCCCGGTGGTCAGCAGCGTCAGCGTGGCGCCCATCGCGCCTTTGCCGTAGCCCACCTTGACCGGACGCGCGCGGGCGGCGATTTCCTCGCCCACCACCTCGGCCCAATGGGTCAAAAGACGCGCCACCGCAAAGCCGCGCGCCTCACCCGCCGTGCGGATCCGCTCGCGCATCAGCCCGGCTGCGGGCTCAAAGCCCCGCATCCGGCGAAACGGCGTCTTGGGTGGGGTCGGCTTGGCGGCCATCTCTACCTTTTCCTTTGTCAGGCACTACTCTAGGCATGCGGGGCGGCAATGCCAATCCGGGCAGATCAAAGGGGCCATAAAGAATGCGTGACGGCGACGAGAGCCGGGCGGGTGCCGCCCTCCTCGACTGGTATGATCGCCACCACCGGGGCATGCCCTGGCGGATGCCCCCCGCCGCCAAAGCGGCAGGCGCGCGCCCCGATCCCTACCGCGTCTGGCTGTCCGAGGTGATGCTGCAACAGACCACCGTCGCCACGGTGCGCGGCTATTACGAGAAATTCACCAGCCTCTGGCCGACGGTCTCTGACCTCGCCCGCGCCGAGGATGCCGATGTCATGGCCGCCTGGGCGGGGCTTGGGTACTATGCCCGCGCCCGCAACCTGTTGAAATGCGCCCGCGCGGTGCTGAAGGATCATGGCGGCGTGTTTCCGGACAGCGCCGAGGGGCTGCGCGCCTTGCCGGGCATCGGCCCCTACACCGCCGCCGCCGTCGCCGCGATTTCCTATGACGAGCCCGCCGTGGTGGTGGATGGCAATGTCGAGCGGGTGGTCGCGCGCCTCTGGGCCGATGAAACGCCGCTGCCGGGGGCCAAGCCGGTCTTCACCGATTACGCCACCCGGCTGACCCCCGCCGCGCGGCCCGGCGATCATGCGCAGGCGATGATGGATCTCGGCGCCACGATCTGCTCGCCGCGCAATCCGGCCTGCGCGCTCTGCCCGGTGAATGACTTTTGCGCCGCGCATAAAGCAGGGATCGCCGCCAGCCTGCCGCGTAAGATGCCAAAGCCGGAAAAGCCCACGCGGCAGGGCACCGCCTATCTGGCCCGCCGCCGCGATGGCGCGGTGCTGATCGAGACGCGCCCGCCCAAGGGGCTCCTCGGCGGCATGCCCGGCTTTCCCACCTCGGGCGGGGTCGGGCCGGAGATTCCCCCGCCTCTGCCCGCCTATTGGCAAAACCTGGGCGAGGTTCGCCACACCTTCACCCATTTCCATCTGGTCCTGCAGGTGATGGTGGCCGAGGTGGGCAATAATGCCACCCCCTGGACCGGGCAGTTTGTGGCCGGGGCCAGCTTCGATCCGGCGGTCTTGCCCACCGCGATGCGCAAGGTCTGGGATCTGGCCGCCGCCGCGCCGGCACCCTAGGGTGCGACGTTGCGTCATCCCCGATTGCGCAGGGCAGTGCAGGCCGTATCATGTGGCTGAATCCTTGGAGAAAACCCGATGTCGCGCGCCCCTTTTGCCAGCCTGACCCGCGCCCTGCCCTTCTGGCTTTCGCTCGGCATGGTGCCAATGGCCGCGCTGGCCGCATATTATGGCGGCTGGGCGCTGGTGCTGATCCCGCTCTATGGCTGGGGCCTGACCTCACTTCTGGATGCGGCCTTCGGGCTGAACGGCGAGAATGCCGATCCGCTGACCCCGGGAAAGGACCTGTTCTGGTATAATGCGATCACCATCATCTGGATGCCGGTGCAGGCGATCACCCTGTTTGGCCTGATCGCCTATGCGACCCACAGCGACCACCTGAGCCTGGGGGAAAAGCTCTGGCTGTTCTTCGGCATGGGGGTGATTTCCGGCACCATCGGCATCGTTTATGCGCATGAGCTGATGCATCAGAAGAACCGGACAGAGCGCTGGCTGGGCGATCTGTTGCTGGCGATGGTGCTCTATGGCCATTTCCGGTCCGAGCATCTTCTGGTACATCACTGGCATGTGGCCACCCCGCGTGACGCGGTTTCGGCGCGCTACAACGAGGGGTTCTACCGGTTTTTCCTGCGCGTTCTGATGTCCTGCCCGAGCTCGGCCTGGCGGGCCGAGACGCGCAAACTGGCGCGCGCCGGGCGCAGCCGCTTTCACCGCTCCAACCCGTTCTGGCGCTATGGCGCGCTGCAGGCGCTGATGCTGCTGCTGGCCTTTGCGGCGGGCGGCTGGCAGGGGATCGGCCTGCTCCTGGTGCAGGCCTTTGTCGCCATCTGGCAGCTTGAGCTGACCAATTACATCGAACATTACGGGCTGACGCGCAAATATCTGGGCAATGGCAAATATGAACATGTGCTGCCGCGCCACAGCTGGAACGCCAATCACACCGCCTCGAACTGGCTGCTGATCAATCTGCAGCGGCATTCGGACCACCATTACAAACCCGACCGCCGGTTTCCGCTGTTGCAGACCCATGGCGCGGAGGAGGCGCCGCAACTGCCGCTGGGCTATCCGGCGATGGGAATCGCCGCGATGATCCCGCCCCTGTGGCGGCGGCGGATGAACCCGCGGGTGCGGGCCTGGCGGCGGCATTTCTACCCCGAGATCACCGATTGGAAGCCCTATAACAAGGGCAGCAACCCGCTGCCCGCTTCCGCCATCTGAACGGGCCTGCGCGCAAGCCCCTGTCACCGGGAATCAAAAGACCCCGCCGAATGATCGGCGGGGCAAGGTCGTGCCCGGGGCGGACCCAGGCACTGGCGGTAACCGTTAAAGTCGGAATTTGGACAGGGCGCGGATCAGTTCATTTCCGCGCGGATCTGCTGGCGCAGAATGTCGATGGGCACCAGTTTGCCTTCGCGTTTGAAATGCCAATAGGTCCAGCCGTTGCAGGAGGGGGCCCCCTCAAGATGCGCGCCGACCTGATGGATCGAGCCCTTGACGTCATTGCCCACCAGCGTGCCATCGGCCCGTACCTTGGCCTTGAAGCGGCTGCCGATCGAATAGAGTTCTTCGCCCGGACGCAGCATCCCGCGCTCGACCACCTGACCAAAGGGCACGCGCGGTTCGGCGCGTTTCGAGCCGGTAATCTCCAGCGCTTCGGCGTCGAATTTGCGCACGCGCGCCAGACGTTCGGCGGCCACAATGCGGTAGCTCTCTTCGCGCTCGATGCCGATGTAATCGCGCCCCAGCATCTTGGCGACGGCACCGGTGGTGCCGGTGCCAAAGAACGGGTCCAGCACGACATCGCCGGGATTGGTCGAGCCGAGGATGATCCGGTGCAGCAGGCTTTCGGGTTTTTGCGTCGGATGCGCCTTGTCGCCCGCCGCATCCTTCAGACGCTCACCACCGGTGCAGATCGGCAGCACCCAATCCGAGCGCATCTGCACGCCTTCGTTCAGCGCCTTCAGCGCCTCATAGTTGAACGTGTATTTGGCGCCTTCGGATTTCGACGCCCAGATCATCGTTTCATGCGCATTCGTCAGGCGTTTGCCGCGAAAATTCGGCATCGGGTTGGATTTGCGCCAGACCACATCATTCAGGATCCAATAGCCCTGATCCTGCAGCGCCGAGCCGACGCGGAAGATGTTGTGATAGGAACCGATCACCCAGATCGCGCCATTCGGCTTCAACAGGCGGCGCGCGGCGGCCAGCCATTCGCGGGTGAATTTGTCATAGACGGAAAAGCTGGAGAACTGGTCCCAGGCATCATCCACCGCATCGACCTTGGAATTGTCGGGGCGGTGCAGATCGCCTTTCAGCTGCAGGTTGTACGGCGGGTCCGCAAAAATCAGGTCGACGGAATTTTCCGGCAACGCATTCATCAACTCAATACAATCGCCGGCCAGAATTTGGTTAAGCGGAAGCTCCGCAGTCCCTTGGGACTTCGTCGTGGTTTTTGTCATCTGCGCCTCGTTACCCTTGACGGGTCTGCCTCATAGTCCCTTGCGGGGGTCCCTCTTTGGGGTCCGGTCAGTGCCGGTTTTGTGAGTGCAAAGATGAGTCATAAGGGATTCCGCGTCAAATTCTTTTTCGAATCAGTCACTTACAGAAACGTCTTGATACAAGATATTGTGTACGGGTTTGAACGAACGTCTATGATGTGGGGTAACCCCAAGATTTAGGAGCGCGGCGAGGTGATCTTTGGTCGGGTATCCGGCGTTGCGCTCCCAGCCATATCCCGGATGCTGTTGCGCCAAATCCACCATCAGCGCGTCGCGCACTTCTTTCGCCAGGATCGACGCGGCGGCGATCGAGACGGAACGCCCGTCGCCTTTCACCAAAGCCTCGGCACTGATGGTCAGGGCTTTCGGCAGCCGGTTTCCATCCACAAGCACATGATCCGGCACGGTTTTCAGCCCCGCAAGCGCCCGGCACATCGCCAGATGGCTGGCCTGCAGGATGTTCAGCGCATCAATCTCTTCGACGCTGGCATGGGCCACGCAATAGTCGGCACTGGCCATAATCTCAGCCGCGAGTACCCTGCGCCGGGCCGCAGTCAGCTTTTTGCTGTCGTTCAGACCTTCGGGGATATGCGCGGGATTCAGAATCACCGCCGCCGCCGTCACCGGGCCACAAAGCGGCCCGCGGCCCACCTCATCCACGCCCGCGACATGCATCAGACCGCGCATCTGCGCGGCCAGTTCAAAGGAATAATCAGGTTTCTCGCTCATACCGCAGGCATCGCAAGGCGGCCCCGATGATGCAACAAAAAAGGGGCCCCGGCAGGGCCCCTCTGGCGTCCGGCCTGCACCGGGAAACGCGGCCTCAGCGGCGGCTGATCCGGTAGCCGCGGTCGCTCAGGCATTGCGCGCCATAGACCGTCTCGGTGGTGAAACGACGGCGGTCATCGTGACGGTTGTCATAGCGGTTGCCCCAGCGGTCACGCCCATGATCGTCGTGCCCGCGTCCCGAATCAACCCGCACCTCGAAGGCGCAATTGTCCGGCAGGTGCCGCAACCCGGCCGAGCGGAGGCATTGCGCCGAGAGCGCTTCGCCCCGGCCGCGCACCTCGGTCACGCAATCGCGCGGCAGGATGTGGTCGCGGCGCACCACATCATGCCCGTAGCCGTGGTTCGGCACCGGGCGGTAGCCATCCCAGCCCGGGGTCGGGGCCGGCGCCGGGCGGCGGTCGGATTTGCTCGCCTCATTCAGAATCAGGCCGAGGGTGGCCGCGCCCAGCACAAGGCCCAGCACCTTCTTGTCCTTGGACCCCAGCGCCGCGGCGGGGCTGGCAATCAGGCTGGTCAATGCGAGGGCAGTGATGGCGACGGCGGTGGTGAGTTTGAATTTCATGGTCTCTCTCCCGGACGGGGGCCCCGGTGGCTCGGGGCGGTGAAGCTGATGCCCAACCCTCGGCCCCGGCGCCGCCGCCACGCAATATCACCCCCCTGCTATCGGATAACATCGCCCCAAAAGCCCTGATCAACGGCTTGTCATTGCATAACAAAGCCGCCCGGCGCAGATTTGGCGGATGAAACAGCGCATCCCCCTTCTCCTTGCGGCCCTCCTGGGTCTTGCTCAGCCTGCCGCCGCCGAATGCTTTGCCGATTACAAGGCCAAGCAGGACGATCCGTTGCGCCTGCAATACGGCGTGGCGGCGCTTCCCGATGACGCCTGCGGATCGCCCAAGGCGGCGGCCCGCGCATTGGCACCGCGTCTGGCCCAAGCGGGCTGGACGCTGCTGACCATTGTCTCCATCTTCGGCCCCGATGGGCTAGACCAAAGGAAAGACAGTGCCGGACCCAACTACCTCCGCTACTGAGGCGCTGCGTCAGGGCAGCCGCGCGGTCACCTATGGCATCATCGCCATCGTCGTGCTTCTGGGCGTGGCGGCGGTGCTGTTGTTCCTCTCGCTGCCCGATGCCAATGCGTTCAATGCAAGGGTTGAGCGGATCTTTGTCGAGAATAACGCGCTGACTGGCTCCGGTGAGGTGCGGCTTTTGGAGATTCTGGCGCAATCGGGCACAGCGTTTTCCGAAGTGCTCTCTTCCTATCGGGTGATCATCTTCATTCTGCTGGTCTTTTCCACCGCGATGCTGCTGGCGGCGATGATCTTCCTCGTCATGCTCGGCGTGATGAACCGCCGGATGACCGAGATCACCCGCGCGGGCATCGAGGTGCGCTCCCTCAGCATCTCGCGCGGCGAGAATGCGGTTTTCCTCAACGACATGGCCTTTACCCTGACGCCTGCGGCGATTGAGACGCTCTCGGTGCTGGCCGAGGCGCGGATGGATGATGACATTTTGTCGGGGGCCGAGATCGAGGCGGTGATTTCCGGCCGCGCTGCGGCGGACTGCGATGAGGCCTCCGGCGCCACAAGGATCAAGCGATTGCGGGATGGTTTGGGCAACCAGCTGGTCGCGGAACTGCTTGTCAAAAATATTGCACGAAAGGGTTATACATTGGCCGTCGCCAAGGATGCGATCCGCATGAGCTGACCTTTCACTTGCGAAGGGGGGGTGGGGGTCCTATATCGCGGCCTTACTTTCGCCGCCCCGCTTTTGCAGACCCGGAGGTTTCCATGCTTCAGACGCCGTTTTACCTGATTGATGAGGCGCGCCTTGTCCAGAACATGGAAAAAATCCGCGCGCTTTGCGACGCTTCGGGGGCCAAGGCGCTTTTGGCGCTGAAATGCTTTGCCACCTGGTCGGCCTTTGACGTGATGCGCCCCTATCTGGACGGCAGCACCTCCTCTTCGCTCTATGAGCTGCGGCTGGGGCGCGAGAAGTTCGGCAAGGAAACCCATGCCTATTCCGTCGCCTGGTCGGATGCCGAGATTGATGAGGCGATCTCCTACGCCGACAAGATCATCTTCAACTCGCTGGGCCAACTCGCCCGCTTTGGCGACAAGGCGGCGGGGATCGAGCGCGGTCTGCGGCTGAACCCGCGGTTTTCCACCAGCGGATTTGATCTGGCCGACCCCGCCCGCCCCTTCTCGCGTCTGGGCGAATGGGATATGGAAAAACTGACCGCCGTGGCCGATCAGATCTCCGGCGTGATGATCCACTACAATTGCGAAAACCGCGATTTCGCGCTGTTTGACCAGCAGCTGACCCGGATCGAAAACGAATTCGGCGATTTTCTGGCTAAGCTGAAATGGGTCAGCCTCGGCGGCGGCATCCATTTCACCGGCGAGGACTATCCGCTGATGGATCTCGCCGCGCGGCTGAAAGCCTTTTCCGAGAAATTCGGCGTGCAGGTCTATCTGGAACCGGGAGAGGCCTCGATCACCGGTGCCGCCTCGCTGGAAGTGTCCGTGCTCGACATCATCAACAACGGCAAGGATGTCGCCATCGTCGATTCCAGCATCGAGGCGCATATGCTCGACCTCCTGATCTACCGCGAAACGGCAAAATTGCCGCAAACGGGCGATCACCCCTATCAGATTGCGGGCAAGACCTGCCTTGCGGGCGACATCTTTGGCGAGGCGCGCTTTGAGGCGCCCCTGCAGATCGGCGACCGCATCTCCATCGCCGATGCGGCGGGCTATACGATGGTGAAGAAGAACTGGTTCAACGGCGTCAACATGCCGTCGATTGCCCTGCGCAGTGCCGATGGCACCATCCGGCTCGCGCGCGCGTTTGGTTACGAGGATTACCTGTCCTCGCTTTCGTGAGGGCCCTTCCGGCCCTTGTCCTCGGGCGGCAACGCCCCCTTCCCCTGTCCTGTTGAAAAGGAGACAGCAGAAGTGAAACGTAACGTGCTGATCATCGGAGCCGGTGGCGTGGCGCAGGTCGTGGCGCATAAAGCGGCGCAACATAACGACCGTTTGGGCGATTTGCACATCGCCTCGCGCACATTGGGCAAATGTCAGGCCATCATCGCCTCGGTCCACGAGAAAAACGCGATGAAAGTGCCCGGCGTGTTCGACGCTCATGCCGTTGACGCCATGGACAGCGCCGCCGTCGCCGCCCTGATCCGCAAGACCGGCTGCCAGATCGTGATCAACGTCGGCTCGCCCTTCGTGAACATGTCGGTGCTGGAGGCCTGCATCGAGACCGGGGTGGCCTATATGGACACCGCGATCCACGAGGCCCCGGGCAAGATCTGCGAAACCCCGCCCTGGTACGGCAATTACGAATGGCAGCGCCGCGACCGCTGCAAAGCCGCGGGCGTCACCGCCGTGCTGGGCATCGGTTTTGATCCCGGCGTGGTGAATGCCTATGCGCGTCTGGCCGAGGATGAGCTGTTCGACACAATCGAGAGCATCGACATCGTCGACATCAATGCGGGCAGCCATGGCCGCTGGTTCTCGACCAATTTCGACCCCGAGATCAACTTCCGCGAATTCACCGGCACGGTGTATTCCTGGCAGCAGGGTGCCTGGCAGTCGAACAAGATGTTCGAAGTGGGTCAGGAATGGGATCTGCCGGTCGTGGGCAAGCAAAAGGCCTATATGACCGGCCATGATGAGGTGCATTCGCTCTCGGCGCGCTATCCGCAGGCCGACGTGCGCTTCTGGATGGGCTTTGGCGATCACTACATCAACGTGTTTACCGTGCTGAACAACCTCGGGCTTTTGTCCGAGCAGCCGGTGAAAACCGCCGAGGGGCTGGAAGTGGTGCCGCTGAAAGTGGTCAAGGCCGTGCTGCCAGACCCGGCCAGCCTGGCACCTGACTATGTCGGCAAGACCTGCATTGGCGATGTGATCCGTGGCACCAAGGACGGTAAACCCACCGAGGTCTTCATCTACAACGTCGCCGACCACAAAGAGGCCTATCTTGAGGTGGGCAGCCAGGGCATCAGCTATACCGCCGGGGTGCCGCCGGTGGCCGCCGCCCTCCTGATCGCGGACGGCACCTGGGACATCGGCGCCATGGCCAATGTCGAAGACCTGCCCGCACGCCCCTTCCTTGAGCTGCTGGGCGAGATCGGCCTGCCCTCGCGCATCAAGGATGCCGCGGGCGACCGCCCGATCTGAGGGCCTGATCTGGGTCCCTCGCTGCGCAACCGGAAACCGGCGCCTTCGGGCGCCGGTTTTTTCACGGGCCCGTGAGCGGAACCATTCGGCACAGCCCGCGTTCAGATTGCGCGGGATGCAGGGTCATCCTCGGGGGGTGATCAAACGTGACGCAAGTGCCGTCGAAATTCAAACGCATCGGATTTGCCCCCGGCTGGGCGGTGATCGGCATTTTTCTGATCCTGGCTTTTGCCGCGATCACGCTGGCGCGCGACTTTCTGATGCCGACCACGCTCGCGATTCTGCTCTTCTTCGTGTTCATCCCCGTGCGCCGGGCGCTGGACCGTTTCGGCATCCCGCCCGCCATCACTGCCGGGCTGATCACCCTGGCGCTGTTGGGCGGGCTGGCGCTTCTCTTGACCCTGCTGATGGGCCCCGCGGGCGAGATGATTGCCAATGGCGACCAGATCCTCGCGCAACTGAACACCAAAATGGCCGACCTGCGCGGCGCGCTGCATGACGTTCAGGCCACGATCAAAACGCTGGGCGAAATGTCAGGTGGCAATGAGGGCAAGATCGTCGCCCAGACCGACTCGGGCGGTGTGCTGTTTCAGGCGATGACCCTCACCCCGGCCCTGCTCGGCCAATTGGTCTTCATGCTGTTCTTGCTGTTCTTCCTGATCTCTTCCGGCGACCTGATCTATCTCAAGATCGTGCAAAGCTTTGACACGATGCGCGAAAAGCGCCGCGCCTATGCCGCGCTGCGCGAGATCGAGGCGAGCTTGGGCAACTACCTCGGCACGATCACCCTGATCAACGCGGCCCTCGGGCTGGCAATCGGACTGGCGATGGCGGCCTGGGGCATGCCCGCCCCGGCAATGTTCGGTGTCATCGCGTTTTTGGTGAACTACATTCCCTATCTCGGTGCGATCAGCGGCACCATTCTGGCGCTGGCGGTGGCCTTGGTCAGCTTTGACGGCTTTTGGTACCCTTGCCTCACCGCCGCGAGCTATCTGGGCCTGACAACGCTGGAGGGGCAGCTGATCACCCCCTATTTCGTCTCGCGCCGGTTGCAGATGAACACGGTGGTGGTGTTTCTGGCGGTGGCGCTTTGGGCATGGCTGTGGTCGGTGCTGGGCATGATCGTGGCCGTGCCGATGCTGGTGGTGATCTCGGTGCTGTGCGAGCACATTCCGGGCTTGGAGAAGCTGGGCAATTTTCTGGCCGGGGATACCGAACCCGCCCCCGACAGTGACCCCACCCTTGCGCTGCAACCACGCGCCGATGACCTGCCCTGACCGCCCCACGCCCGGACAACGCGGCTGACGTGGTGACCCCGGATGGATTCGAACCATCGACCTGCCGCTTAGGAGGCGGCCGCTCTATCCCCTGAGCTACGGGGCCACGCGGCCCTTAATGCGCAGAATTCCGTCTGCGTGCAAGACGCCTGTGCGGCAGCGCCATCATCGGATTTGTGCGGGAAAGTGAGGGGGAGCGCTTTGGCCCACCGCCCCCCCGAGATTGTCAACGCGCATCAATTTGCTTGCAGAGCGCGTCGGCCATCCGCAGCCTTGCGGCTGTTAGCGGTAACATGACACAGGTGTAACGCTTGCACAAGCGGAACTTTTGGCGCACATCTACGTGAAGAACATCGGAGAGCCCCCGCGTGACCAGACCCCCCGTCGATCCCCGCCGTACCTTGACCCTGCGCGATGTCTCAGAAGCTTCGGGCGTGTCGGAGATGACGGTCAGCCGGGTCTTGCGCAACCGCGGTGATGTCTCGGACAGCACCCGCGAAAAGGTGCTCGAGGCGGCGAAACGGCTGGGCTATGTGCCCAACAAGATCGCGGGCGCGCTGGCCAGCCAGCGGGTCAATCTTGTGGCGATCATCATCCCGTCCCTCTCTAATCTGGTCTTCCCCGAAGTGTTGGGCGGGATCTCCGAGGAGCTGGAAGATACCGGGTTGCAACCGGTGGTCGGTGTCACCAATTACTCGCCCGAGCGCGAAGAATCCGTGCTTTATGAGATGCTGTCCTGGCGGCCCTCGGGCGTGATCCTCGCCGGGCTTGAGCATACGGCCGCCGCCCGTGCCATGTTGGAAAACGCCGGGATCCCGATAGTCGAGATCATGGATGTCGATGGCGAGGGTGTGGATTCCGTGGTGGGGATTTCGCACCGCCGCGCGGGCCGCAAGATGGCCGAGATCATCATTCGCGCGGGCTACCGCCGCATCGGTTTCATCGGCACCAAAATGCCCGAGGATCACCGCGCCCGCAAACGGCTGGAGGGGTTTACCGCCGCTTTGGCAGAGGCGGGCCTCAGCCTTGCGGATGAGGAATATTACGCCGGTGGCTCCGCGCTTCTGAAAGGGCGTGAGATGACCGAAACCATTCTCAAGCGCACGCCTGACCTCGATTTCATCTATTACTCCAACGACATGGTCGGCGCGGGCGGCCTGCTGCACTGTCTGGATACCGGCCTTGATGTGCCGGGCAGGATCGGATTGGCGGGCTTCAACGGGGTGGAACTTCTGGACGGGTTCCGCGTGAAGCTGGCCACGATGGACGCCTGCCGCCGCGAGATTGGCAAGCGCGCCGCCGAAATCATCGCCGGGCGCAGCCATTCCGATCTGGTCGGCGGTGAAGTGGTCGAGCTGACCCCGGTGCTGCAACCGGGCGACACGATCCGCAGGCTGTAAGCGCCCCCGGTTTCGGCGGGCGGGCCAGAAGCAAAATCAGGAATGAGGTTGTCGGGCGGGCAGAGGCCCTGCCGCTTTGGCGCTCACACTTTCGGGCGGAACGCTTTGATTTTGGCGGGATCGGTCTCGATCCGCCCCGCGCCGATCAGATCGAGGCAATAGGGCACCGCCGCAAACACCGCATTCAGACAGGTCGCAATCGCCGAAGGCTTGCCCGGCAAAGTGATGATCAGCGATTTCCCGGCAATGCCCGCGCTTTGCCGCGACAGGATCGCGGTCGGCACTTCCAGCAGGCTCGCGCGGCGCATTTCCTCGCCAAAGCCCGCGAGTTCCTTCTCGATCACCTCGGCCACGCCCTCGGGCGTCTCATCGCGCGGCGCGGGGCCGGTGCCGCCGGTGACCAGGATCAGATCCGCTTCCTCCCCCACCAGCCGCCGCAGCGTCTCGGCCACGCTGGCGCGGCCATCGGGGATGATGTCACGGGTGATGCTGAGGGGCGTGGTCACCACGCCCCGCAGCCAGTCTTCACAGCCCGGGCCGCCCTTGTCCTCATATTCCCCACGGCTGGCGCGGTCGGAAACGGTGACAATGGCGGCGCGGACCGGTTTCATTTCTTCGCTGCCACACGAGCATTGCGAGTGGCGATCAGCTTGAGGCGCAGCGCGTTCAGGCGGATGAAGCCTGCGGCGTCCTTCTGGTCATAGGCGCCCGCATCATCCTCAAACGTCACGTGTTTTTCGGAATAGAGCGAATGCTCCGACCAACGGCCGACGCAGCTGACCGAACCTTTGTAGAGCTTGAGCTTCACGGTGCCGGTGACATGCTCCTGGCTCTTGTCGATCAGCGCCTGCAGCATTTCGCGCTCCGGGCTGAACCAGAAGCCGTTATAGATCAGCTCGGCATAGCGCGGCATGATGCTGTCTTTCAGATGGCCCGCGCCCGCGTCGAGCGTGATCTGCTCGATCCCACGATGCGCCTCGAGGAGCAGGGTGCCGCCCGGGGTTTCATAGATGCCGCGCGATTTCATGCCAACGAAACGGTTTTCCACGAAGTCGAGACGGCCAATGCCATGTTTGCCGCCCAGTTCGTTCAGCTTGGTCAGGATCGTGGCGGGCGACATCGCCTCGCCATTGATCGCCACCGCATCGCCCTGCTCGAAGCTCACTTCGATATATTCCGGGGTATTCGGCGCCTCTTCCGGGCTGACGGTGCGCTGGTAGACATATTCCGGCGCTTCTTCGGCCGGATTCTCCAGAGCCTTACCCTCAGACGAGGTGTGCAGGAGGTTGGCATCGACCGAGAACGGCGCTTCGCCGCGCTTGTCTTTGGCAATCGGAATCTGGTTGGCTTCTGCGAATTCCAACAGCTTGGTGCGCGAGGTCAGATCCCATTCCCGCCAGGGCGCGATCACCTTGATCGCGGGGTTCAGCGCATAGGCGCAAAGCTCGAACCGCACTTGGTCGTTGCCCTTGCCGGTCGCACCATGCGCCACGGCATCCGCGCCACATTCCTCAGCGATCCGCACCAGATGCTGCGAGATCAGCGGCCGGGCGATCGAAGTGCCAAGGAGATAGAGCCCCTCATAGAGCGCATTGGCGCGGAACATCGGGAACACAAAGTCACGCACGAATTCTTCGCGCACGTCGACGATGTGGATGTTCTCTTCCTTGATGCCCAGCGTGATGGCCTTTTGCCGCGCCGGTTCCAGCTCTTCGCCCTGACCGAGGTCGGCGGTGAAGGTGACCACTTCGCAACCATATTCGGTCTGCAGCCATTTCAGGATGATCGAGGTATCGAGGCCGCCGGAATAGGCAAGCACGACTTTCTTGGGTGCGGACATCTTGGGCTCCGGTATCTGAGTTTGAGCCGGGATAGTGTGTTTTCGCCTGTATCTCAAGGGCCACAGTGGCGCGCGCTGTCAGAGAATTGTGCGGGATACAGCCATAGGCCAAGCGCGAATTTGGTTTACCGGGTCAAAACGGAGATGCTAGCGATAGGTGCATTGCTCCATGCCTGAATTGATCGGTCACATTCTATGTTCAAAAACATACTGCTCGGCATGCTGGCTGATCTGGTCCGCAGCCCGGGAACCACCGTAAAGCTCCTGCTGTTTCCGCTGCTGACTTCGGTCTTATTCCTGCTGGCCAGCATTATTCCCTTAACCATCACTATAATTGCATTGCCGAATGCCTATTCGGTAGCGACGCTTTTTTGGGGTATTTGCCTCTTTCTCGTGGCTGTATTCGGAACGCTCTGGCAAGCAGTCCTTTGGCATCGCTATGCAATTTTACTTGAGATGCCCGGACGCTTTCGGCCCCGGTGGCACGGGACCACGACCTGTCGGTTTGCGCTGCGATCGATACAGATCTATGCTCTTTCATCTGTTGCGGGCAGCCTCGCATTGATGCCGGCAATCGTCTTGCTGCATGTTATTCCGCCAGGCCTGTCGCCCCTTGCCGTCGCCATTGCGATTATAGGCGCGATATGCCTCGTGATTGTCGCGGGGGGCATTCAGCGCCTCACAATTTGCCTGCCCGCGACAGCGGTGCGCCACCCCCTTTCCCCGGGTGCAGCATGGGCCGCGACGCGTGGCCTTTGGCCAACGATGATCGGGCTGAGCGCGATGATTTGCGGCGTCGGACTGTCGATTGAACTGCTGACTGCAGAAATGCTCGCGGATTTGAACAATGGCACCTCGGGGGGTGGACCCTTCATCGGCCTTATCCTGACCGTCTGGCTGGTGATACCGCTCGTCTTCGTGGCGCTGCTTTCGGCCACCTATCGCGAAGTTCTGGGGGCGGACAACGCGGCGCACACCCCCTTGCCAGCGCCGCCGTCGCAGGGCACGACATAAGGCATGACCGCATTCGCCGAAAACGCCCGCTCCGCCACGCTTGCCCTGCGCGATCTCTTTGATCCGACGCCGCTGCAGCGCAATGACCATCTCTCGGCGAAATATGGCGCCGAAATATGGCTGAAACGCGAGGATCTGACGCCGGTGCGCAGCTACAAACTGCGCGGCGCCTTTACCGCGATGCGCAAGGTGCGGGCGGCAGATCCGGCTCAGGGGCATTTCGTCTGTGCGAGTGCGGGCAATCACGCGCAGGGCGTGGCCTTTGCCTGCCGCCATTTCGGGGTGAAAGGCACGATCTTCATGCCGGTCACCACGCCGCAGCAAAAGATCGACAAGACCCGCGCCTTTGGCGGTGCGGCGGTCGAGATCGTGCTGACGGGGGATTATTTCGACCAGACCCTCGCAGCGAGCCAGAAGTTCTGCACAGAGGCAGGGGCGCATTTCCTCTCGCCCTTTGACGATGCCGATGTGATCGAGGGGCAGGCCAGCGTTGCCATCGAAATGCTCGATCAGCTGGGCCGCGCGCCCGATCTGGTGATCCTGCCGGTGGGCGGAGGCGGCCTCGCGGCGGGTGTTACCGGGGTTCTGCGCGATCAGGGGGTGGATTTCCGCTTTGTCGAACCCTCGGGTGGCGCCAGCATGACCGCGGCGATTGCCCAAGGCGGGCCGGTGACGCTGAAAGGCGTGAACAGCTTTGTCGATGGTGCCGCCGTGGCACGCCTGGGCGCGCTGACCTATGCGCGCCTGGCCTGGGCCAAGCCTGAACAGATCCTTCTGGCCCCCGAGGACCGGATCTGCATCACCATGCTGGAGATGCTGAATGTCGAGGGGATCGTGCTGGAACCCGCAGGCGCGCTCTCGGTCGATGTCCTGCCGGAGCTGGCGGAAAGCATCCGCGGCAAGACCGTGGTCTGCGTCACCTCGGGCGGCAATTTCGATTTTGAACGGCTGCCGGAAGTGAAAGAGCGCGCGCAGCGCTACGCCGGGCTGAAGAAATACTTCATCCTGCGCATGCCACAGCGGCCGGGCGCGCTGCGGGAATTTCTGGAGATGCTGGGGCCGGATGATGACATCGCCCGCTTTGAATATCTGAAGAAATCCGCCCGGAACTTTGGCTCGGTCCTGATCGGGATCGAAACCAAAGCGCCGGAGAATTTCGCCGCCCTGACCGGGCAGCTGGATGCCGCGGGCTTTACCTACCGCGACATCACCGAGGATTCAGCCTTGGCCGAATTCCTGATCTGAACACCAGGCAGCGGCCCTCAGGCCGCCGCTTCGCCATCTTCCGCGCAGAACTCTTCAACGCGCGTCATGAACTGCGCCTTGGACTGCGCATAATTGGCGAGGACAGCGGAGACATCCACCTCCTCGGCCTGACCCGCGGCGCAAGCGCGCTCACCGGCCTGACAGAGCCTGCCAAAGGCGGCAAAGCCCAGATTCCACGCACTTCCCTTCAGGAAATGCAGGTCTTCCTCAAGCTTGGCACGGTTTTTCCCCAAACCCATGGCCACGCCTTCGACCTCGTCCAGAAACAGCTCCAGAACTTCGCTGAAACCCTCAGCGCCAATCTCGGATCGCAATTCTGCGACCCGTTCCCAATCAATCATCTCCACCTCCACCGGGTAGTCTTCCACCTTCACCACCCTCAAAGGTAGGCGCGAAATCTTTCGGAAGCTTTAACCTCTGCCGCAGCCCCCTTTGCAGCCGCAGCATCCGGCCGGTTTTCGGGCGCGAAACGGCATCATGGTTAGCGCGCTTCACCCGCTGTTAAGAATGGCGGCGTTAGATGGCAGGGCCTTTGGGCGAGTCAGCAGGTGGAGTACCAGTGCAGTCGCAGGAAAATTCATACGGCGTTGAATCGACAGAACACCCGGGCGTCGTGCGCCGGGTGCTGGTCGTCGATGACAGCCGCATGCAGCGACGCATCCTGACAGCGCAGCTGTCGCGCGCGGGCTATGAGGTGGTTGAGGCAGGCTCGGGTGAAGAGGCTTTGGCGATCTGCGAGACGATGCAGCCCGATCTGGTGCTGTCGGACTGGATGATGCCGGGCATGTCGGGCCTCGATTTCTGCCGCGCCTTCCGGCAGATGCGCCGCGACAGCTATGGCTATTTCGTCCTGCTCACCTCCAAGAACGAAAAGGGCGAGGTGGCGCTGGGGCTGGAAAGCGGCGCCGATGATTTCCTCTCCAAACCCGTCAGCGGCGATGAGTTGCGCGCCCGTCTGGCCGCGGGCGAACGCATTTTGCGCATGGAGCGCGAGCTGAAGGCCAAGAACCGGCTGGTGACCGCCACCCTGTCCGAGCTGCAGGGCCTTTACGACAGCGTCGACCGCGACCTGCAAGAGGCGCGGAAATTGCAGCAAAGTCTGGTGAAGGAACGCCACCGCAGCTTCGGCAATGCCGAAGTGTCGCTGCTCTTGCGCCCTTCGGGCCATGTCGGCGGCGATCTGGTGGGGTTTTTCCCGATCAACGCCCGCCGCGTCGGGGTTTATGGCATCGATGTATCCGGGCATGGCATCACCTCGGCGCTGATGACCGCGCGGCTGGCAGGCTATCTCTCGGGCACCTCGCCCGAGCAGAACATCGCCCTCGTGCAGACCGAATACGGGATTTATGACGCCCGCCCGCCCGCCGAACTCGCCGCCTATCTCAATGAGTTGGTGCTGGAAGAGATGCGGACCGAGAGTTATTTCACCCTGATCTATGCCGATATCGATCTGATCACCGGCCACGTCGAGATGGTTCAGGCCGGGCATCCGCATCCGGCGGTGCAGCGCGCCGATGGCTCGATCGAGTTTCTGGGGCTGGGTGGTTTGCCGGTCGGGCTGATTGATGGCGCGGAATATGACGGGTTCAGCACGGTGCTGCGTCCCGGCGACCGGCTGTTCATGATGTCGGATGGCATCACCGAAGCCGCCAACCCCGCAGGCGATCTTCTGGGCGAGATCGGGCTGAGCCGGATCATGGACCGCAACCGCAATCTGCGCGGCGCGGCCTTTCTGGAGGCCGCCGTCTGGGAGCTGTCGGACTACACCCTGGGCGAGTTCAGCGATGACGTCTCGGGGGCGTTCTTCGAGTTTGACGGAGCCAAGGAAAACGTCGACTGACCGGGCGGCGGGCCGAACCCGCGCCCCTCACGGCTCACGAAACGCTTCGCGCGATTTGTAGAGCGGTTTCAGCAAATACTGCAAAATCGTCTTTTCACCGGTCTCGAGTTCGACCGTGGCGACCATGCCGGGGCGGATCTCCAGATGCCGCTGACGTTCGGTCAGGTGGCCCAGATCCACCGTCACCGTCACCTTGTAATGCGGATCGCCATCCGGCTTGCGCTCATCCTTGAACGTATCGGCCGAGATCACCTGCACATGCCCCTGCAGTGAGCCATAGATGGTGTAATCATAGGCCGAGAGCTTGATGGTGGCCGATTGCCCCGGCTTCACATTGGCAATATCGGCGGGCTTGATCTGCGCCTCGACGAACATCTCCTCATCCAGCGGGATGATCTGCATGATCTCCTCGCCCGAGCGGACAACGCCGCCGATGGTGGTCACCGACATCTTGTTGACGATGCCGCGGAGCGGCGAGGTGAGGATGGTCCGGTCGAGCTGATCCTCGGCCAGTTTCAGCTGCTGTTTCAGCGTCGAGATCTGCGCCAGCGTGTCGGAATAGGTGCCCGCGCGTTCCAGATCATACTGGGTGGTGATGTCGTTCATCCGGCCTTCGGCATCGCGCTGGATCTTGCGCGCCCGCGTCACTTCGATCAGCGGCGCGATGTCCTTTTTCAGCATGTCCTCGAGCAGTTTCATCTCGGCGGTGGCCTGTTCGAGCACCTGCTTGGCCCCCTCGCGGCGGCTGTTGAAATCCTCCAGCCGCGCTTTCAGCAGGCCGCGTTCCGACTCAACGATATGCGGCACCAGTTGCGCCTCATCCTCGGGGACATCGAATCTCGTCTTGCCCGCCATTTCGGCCTCCAGCCGCAGGCGGCGGATGTCGAGCGCCGCGATCTGGCTTTCCAGATCATCGACCTGCGCCTGATATTGCGTGCCGTAGAGGCGACCGAGCACGGTGCCCTTGTCGACCGTATCCCCCTCGCCCACATAAAGCTCGGCCAGAATCCCGCCCTCAAGGTTCTGGATGATCTGCGGCCGCGAGGAAGAGACGATCTCGCCCGGTCCGCGCACGATCTCATCCACCGAGGCGAAACCCGCCCAGACCAGAAACACGCCGATGGCCAGAAACACCATCCAGATCGTCCAGCTCGGGCGCTTGCTGCGGTCGCTGAGCAGGCTGGGGTCCACGGTGGTCATTGCGCGCCCGCCGCTTTTGCCTTGGCCAGGTGGGCCAGCACCGCGTCGCGCGGCCCGTCCACCGCCAGGCGGCCGTTTTGCAGGATCAGCGTCCGCGCGGTCAGGCTGAGGATCGGCACGCGGTGGGTGGCAATGATCGCCGTCCGCCCCTCCAGCCAGCCATCCAGACGGCTGACCAGCGTGGTTTCCAAGGTTGTGTCCAGCGCCGCCGTCGGCTCATCGAGGATCACCACTTTCGGGTCCTGCAACCAGAGCCGCGCCCAGCCGATGCTTTGCCGCTGCCCGACCGAGAGCCCCTCGCCGCCATCGCGGATCACCAGATCGAGGCCGCGCGGATGGCCGCGCAGGAACGGCCCCAGCCCGGCAAAATCCAGCGCCTGATACATCCGGTCCTCATCCCGCTCAAGCTGGGTGAGGTTGAGGTTGTCGCGCAACGTCCCCGCGAACAGCCGCACATCCTGCGCCAGATAGCCGACACTGCGGCGCAGATCGCGCGGGTGCAGCTGGCCCAGATCCACCCCGTCGATCAGGATGCGCCCCTCGGTCGGCTCATAGACCCCTGCCAGCAGTTTCAGCAGGGTGGATTTGCCCGAGCCATTGGCCCCCAACACCGCCACCCGTTGCCCGGCGGGAATTTGCAGCCCGGAAATATCGACGCAGGCCGCCGCGTCGGCATCATAGCGGAAGGACATCTGCCGCAGCTCAAACGCGCCGCTGATCTTGTCGGCGCGCAGATAGCTGCGCCCCTCTTCCAGCATCTGCTCCGCGCCCGCGATCTCTTCCAGCCCCGCCAGCGCGCCCTTGACGTTCGACCAGCGTGCCAGCGTCGCCGAAAGCTGCGTCAGCGGCGCGAGGGTGCGCGAGGTGAGAATGCCGATGGCGATGATCGACCCCACGGTGAACTCGCCTGCGAAAACCTTATAGGTGCCGATGACCACCGCGCTGACATAGGTCACCTGCTGGATCGCCTGCGCCCAATAGGTCAGCACCGATGCGAGCTTGCGGCTTTCCGAGCTTTTCACCGCCGAAAGGGTGATCAGCTCTTCCCAGATCCGCTTGATCCGGTCCTGCCCGCGCTGGGTCGAGACGGTCTCATGCTCATAGATCGTTTCATGCAACAGCCGCCCGGCCCGCGCCGAAGCACCTTGGGTCGAGGCGGTCAGGGCGATCATCTTCTTTTGGAAAAAGAACCCCGGCGCCACCATCAGAATGGCGCCGATCAGCATCACCCAGACCAGATTGCCACCGATGCTGGCGACCAGCGCCAGAAACACGAAGATAAAGGGAATATCGGCCAAAGTGCCGATGGTGGAGGCGGTGAAAAACTCGCGCACCGAGCTGAATTCGCGCATCGCCGAGAAGAGGGCCGAGGGCGCGCGGCCCGGCGTGGCCTTCATCCCCAACAGCCGCTCCATCAGCAGCTTTTGCACCGACAGCTCGATCCGCCGCCCGGCGATGTCCATCAAACCCGAGCGGGCGAGCTTCAGCCCCATCTCCAGCACCAAAGCCAGAAAGGCGCCCAGCGCCAGCACCCAGAGCGTCGGCTCGGATTGATGCGGGATCACCCGGTCATAGACCTGCAGCGAGAAAAGCGCGACCGAAGCCGCGAGGATATTGGCCGCGAGCGAGCCCAGCGCCACTTCCGCAAAGGCCCGGCGCTGGCCAAGGAACTCGCCCCAGAACCAGTGCTTTTTCTGCTCGGTCACCCGGTGGCGTTCTTCGATCTGCCGCAGGGTTGAGCGGGCGCGGACGATGGTGCCGGTGAAATAGGGCAGGAATTCGGTCAGCGGCACTTCGGCGCGGTGATCGGCGCAGGTCTTGTCATAGACAAAAAGCGTCGTGGCCTCCTGCCCGAGCACGAGGACCAATTGGCCGCCGGACATCTGCGCCAAAGCGGGCCATTGGCCGGGGGTGGCATCGTCGATCTGCTCGACGCTGGCGGTCATCCCTGCCACGCGCAGCACGGCGGCGATATGGCTGGGCAGCACCTCCCCCGCAGGGCCACCGGTGATGGCGGCGGTGGCTTCCCCCACCGCGAGCAGCATCTGCTCGAGGATTTCAGCGGCGGGCAGTTCGGCGCCCAGCACCCCCGCATAGGCGGCGGCCAGTTCAGCCCGTGCGCGCGCACGGGCCACCGGATCCACCGCCGGGGCAGCGGGGCGGCGGGGCGCGCGGTTCAGGCTTTGGGGAGCATGCGGCGGGACATGCGGGGGGGCATTTTGCGGCTGCGGATCAGACATGCCCTGACCCGCCGTGCCCGACACATGGGCGGCGTTGATGTCAAAGGCGATGACCCGGTCAGACAATCCCCGCGCTCCGTTACCCCAAAAACACTACATCTTGCGTCGATCAGATCGACGCGCCATCCACTAGTAGACCGCGCTGCCGGGCGATTTCCAGCTTTATCAGCGCAATGTCATATTTCAGCCCGATCTCGTCGCGCTGCATCTGGGCATAGGTCTCATACATCGTCACCAGCTCCATCAGGGTCCGGCGCCCGGCGCGGTATTGCTCGGTGAACATGTCGAGGCTGGAGGCGGTCTGCCCGGTCACATCCGTGCTGCGCGCCTGCTGCGCCATCAGCGCGGTCAGTTTGCCCTGCAAAGTGCCAATGGCGCGGTCCGCCTCTTCCCGGGCCACTTTCGCCCGCGCATCCGCCGCCTCCTGGCTGGCGTCCAGCGCCGCCAGCGTGTCGAGCGTGCCCAGCCCCAGCATCTGCTCCGCCCCGATCACCAGCCCCAACGTGGGTTTGCCCTTGCCGACGCCCGCCTGCGCCGAGGCACCGGGCAGATAGGCCGCACGGGTGATCCTGGCCTGCGCCACCGCGCGCGCGCCCTCGCTCTCGGCCATCTTGACCGCCAGCGGATCGGGGGCAGCGACCGGGATGGTGATCTCATCGAGGCCCGCCACCTGATCCAGCGGCCAGCCCGCCATCGCGTTCAGCTGATTGCGCGCCAGCGTGGCGGCATCATTGTCCGTGCCTTGCCGCGCCTGCATCTCGGCCAGCTTTTGCCGGATCACCCGGGCTTCGGATTCGTCGGACATGCCGCCCTTCACCCGCTCGCCCATGATGCGGTTGTATTCCTGCATCCGGGTCACCGCCGCCATGTCGCTGCCCGCCTGATCGCGGGCTTTCAACGCGGTGATGTAGAGCTGCAGCCCGGTAAACACCCGGTCGTTCATTTCCTGCGACAGGCCGACGGCGGCCACCTCGACATCGGCCGCCGCATAGGCCCGCTCGGCCTTTTTGCGGCCATTGTCGAACAGCACCTGATCGATCAACAGGCTGCTCGCCACGCTTCCAAGACTGGAGAGGCTGAGATTGGGCCCCACCGTCGGCAGCCAGTTCTTCGACTGCGCCTTGGCGGTCAGCCGCGCCACCCGCAAATCCGCCTCGGCCGCGCTGGCAGAGCCCGCGAGCACCGAATTGGCCACCGTGCGGAACGGCCCCTGCGGCGGCAGCACCGTCCGGCGCGCCTGAAGATCCGCGATCAGGTCCGAGGCCTGCGCCGCCTGATCCTGCCGCGCCACGCGGCCCTGGGGCGCGCCTGCATCCGAAAAGGCCGACCGGCTGGTCAGCCCCAACGGCTGCATGCAGCCCGCCAGCAGCATGAGGGCGCTGCCCGCGCCGAGCAATACCCGACGCGGCCCCATCTTGCCCCGGCCCGGCCGCGCAAGGGGCGCGGCCGAGGCGGGTAAACCCCTTGAAGCGGACCAGCCTCCCATGCCGGCCTCCTCAGATGGTTACATGGGTGATGGTGTCATCCAGCAGGATATGGGTGTCGCCGAGGGTGTAGATGCTGACCGCATGGCCATCGACCACGGTGTTTTCCCCGGTATCCTGCGCCCCCAACATGGTCACCGAATCCGCCGCATCGCCGGTGATGGTGATGGTGTTGTTGTCATCGGTGATCGCCCGGATCTGTGCCTCGGTGATGGTCAGATGCGCATCGGGGGCAAAGGTCAGGTCGATGGTGCCGAAATCGAAGTGATCCAGCCCGGCCCGCGACAGATCCACATTCACCGCCGAAGTGTTGTCGACGATCAAGAGCGTGGCGCTTTCGTTATGCGCGGCATCTTCCGAGGACACGACCAGATACGAGCCGTTGGGCATGTTCTGGCCAAAGTCGATCACCGTCTCGCCCGAGAAGGGGATGTCCACTTCGGCGAAGGTGATGTTGCTCACCGTGCCCGCCGCATTGACCGCATGCACCGCGGTGACATCGTCGTCAATGTCCACACGGATGCCGCGCAAGGCCGAGGCATCGCGGGTGAAGGCCACGATATCGGGCGAATCCGGCGCGACCAGATCATAGGCAAAGCTGCCGGTCTGGCTGGCATGGTTGCCCGCCACATCGGTGGCCACGGCGGTATAGGTCATGTTGCCCTCGCCCGCCGGAAGATCGGCGGTGTGGAAGGTCACCGACCACAGGCCATCGCTGCCCGCCGTCGCCTGCGTATGCGCGCCATTGGCCAGCGTCACCTCGACCGTGGCGCCCGCCTCGACCGTGCCGCCGATCTGGAAACCGGCGCTGGCTTCGTTGATGTTCACCATATTGTCGGACGCAATCGCCCCCACTTGCGTGAAGTTGCGCACCACCGGGTCAAACACCACCGAAGAGCTTTGCGTCGCGGTATTGCCCACCGCATCGGTGGCCGAGACGCTCAGCGTCAGCGTGGTTTCCGTGGCGGGCAGGCTGCCCGCCGGGATGGTCGCCGTCCAGGTGCTGCCGGTGACGGTTGCCGCCACGCTGGCGCCGTTCGACAGGGCGACCATCACCGCAGACCCGGCTTCCACCGTGCCGGTGACCACGAGGCCGCCCGCCTCCTCGGCTTTGTTGACCACACCATCGACGCCCGGCGTCGCGGTGCCATGCGTCAGATCACGCACTTCGGTATCGACATGGATCACATGGCTGGTCGTGCCGACGTTGCCGTTCGGATCGGTCGCCGTCACGGTGACCGTGCTGTCATAGGTGCCGCGTGCGATGGTGGCGCTGGAATACCCCGCGCTCCAGTTGCCGCTGGCATCCGCCGTCACCGTGCGCGTGGTGCCCTGGAAGGTCACCGCCACCGAGGAACCGGCATCCGCCGTCCCGGTCAGCGTCACGCCGCCCGACCGCTCGAGGTTCGAGACGATGTCATCGCCCCCCACCTGACCATTCGGCATGGTCACCGTATTGGTGGTGTCCACGGCAAAATCGCGGGTCGCCGTGCTCATGTTGCCTGCGGCATCGGTCGCCACGGCGACCGCGGTGCCGGTATAGGTGCCCCCGGCGATTTCGCCCGCACCGAAGGTCACCGTCCAGCTGCCATCGGCCGCAACCGTGGCATTATGGCTGACGCCGCCCACCTGCACCGCCACGCTCGAGCCGGGCTCGGAGCTGCCGGTGAAGGTCACGCCCGAAGCGGCCTCGCTGCCGTTGACCAGATCATTGCCCGCAACCATGTCGCCCGAGAAGGCGACATGCCCGGCCGTATCCACGCGGATCGCATGGGTTTCGGTCAGCGTGTTGCCCGCCGGATCGGTGGTGGTGGCGCTGACGGTCGAGACATATTCGCCCGAGGGGATCTCGGCGGCGGCATAGGTCACGCTCCAGCTGCCATCGGCGGCCACGGTGGTGGAATGGGTCACCCCCTCCAGCGTCACCGCGATGGTCGAACCTGCGACCGACGTGCCGCTGACGGTGAAGCTGGCGTCATGCTCGGCCTTGTTGACGATGTCATCGCTGGCCACCGGGTTGAAGGTGATCGCCGAGGGGACGGTATCCACCACCAAAGTATCGGTCACCGTGGTGGTGTTGCCCAAGGGATCGGTGGCGACCACGGTCACCCCGGTCGAATATTCGCCCCCCGGAACCTCGGCCTGCGGGAAGGTCACGCTCCAGCTGCCATCCGCCGCAACGGTGGTGGTCTGCGTGCTGCCCAGCACAGTCACCGCCACGGTCGCCCCGGCCTCGCCGGTGCCGCCAATGGTGACGCCATCAACGTAATCGGCCTGGTTCTCGAGATCGCCAACCGAATTCGTGCCTTCGGTCACCGCCACATCCGGCGGGGTCATGTCGATCAGGAAATCGGGACCGTCCAGATTGGTCACCGTGCCATCCGGCGCCGTCACCACGACAACCGAAGAGTAATCGCCATCGGCCGGCAGTTCGGAACTGTCGAAATCGACGCCCCAGGTGCCGTCTTCACCAATGGTGGTGGTTTCGGTCTGATCGCCGATGGTCACCACCACGGTCGAGCCCGGCTCGCCGGTGCCGGTCACCGCGGCATGCGGATCAACGGTGTTGGTGGTCAGCGTGGTGTCATTGTTGGGGTTGTCCACTGTCGGCACAATCGGGACGCCACCGCCGCCCGGCGTGGTGTCGGTGCCACCGCCACCCGGCGTGGTATCCGTACCGCCGCCGCCCGGCGTGGTGTCGGTGCCACCGCCACCCGGCGTGGTGTCCGTACCGCCGCCGCCCGGCGTGGTATCCGTGCCACCGCCACCCGGCGTGGTGTCCGTACCGCCGCCGCCCGGCGTGGTGTCCGTACCGCCGCCGCCCGGCGTGGTGTCCGTACCGCCGCCGCCCGGCGTCGTGTCCGTGCCACCGCCGCCCGGCGTGGTATCCGTGCCACCGCCGCCCGGCGTCGTGTCCGTGCCACCGCCGCCCGGCGTCGTGTCCGTGCCACCGCCGCCCGGCGTGGTATCCGTGCCGCCGCCCGGCGTGGTATCCGTGCCGCCGCCGCCCGGCGTGGTGTCCGTGCCACCGCCGCCCGGCGTCGTGTCCGTGCCGCCGCCGCCCGGCGTGGTATCCGTACCGCCGCCGCCCGGCGTGGTATCCGTGCCGCCGCCGCCCGGCGTGGTGTCCGTACCACCGCCGCCCGGCGTCGTGTCCGTACCGCCACCGCCACCGCCGCCACCACCGCTGCCGGCAATAACGCCCGCGCCCGCGACAGCCGCACCGGCACCCCAAAGCCCCGACCCGCCCAACAGCGGCGCAAACATCGCCATGCCGGTGGTATCTTCACTGCCCGCAGGTGCGATAATCTCATCGCCCAGAACGAAGGTCAGCTGATCATAGGGGCCCCATTTTTCCGGGCCGCTGCCGCTCACCGCATGATAATCCGCATAGATCACGCCTTCAGAGCCGCTCTCCAGCGTCACTTGCGCGATCTCGCCGTCGGCGCTCAGGAAGAGCTTGTTCTCTTCACCACCCGCAGCGTCAAAAAAGCCGGACAGCGTGATCTTGCGGCCATCGACCAGCTCGACCACCAGATCAGAGCCATCGCGTTCATATTTAAGAATATTTGACTGTCTGAGATTGAGGGATATCTCGTCTCCAGAGCCGATCAGAACAAAATCACTTGCCCCATCACCCGAAACGGTACCACGCGACACACCGCCCGCAACATTGCGAACGGCAAAGTCTACCGACTTTACCATGAAACTACTCCGCCTCATAAACCGTGGCCTTTGGCCAACTTTTTTAACTGCTGCCCCAGAATTAACGCATTTGTGCCACAATTGCTAGGACTTAGGTGAGCGCCATTAAGTCCGTAAGTATGATGTGTCGGAAATGTCGCGGCGCGGAGTCGTGAAAAGCGGCGCTCAGGCGGCGCCGTGTCGCAGAAAATCACGCAAAAAGCACGAATCCCCGGCATTCGCCAGATTTTCAAGCGCCGCTTCCGGACTCATCCAGACCGCAGTATGCCCCGACTCGCGCGGCGGGCCGCGCCGCAGCACCGGACGGGCATGCCAGATGGTGCAGATCTTCTCGGCCCAGCGGTCATATTCCGGCATGAAGGTGAAGCGGCGATAGGCCCCCAGATAGCGCGGGCGCGCAATCGCCCAGCCCGTTTCCTCAAACACTTCGCGGTGCAGCGCCTGCGCGGCACTTTCGCCGCGATCAATGCCGCCGCCGGGCAGCTGAAATTCCGGCACCGGTGCGCTTTGATGGGTCAGCAAGACCTCGCCCGCCCGCGTCAAGACGGCATAGGCCCCGGGCCGAAGGATGTACCTCTGCCCCCGGACCGGCGGCTCACCAAATCTGCGCATCCTGAGTTTGCCCCTTGGGTGTGCGGTTGCGGCACCTATATAGGCGCGGTATGCCCGACTTGGGGAGCCTCAAAATTCTGGGGTCGCAAAAACCCCGAAGATGGTAAATCTGCCAATAGTCTCCTCCCCCCGGCCGCCGTTGCCGCCCTGAATGCCCCAAGGAACCCAGATGACCACGCTTTCTCAGATCGCCTGGGACGATACCGTCCTGCCTTTTCAACTCGACCGCTCGGACATCCGCGGCCGCGTCGCGCGGCTGGATGGCGTATTGGAGCAGGTGCTGGCCCAGCACAGTTACCCCGCCGTTGTCGAAGCTCTGGTGGCCGAAGCCGCCCTGCTGACCGCGCTGATCGGCCAGTCCATCAAGCTGCGCTGGAAATTGTCCCTGCAAATCAGGGGCAACGGCCCGATCCGCATCATCGCCACCGATTATTATGGCCCCGGCGAAGACGGTTCCCCGGCGCGCATCCGCGGCTGGGCAAGCTATGATAAAGAGCGCATCGACGCTGAAGGCCCGGGCTTTGAGCAGATCGGTCAGGGCTATTTCGCCGTGCTGATCGATCAGGGCGAGGGGAACCTTCCCTATCAGGGCATCACCCCCCTCGCGGGCGGCTCGCTCTCCTCCTGCGCCGAGGCCTATTTCGCGCAATCCGAGCAGCTGCCGACGCGATTCGCATTGTCCTATGGCCGCTCGCTGATGCCGGGCCGCTCGGAGCAATGGCGCGCCGGGGGCGTGATGCTGCAAACCATGCCCAAAGCCTCACCCTTTGCCGCCGCGCAGGAAGGCTCGGGCGAGGCCGGTCTGTTGCAGCCGCAGGACATTCTGGACGGCGAAGAGGGTGAGAACTGGAACCGCGCCAATGTGCTGCTGGATACGGTCGAAGAGCTGGAGCTGATCGGCCCCACCGTGCATCCGACCGACCTTCTGGTGCGGCTCTTTCATGAGGAAGGCCCGCGGGTCTTTGACCCGCAGCGGATCGAGTTTGGCTGCACCTGCTCGGAAGACAAGGTGCGCGGCTCGCTGGCGATCTATTCGGCCAAGGACATCCGCACGATGACCACGCCGGACGGCACGGTGACCGCCGATTGCCAGTTCTGCGGCCGTCATTATGCCTTTGACCCGAAGTCGCTGGGCTTTGAGGCCGAGGTGGATGCAGAGGGCAATCCCCTGCCACCAAAAGCGGATGCCAAAAGCCATGGCTGACGCTTTCGCCCCGATCCGCGCCGCGCTGGCCAGACCGGGGCGGCCCTCCTCCGATTACGACCTCAACCCCGGCATCGCCCTGCCCGAAGGGCGACAGCTGCGGGCGGCGGGGGTGCTGGTCGCCTTTGAAGAGCGGCCCGAGGGGCTGAGCCTTTTGCTGACCAAACGCGCCTCGCATCTGCGCCATCATCCGGGACAGATCGCCTTTCCCGGCGGCAAGGTTGATCCCGAGGATGCCGACCCGATTGCCGCCGCCCTGCGCGAGGCGCGCGAAGAGGTGGCGCTGGATCCGGCCAATGTCGAGGTGCTGGGGGTGATGGAGCCGCATGAGACGGTGACGAGCTATGTGGTGACGCCGGTGCTGGCGCGGATCCGCGCGCCGTTTCGCCCGATCCCGGAAGCGGGCGAGGTAGCCGAGGTGTTTTCGGTGCCGCTGCGCCATGTGACCGATCCCGCGCGCTACAGCATCGAGGGGCGGCGCTGGCTGGGCACGACGCGGCGCTATTATACGGTGCCTTTCGGCCCCTATTACATCTGGGGCGCCACCGCGCGCATCCTGCGCAGCCTCGCGGACCGTATGACATGAGCCGCGCCCCCCTTACCGGATCACCGCAAAGCAGTGCCCCCCTTTCCGGGGCATGGCTGAGCGCGCCGGGGGTGCAGCAGGTGCTGGGACTGCTGAACACCGCCGGGCATCAGGCCTATCTGGTCGGCGGCTGCGTGCGCAATGCGCTTTTGGGCACCGGGGTCTCGGATGTCGACATTGCCACCGATGCGCTGCCCGAGCGGGTGACGGCGCTGGCCGGAGCGGCGGGACTGAAGGTTGTCCCCACCGGCATCGAACATGGCACCGTCACCGTGCTGGTGGCGGGCATCCCGCATGAGGTGACCACCTTCCGCCGCGATGTGGAAACCACCGGGCGGCACGCCACCGTCGCCTTTTCCACCCGGATCGAGGAGGATGCCGCCCGCCGCGATTTCACCATGAACGCGCTCTATGCGGATGCCGGGGGCCGCGTGCTTGACCCCCTGGGCTCCGGGCTGGACGATCTTGCCGCCCGTCACCTGCGCTTTGTGGGCGATGCCGATCAGCGCATCGCCGAGGATTACCTGCGCATCCTGCGCTTTTTCCGCTTCACCGCCTGGTATGCCGACCCCGCGGAAGGCCCCGATGCCGAGGGGCTGGCCGCCTGCGCTGCCGGGGCCGAGGGGATCGAGACCCTCTCGCGCGAGCGGGTGGGGGCCGAGATGCGCAAACTCCTCGCCGCGCCCGACCCCGCACCGGCGGTGGCCGCAATGGCGGCCAGCGGTGTGCTGATGCGGACCCTGCCGGGGGCCGAAGCAAGGGCGCTGGCCCCTTTGGTGCATCTTGAGGCGGGACAGGCCCCGCGCTGGCAACGGCGGCTGGCGGTGCTGGGCGGCGCCGATCTGACGGCGACGCTGCGCCTGTCACGCGACGAGGCCCGGCAGATCGAGGACCTGCGCGACGCCATCGGCGCCCCGGACAGCGCCGCCACGCTCGGCTACCGGCTGGGCGCGGTGCTGGCCACGGATGCCCTTCTGGCGCGCGCGGCCGTGCTGGAAAGCCCGCTGCCGCCGGACTGGCAGGCGGAGGTGGCGCGGGGGGCTGCGGCAAAATTCCCGGTTTCCGCCGCCGATCTGATGCCCGATCTCGGCGGCCCTGCGCTGGGGGCGGCGCTGAAAGCGCTGGAAGCGCGCTGGATTGCCTCGGGCTTTGTGCTCTCACGCACCGAACTTCTCGCCGCAAGGTGACTTTCCCAAAGGGGGGGCGCGGCCTATATCTCAGGCATGAACAAAATGAACCGCCTGATCGATGCGTTCCGCCCGGCGGAGAGCGCCCCGCCCAACCGCCTTGGTGCCTTTTTCGTCTGGGCGTTGCGCGGCGCCTGGCCTGCGCTGTTTGGCGCGGGGGTGCTCTCGGCCCTCACCGGCTCGCTTGAAGTCATCTCGGCGCTCCTCCTCGGCTGGGTGGTCGACGCGGCCCTTTCCGCCAGCCCGGGGCAGATCTTTCAGGAACATGGGCTGCTGATCGCCGCCTTTGCGGGGTTCTATCTGATCCTGCGGCCGCTGGTCTTTGGTGCTTCCTCTGCCGCCTCCAACATCATCATCAACCCCAATGTGCTGCCGCTGGTGCTCTCAAAACTGCACCGCTGGACGATGGGGCAGTCGATCACCTTCTTTGACAATGATTTTGCCGGACGCATCGCGCAAAAGCAGATGCAGACCGCCCGCGCCGTCACCGATGTCGCCAGCGAAGTGATCAACACCGTGGCCTTTTCGCTGGCCTCGATCATCGGCTCGGTCCTGTTCCTGCTGTCCATCGACACCTGGGCCGCCGTGGCACTCGGGGTCTGGCTGGTGACCTATATCGGGCTGATCCGCGCCTTTCTGCCGCGCGTGCGGACGAAATCCGCCGCCCGCGCTTCCGCCCGCGCCATGGTCACCGGACAGGTGGTCGACACGATCACCAACATCAAAACCGTGAAACTCTTTGCCTCGGCTGAGCATGAGGACCGCGCCGCGCTGAATGCGATGATGGGCTTTCGTGAAAGGGCGCTGTCCTTTGGCGTGATCTCCTCCACCTTCCGCTTTGCGCTGACCACCCTCGCCGGGGTGCTGCCGGTGGTGCTGGTGGGCGGCGCGCTCTTGGCCTGGCAATCGGGATCGGCGAGCGAGGGCGACATTGCCGCCGCCGGGGCCATCGCCATCCGCATCGCGCAGATGACCGGCTGGGTCTCGATGTCGCTGATGAGCCTCTGGGGATCGATCGGCGAGGTCGAGGACGGGATGAACACCCTGACCCCGCCGCACGAGCTGACCGACCGCAGCGGTGCGCGGGTGCTCGGACGGGCGCAGGGCGCGCTGGCCTTTGAGGATGTGGGCTTTGCCTATGGCCGCAAAACCGGCGGGGTCGAGCATATCAACCTGAGCATCGCCCCCGGTGAACGGCTGGGGATTGTCGGTGCCTCGGGGGCCGGGAAATCGACGCTGGTGGCGCTGCTGCTGCGGCTCTACGACACGGAAAAGGGGCGGATCACGCTGGACGGCCACGATCTGCGCGACGTGACGCAGCAATCCTTGCGCCAACAGATCGGCATGGTCACGCAGGAAACCGCGATGTTTAACCGCTCGGCCCGCGACAACATCCTCTATGGCCGCCCGGAAGCGACGATGGAGGAGGTGATCGCCGCCGCCCGCGCCGCCGAAGCCCATGAGTTCATCCTGAAGCTCGAAGATCACATGGGCCGCAAAGGCTATGACGCGCATCTGGGCGAGCGGGGGGTGAAACTCTCGGGCGGGCAGCGGCAGCGGATCGCGCTGGCCCGCGCCTTCCTGAAGGATGCGCCGGTGCTGGTGCTGGATGAGGCGACCTCGGCGCTCGACAGTGAGGTGGAGGCGCAGATTCAGGAGGCGCTGCTCAGGGTGATGGAGGGCAAGACGGTGCTGGCCATCGCGCACCGCCTCTCGACCATCGCGGAAATGGACCGGATCGTGGTGATGGAGGCAGGCCGCATCGTCGAGATGGGCAGCCATGACGATCTTTTGGCGCAGAACGGCCTTTATGCCCGCTATTGGAACCGGCAGTCGGGTGGATTCATCGGCACCGATGATGATAAGGCAGCCGAAGAGCTGGCCGCCGAATAGGCGGAGGCCGGCGGTTTCGGGAGCGCAAGATGGAGCTGACGGTTCAGCGGTTGACCCTGCAGGGGGATGGCGTGGCACGCGGGACGGATGGTCCGGTCTATGTGCCGATGGCCCTGCCCGGCGAAGTGGTCACCGGCGAGATCAGCGAAGGGCGCATCGCCGCCCCGAAGATCTTGACCCCCAGCGCCGACCGCGTACGCCCGCCCTGCCCGCATTACCGGTCCTGTGGCGGCTGTCAGTTGCAGCACGGCTCGGATGCTTTCGTGGCGGGCTGGAAACAGACGGCGGTACGGCAGGCGCTGCACGCGCAGGGCATCGAAGCCGAGATCCGCGGCATCGACACCTCGCCCCTGCACTCGCGCCGCCGGGCGGTGTTTTCCGGACGGCGGACGAAAAAGGGCGTGCTTTTGGGCTTTCACGCGCGCGGCAGCGACACGGTGGTCGAGGTGCCGGGCTGCCTGATCCTGCGCCCCGAACTCATGTCGGTGATGCCCGCTTTGCGCGAGGCGACGCAGCTCGGCAACAGCCGCAAGGGCGAGATGTCCTTTACCGTAACCCTCTCCGAAGCGGGCCCCGATGTCAGCTGCAAGGGCGGCAAAGAGGCGGATGCCGATCTCATTCAGGCGCTGGTGAAACTGGCGACGCGCGCCGATCTGGCGGGGCTGAGCTATAACGGCGAAGCGATTGCCCAGCGCCGTCCGGCCACCCAACGCTTTGGCGCGGCCCGCGTCACCCCGCCCTCGGGCGCGTTTTTGCAGGCAACGGCCGAGGGCGAAGCCGCGCTTCTCTCTCTCGTGCGCGAGGCGGTCTCGGGCGCGGGGCGCATCGCCGATCTCTTTGCGGGTTCGGGCACCTTTGCGCTGCCGCTGGCCAGCGAGGCCGAAGTGCATGCGGTGGAGGGAGAGACCGCGATGATCGCCGCGCTCGACGCCGCCTGGCGCGGCACGCCGGGACTGAAGCGGCTGAGTTCCGAGGTGCGCGACCTCTTCCGCCGCCCGCTTTTGCCCGATGAGCTGGCGCGCTTTGACGCGGTGGTCATCGACCCGCCGCGCGCGGGTGCGGCCGCACAGGTGGCCGAACTGGCCCAAAGCCGGGTGCCGGTGATCGCGCATGTCTCGTGCAATCCGGTCACTTTCGCCCGCGATGCGCGGGCGCTGATCGCGGCGGGCTACCGGCTCGACTGGGTGCAAGTGGTCGATCAGTTCCGCTGGTCGGTGCATGTCGAGCTGATGGCGCGATTCTCGCGCGGCTGAGCCAACACGCAGCGCGCGCGGTTCTGCTGCCCCCGATAACGGTTCCGTGACCGCAAAGCGGGTCACAGCGCGCGTTGCGGCCTTCAGGGGCGCTAGGCAGCACAGCGATTTTGACGTAAAAGAGGGGCAATAATAAACGCAGTACCTTACAGGCCTCCTCCATGATTTTCCGACGCAGCTTCCTTGGCCTCGCGGGCCTTTCGCTCTTGTCTGCCTGCTTTCGGCGGGGAGAGGAGCTGATCCGTCTGCCCCGTTACGACGGGCCGCCGATCACGCAAATTCAAATCTACAAGGAACGCCGCATGATGTACCTGTTCTCGGAACAGGCTGTCGTGGGCAAATACAAGGTGGCGCTGGGCGGCAATCCGGTGGGGCCGAAGCGCTATGAAGGCGATGGCAGAACGCCCGAGGGGCTCTATTACATCGACTATCTCAACACGCGCAGCAGCTACCATCTGAGCCTGCGGATCTCCTATCCCAATCCGCAAGATGTGGCGAATGCCGAATCCATCGGCAAAAAGCCGGGCGGCGACATCTTCATCCATGGCGAAGCCGATGGGAAAAAGGGCCGCAATCCCGATTGGACCGCAGGCTGCATTGCCGTGACCGACGAGGAGATCGAAGAGATCTTCTCGAAAGTGCCGCTGGGCACCCCGGTGTTCATCTATCCGTGACAGGCTGATATCCGTGACGGGCCCCTGTCGGTGACAGGCCAAAGTCACAGATCCACACGGATCCTGCAGCAAAGACCGAATGCAAAAAGCCCCGGAATTTCCGGGGCTTTTTCAATGGATCAGGCGAAGGGGCGGCGGATCAGGCGAAAGGGCCGCGGGCGAGGCCCGGACCGCCGGTCTCAGCCGCCGGTGATCAGCGTCCACCAGATCTTGCCGCTCGGTTCCTGATACCAGTCAAAGCCCAGGTCCGTCGCCTCCGGGCTCAGCACCACTGCGCGGGTGTCGGGCGTGTCCATCCAGGCGGCGAGGGTTTCGCCTTCGGTCTCATAGGTCTCGGCGATATTCTCGCCCTTCACATGGCCCATGTAGCCCGCCTTCTGCGCCCGCGCGAGCGGCGAGGAGCCGTCCGAGCCAAAGTGCCAGGGGCGGTTCTGCGCGGCCATATCGCGCGAATGGATCTCGGCGGCGGCACTCAGCTGCGGGTTCAGCGCCAGCGGGCCATCGCCTGCGGCGGCGCGCAGCGCGTTGACCGAAGCCAGCATGCCTTCGGTGATCCGCGCCTCATCGGAGGGCTTGATACGGTAGAGTTGCGGCAGGGGCTTGCCATCGGGGCCCAGTTGCGGCGGCTCGGGGCTCTGGCAGCCCGCAAGGGCCAGCGCAGAAAGAAAAAGAAGGCCTTTGAGGCGTGTCATGTCAGATATCCGGATCAGGTCGGCCCGACCTTTACAGGCAAGACCCCCTCGGGGCAAACCCACAGTTTCGTGAAACAGCGCGATGACAGCAGTTTGATTTGCGCCTGCGGCATTGTCGCAATAAGGGAGGGAAAATCGCATCGGGCATCGGCATTTGGAGAAGAAGATGAGCAACGCGCGCAAAACGGGGCCGAACCGTCGGCATTTCATTGCCAGCACCGCGCTTTTGGGCGCAGGTCTGGGCGTCAGCCTCGCCGCGCCCGCCTTGGCGCAGACGGTCTATGATTCGGGCACGCAGACCGAAGACAACGCCTATACCAACATGCGCCGCAACATCTCGAGCTTCCGTGCGCTGGACTGGCAGCCCTATTTCGACAACACCAAGAACGGTGTGATCCTGGTCGACATCACCTCGCGGGCGCTGCATTTCTGGAACGAAGACCGCTCGGTCTACAAGCTCTACCCGACCTCGGTGCCGGTTTCCTCCGACCTGACGCGCAAGGGCCGCACCGAAGTGATCAAGAAAGTGGTCGGCCCGACCTGGTCGCCGACGCCCGCGATGCGCGAGCGTAACCCCGAATGGCCGGCCTTCGTGCCCGCCGGGCCGGACAATCCGCTTGGTACCCATGCGCTTTATCTGTCGTGGCAGTATTACCGCATCCACGGCACGCATGACACGCGCAAGATCGGCCGCAAATCCTCGAACGGCTGCATCGGCCTGTACAACGAACATATCCAGGAGCTGTTCGGGCTGACCACGGTCGGCACGCAGGTGCTGCTGATCTAGGATCGCAACGGTCACAACACACAAAGGGCGGGGATTTCCCCGCCCTTTTCGCATGCCATCGCCACATGTCCACGGCAGTGCGGCGCAAGAGGGTTCGATACCCTCGCACCGCATGCCCCCGGGGCTCAAACCCAGCCGGTCAGGTTTTCGCCGATCACCTCCATCAGCGCGCCGATATGGGCGGGATCGTCGTTGAGGCAGGGAATATAGGTGAAGCTCTCGCCGCCCGCATGCAGGAAGGCCTCGCGGATCTCGCCGTTGATCTCTTCCAGCGTCTCGATGCAATCGGCGCTGAAGGCGGGCGAAATCACCGCGATGTTCTTTTTCCCCTGCCGCGCCAGCTCGGCCACATGCTCGACCGTATAGGGCTTGAGCCATTCTTCGCGGCCAAACACCGACTGGAAGGTGGTGATGATCTGCCCCGGCGCCCAGCCCAACCGCTCACGCAAGAGGCGCGAGGTCTTCTGGCACTGGCAGTGATAGGGGTCACCCTCCAGCAGATAACGCTTCGGCATGCCGTGATAGCTGGCCACCAGCGCATCGGGCCGCACCGCAAGCCCGGCATAGGCCCGCTCCACCGATGCGGCCAGCGCGTCGATATAGCCCGGCCGCTCGAAATATTCCGCGACGGTGCGGCTGGCGGGCTGCCGCTTGGTGTTTTGCAGCGCGCGGAAGAACTGGTCATTCGCGGTGGCGGTCGTCGGCCCGGCATATTGCGGATAGAGCGGGAAGAACAGGATGCGGTCGCAGCCCGCCGCCACCATCCGGTCCACCACGCTTTGGGTGGACGGGTTGCCGTAGCGCATGCAGAAATCCACCATCACCCGGTCACCCCATTGCGCCGTGGCTGCCGCGCGCAGAGCCGCCACCTGATCCTTGGTGATGGTCAGCAGCGGGCTTTCATTGGCCTCGTGGTTCCAGATCGATTTGTAATTCGCCCCTGAGGCAAAGGGCCGCCGGGTCAGGATCACCAGCTGCAACAGCGGCTGCCAGAGGTAGCGCGGCAGGTCCACCACCCGACGGTCCGAGAGGAACTCGTTCAGATAGCGCCGCATCGACCAATAGTCATAGCCATCCGGCGTGCCCAGATTGGCCAGAAGAATCCCGACCTTGGCCTTGGGCAGAGCGGGGTGGTCGGCGGCGGCATGCGGGGGGCGCGCGGTGCTTACTTCGGCGGCAGTCATGTCATTTCCTGATCATTTTCGGGGAATACGGGGAACCCATGCCCGAGTTAACGCGTTTTCTCCCTGCGTCAATCTCACCTTGCAAGCAAACTGGACATCGTGAAGACCTTTATTGCCCCCCCGCCGCCGCCCGACCTGCGCCGCGCCGCGCTCTACCTCGATTTCGACGGTACGCTCGTTGACATCGCCGCACGCCCCGAAGCGGTGATCGTGCCCGACGGCCTGATGCCGCTGCTGACGGCAGTGCACAAAGCCACCGGGGGGGCGCTGGCGATTGTCTCGGGGCGCGGGGTGGATGTGCTGGAGGCCTTCTTGCCCGGCTTTCCCGGTGAGATGATCGGCAGCCACGGGGGCGAGCGTCGCGGCCATGACTCGCCGCCGCCGCCGAACCTTGGCCGCTTGCAGACCGAGCTTGCCGTGTTTGCGACCGCCGAGGGGCTGCATTTTGAACCCAAATCGCACGGCGGTGCCCTGCACTACCGCGAGCGTCCGGAAGCGGAGAGCAAAGTGCTGGACTTCGCCAGCACCCTCGCCCGCCGTTCGCCCGGCTATGGCCTGCAACGCGCGAAAATGGCGGTGGAATTGCGCCCCGCCGGGGCGTCGAAAGACGCGGCGCTGGCGCTTTTATCGGCCGAGGCGCCCTTCGCGGGGCGGCATCCCTATTACCTCGGGGATGACACCACTGATGAGCCGGCGATCGTCTGGGCCAATGCGCAGGGCGGCACCGGCATCAAGATCGGCGAGGGTGAGACCGCCACAAGGCACCATCTTGCCACCCCCACAGACGTTCTGGCCTGGCTGGCCGCAGCCGTGAAGGGGCACTGACATGGCGCGGCTGATTTGTCTGTCGAACCGCATCCCGCTTGGCCCCAACCCCTCGGGCGGGCTGGTGGTGGCGCTCGAAGATGCGCTGACCGAAACCGGTGGTCTCTGGATCGGCTCCTCGGGCGAGCCGGTCGAAGACCCGGTCGAGGCGTTGCGCCCGGTCGAGGGCGGCCCCTTCGCGCGGATGATCTTTGACCTCTCGCCGCAGGAGAATGAGGAATATTACGCGGGCTGCGCCAATTCGGTGCTCTGGCCGCTGTTTCACGGCCGCACCGATCTGATGGACATCCGCAGCGAGTTTCTGGCCGCCTATAAATCGGTGAACCGCCGCATCGCGCGGATGCTGGTGGCGATCCTGCGTCCCGATGACCGGATCTGGGTGCATGATTTCCACCTGATCCCGCTGGCGCATGAGCTGCGCAATCTGGGCGTCACCAACCGCATCGGCTTTTTCCTGCACACGCCCTTCCCGACGCCGCTTGCCATGCAGGCACTGCCGAATGGTGAGGAGATTTGCTTCTGGCTGGCCGCCTATGACCTTGTGGGGCTGCAGGCCGAGCGCGACACCCGCAATGCTTTGGCCGCCATGGTGGAACTCGGCGGCGGTACCGAGCTGGCGGGTGGGATCGCCCGCATGGGCGCGCGGCAGGTGCGCATTGCCACCTTCCCGATTGCCATCGACGCGACAGAATTTCAGAACCTGGCCGAGGTCGAATTCGACAAACTCCCGCCCGGCATCGTCAAGGCCGACCGGCGGCTGATGATCGGGGTGGACCGGCTGGACTATTCCAAAGGCGTGCCGCAACGCTTCCGCGCCTTTGGCGAGTTTCTCGACCGGCATGAGGATTGGCACCGACATGTCTCGCTGTTGCAGATCTCACCGCCGACGCGTGAGGGGGTGCAGGCCTATGACGATATCCGGGCGGAGCTGGAGCATCTGGCGGGTTCGATCAACGGCACCCATGCCGATATCAGCTGGAATCCCATCCGCTATATCCACCGCGCCGTCCCGCGCGAGATGTTGGCCGGGCTTTACCGCGCGGCGGATGTCGCGCTGGTGACGCCGCTGATGGACGGGATGAACCTCGTGGCCAAGGAATTCGTGGCGGCGCAGAACCCCGAGGATCCGGGTGTGCTGATCCTGTCGCAATTCGCAGGCGCCGCCGAGCAGATGCCCGAGGCGCTGATCATCAACCCGCATGACATTGAGCAGATGGCCACCACCATGCTGACCGCGCTTGCCATGTCGCAGCGCGAACGGATCGAGCGGCACAGCGCGCTGATGGCCGGGCTGGTGGCGCATGACGTGCATTGGTGGTCAAAGGGATTTCTGACGGCGCTGGGCTGAGGCCCGCGCCGCTCAGAGTTTGGTTTCATCCGCCCCGAGCGCCGCGGCCAGCCGGTTGACCGCCGAGCCGGGGCGCAGGGGTTTTTGCTGGCTTTCATGCGGCGCCCAACCGGCGAGATAGATCAGCTCAAAACTCGCGCGGATGCGGCCCTCGCCTTCGGGATAGGCCTCGGCATAGCGGGCGGCGGCGGCGGCGATCACCGCACGGCGGGTGGCGTGGCGCAAACGCTGACTCAGCGCATTCGCCTCGCCCATCGCGCGCAGATCGGCCATCAGATGCAGCGCATCGCGGTAGCTGACGCGGCGCAGGCTGGCATCGGCCACCGGCAGCGCAAAGCCCGCGCGCTGCAACAGCCCGCCCAGATCGCGGATCTCGCCCATCGGCAGCACGCGGGGCGAGAGGCCGCCAGAAACTGCCACCTCGGCCTCGGCCAGCACCGCGCGCAGTTCGGACAGCGTCTGCCCGCCCAGCATCACGCCGAGGAACAGCCCGTCCGGGCGCAGCCCCCGGCGCGATTGCACCAATTGCCCCACCGGATCGTTGGACCAATGCAGCCCCATCGCATGCACCACCAGATCATGCGCGCCCGGCGTCAGATCCAGCAGTTCCGCCTCGGGCACAATCGTGGCGCCCGGCAGGATCGCCAGCCAAGGCTCCGGGAAAGCGGTGATGACGGCGGCGGCGGTAAAATCGCGTTTGATATCCGCGAGCCGCTCGGCGATTTCCTCCGCCGCTTCCTCATGCAGAAATAGCGCTGGCCCGATGGCGCGCGCGCGGGCACGATTGCGGGCAAGGGCTTCACTGTCGATCAGGGGCAAGGATGTGTTCATGACATCGCTATTTAGGGAAGCCCGGCGGCGGATGCTAGGGGCGCTGCGCGGTATCCTGCCGCCGCAATGTCTGGCCTGCGGGGCAGAGGTGACCAGCGATCACGGCCTCTGCCCCGACTGCTGGCGCGAGACGGTGTTTTTGACCGGCCTTGTCTGCGACCTCTGCGGCGCGCCCTTGCCGGGCGAGGACGAGGGGCGGCCCGAACATTGCGACGATTGCCTGCGCACGCCACGCCCCTGGCGGCAAGGGCGCGCGGCGCTCCTCTATACCGGCGCCGGGCGGCGGCTGGTGCTGGCGCTGAAACATGGCGACCGGCTGGATCTGGTGCCGCCGCTCGCGGGCTGGATGGAGCGCGCGGCCGGGCCGCTTTTGGTGCCGGATCTGCTCGTGGTGCCGGTGCCGCTGCACCGCTGGCGGCTGGTCAAGCGGCGCTATAACCAATCGGCGCTGCTGGCGGCGGCATTGGCGCGCCACACGGGGCTGCGGCATATCCCTGACCTGCTGACCCGCACCCGCGCCACCCCCAGCCAGGAAGGGCGCGACCGTGAGGCCCGCTTTGCCAATCTGGAGGCGGCGATCCGCGTCACCCCCAGGCGGGCGGCGGCGCTGACCGGGGCACGGGTGCTTCTGGTCGATGATGTGCTGACCTCGGGGGCCACATTGGCGGCGGCAACCGACGCCTGTCTGGCGGCCGGGGCGCGAGATGTTTCGGTGCTGGTACTGGCACGCGTTGCGAAGGATGCCTAAATCCGTAATAGTCCCGGCCAAACAAAGGAACCCCGCATGCCGCGCGTTGAGATTTACACCACCCAGACCTGCCCCTATTGCATTGCCGCAAAAAAGTTGCTGCAATCCAAAGGTGTTAGCTATGAAGAAACCGATGTGGGCGCCGATCCCGCGATCCGCGAGGCGATGACCGCCCGCGCCGGTCGCCGCTCGGTGCCGCAGATTTTCATTGGCGGCACGCATGTGGGCGGCTGCGATGATCTGCATGCGCTGGATGCCGCGGGCAAGCTTGACCCGATGCTGGCCGCCTGAGCCATGCGCGCCGGTCTGATCCAGCTTTCCGTTTCGGACGATCCCGTGGCCAACCTGTCCGCCACCCGCGCCCTGGTGCGCGCGGCGGCGGCGGGTGGGGCGGGTTTCGTGCTGACGCCGGAATGCACCAATATCCTGTCCTCGGACCGGGCGCATCAGCGCGCCGTGCTGCAGGATCAGGCGACAGATCAGACCCTGGCCGCGTTACGGACCGAAGCCGCGGATCTGGGCATCTGGCTGTTGATCGGCAGCCTCGCGCTGAAGACCGATGACGCCGATGGCCGCTTTGCCAACCGCAGCTTTCTGATCGCGCCGGACGGCAGCATTGCCGCCAGCTACGACAAGATCCACATGTTCGACGTGGATGTCTCGCCGACCGAGCAATACCGCGAATCCTCGGGCTACCGGCCCGGCGACCGTGCGGTGCTGGCGGAAACGCCCTTTGGCACTTTGGGGATGGCGGTCTGCTATGATCTGCGCTTCCCGCAGCTTTTTCGCACGCTCGCACAGGGCGGCGCGAGCATCCTGACCGTGCCCGCCGCCTTCAACGACACCACCGGTGCTGCGCATTGGGAGGTGCTCCTGCGCGCCCGGGCGATCGAGAACGGCGCCTATGTGCTGGCGCCCGCGCAATGCGGCACCCATGCCGCGCATCAGGGCCGCGCCCGGCGGAGCTATGGGCATTCGCTGGCCGTGTCGCCCTGGGGCGAGGTTTTGGTGGATGGCGGCACCGAACCCGGCGTGAGCTATGTCGATCTCGATCCCGCCGCTGTCAGCGCCGCCCGCGCCCGGGTGCCCTCGCTGGCGCATGACCGGCCGTTCGCCGCGCCCGAAACCGGGGCGCTCTGAGATGGTCGAAGTTGCCGATACCCTCGCCGCCGCGCTGTTTTCCGAGGTCTTCATGGCCGATCAGCTGGCGCGCAACCGCATCAGCCGGGCTTTGCCCAAGGGCATGGAAATTTCGCATTTTTCCGTGCTGAACCATCTGGCCCATGCGGGTGAAGAGCGGACGCCCGCGCAGCTGGCCGCCATTTTTCACGTCACCCGCGGCGCGATGACCAACACGCTCTCCAAGCTGGAATGGGCCGGGCATGTGCATATCCGCCCCGATTGGGACGATGCGCGGCGCAAATTCGTCTCGATCAGCCCGGCGGGGAAAGCGGCGCGCGATGCGGCGCTGGCGGCCTTCATGCCGCTGATTGCCGATGTGGTGCGCGGCATCGGCACCGATAAAGTCCGTGCCACGCTGCCGGTCCTGCGCGAATTGCGCGCGCGGCTGGAAGAGCAGGATTAGGCGCGTTTGACGCTCGCGGTGACATAATTCACCGACAGATCGCGCGGCGACAGGCTCCAGGACCAGCCGAGCGGGTTGAACACCATGCCCTGACGGTCCACCGGATCGAGGCCTGCCGTGCGGATCAGCCCGTAAAGTTCGTCCGGCGTGATGAACTTCGACCATTCATGCGTGCCCTTCGGCAGCCAGCGCATCACCCATTCCGCGCCGACAATCGCCATCGCAAAGCTTTTCGGCGTGCGGTTCAGGGTCGAGCAGATCATCAAGCCGCCGGGGTTCAGCAGTTCCTGACAGGTGGTGGTGAAGCCCTGCGGATCGGCTACATGCTCGACCACTTCCATGTTCAGCACCACGTCGAACCGCTCGCCCGCCGCCGCCATCGCCTCGGCGGTGGTGTGGCGGTAATCGATGGTCAGCCCCGATTGCTCGGCATGCAGCCGCGCCACCGGGATATTGCGCGCGGCAGCATCGGCGCCGACCACCTCGGCCCCGAGACGCGCCATCGGCTCGGCCAAAAGCCCGCCGCCGCAGCCGATGTCGAGCAGACGCAGCCCGGCGAAAGGGGCCGCATCGCTGCGGTCGCGGCCGAATTCGGCGCAGATCTGGGTGACGATATAGTCAAGCCGACAGGGGTTCAGCATGTGCAAGGGTTTGAATTTGCCCGCAGGATCCCACCATTCTGCGGCCATCGCCTCAAATTTCGCCACTTCGGCGGGATCGACGGTATTCAAAGTGGCGTCTTCGGCAACGTGCGACATCGGGCGAACCTTTCTTGCATCCGGGGGCACCCTGACCGTGGCGGGCGCCTCTTTCGCGTTATATAGTCCGAGGATGGACAGAACCGCAGGGCAAAAGCGCGCATCAGGCGCCTTTCTTTACCCGATGATCGAGCCCTTCGATCAGAGGATGCTTGAGGTGGGCGATGGCCACCGGATTTATGTCGAGCAATCGGGCAATCCCGAGGGCCAGCCGGTGGTCGTGCTGCATGGCGGGCCGGGCGGCGGCTGCAGCCCGGCGATGCGGCGCTATTTCGACCCCGAATTCTACCGCGTCATCCTGTTTGATCAGCGCGGCTGTGGCCGCTCGCGCCCGCATGCGACCGTGCTGGCCAACACCACCTGGCATCTGATCGCGGATATCGAGGTGATCCGGCAGGAGCTGGAGATCGAGGATTGGCACGTCTTTGGCGGCAGCTGGGGGGCGACGCTGGCGCTGCTCTATGCCGAGACGCATCCTGACCGGGTGACGCAACTGGTGCTGCGCGGCGTGTTTCTGGCGATGCAGTCCGAGCTGGACTGGTTCTACGGCGGCGGTGCCGGGGTGTTTTACCCCGATCTGTGGCAGCGCTTCACCCAGATGATCCCCGAGGAAGAGCGCGGTGATCTGATTGCGGCCTATCATGAGCGGCTCTTTTGCGGTGATTTCGCGATTGAGGCGCGCTTTGGCCGGGCCTGGGCGCAATGGGAGAACGCGCTGGCCTCGGTGGAGTTTGACGGCATGGTCGGCGAGGCGCCGCCCGATTATGCCCGCGCCTTTGCCCGGCTGGAGAACCATTATTTCACCCACAAGGCGTTTCTGGAGGAGGACGGGCAGATCCTGCGCGACCGGCACCGGATTGAGCATATCCCCGCCACCATCGTGCAGGGGCGGCTGGATATGATCTGCCCGCCCCATTCCGCCTGGCGGCTGGCGCAGGGCTGGGCGCGCTGCGATCTGCGGCTGATCGGCGCCTCGGGCCATGCGCTGTCCGAGCCGCGGATCAGCGCCGAACTGGTGCGGGTGATGGACGCTTTGCGCGGCTGAAAACAGCAGCCTTGCGTTGCCGGGCGGTTTGGCCTATATGCCCTTCAACAGCGGCGCGGGTGAGGGAAACTTCACCGGCCCACCGGGAAAGATCAACGGGCCGCGACGGCCCGTTTTTTGTTATTGAAGGATCGGAAACATGACCGACCTGATCGCCAAGACCGCCATCGACCGGCGCCTGGCCGAGATTGTCACCCCTGCCATTGAAGGCCTGGGATACGAGCTGGTACGCATCCGCCTGATGGGCGGGCTGACCAAGACCCTGCAGATCATGGCCGACCGGCCCGAGGGCGGCATCAACGTCGATGATTGCGCCAAAATCTCCACCGCCGTCTCGGCGGTGCTGGATGTCGAAGACCCGATCGAGGATAATTATCACCTCGAAGTCTCTTCGCCCGGCATCGACCGGCCGCTGACCCGTCTGAAAGACTTCGACATGTGGGAAGGCTATGAAGCCCGCATCGAGACCGAAGGCCAGATTGACGGGCGCAAGCGGTTCAAAGGCATTCTGGTCGGCACCGAGGGCACCGAAGTGCTGATCAACATCGAAGAAGGCACCGTCGGGCTGGAGTTCGACTGGCTGGTCGATGCCAAGCTGGTGCTGACCGATGAGCTGATCGCGGAAATGCTGCGCCAGCGCAAGGAATCCGGCGTGGTCGACGAAGACATGCCCGATGACATCGAAACCGAATTCGAGACTGACACCGAATCCGACCCGTCCCCCGAATCTGACCCGTCCCAGGAGGCGTGACCCATGGCAATCACCTCAGCCAACCAGCTTGAACTGCTGCAAACGGCCGAAGCCGTTGCCCGCGAGAAGATGATCGACCCGGAGCTTGTGATCCAGGCGATGGAAGACAGCCTCGCGCGCGCTGCCAAATCGCGCTACGGCGCCGAGATGGACATTCGCGTGACCATCGACCGCAAGACCGGCCGGGCGAAATTCACCCGCGTGCGTACCGTGGTGGAAGATGAAGCGGTCGAGAATTATCAGGCCGAAGTCACGGTGAAACAGGCCAAACAATATCTGGCCGACCCGCAGCTGGGCGATGAGATCATCGACGAAGTGCCGCCGGTTGAGCTGGGCCGGATTGCCGCGCAAAGCGCCAAGCAGGTCATCTTGCAAAAGGTGCGCGAAGCCGAGCGCGATCGTCAGTTCGACGAATTCAAGGACCGCAAGGGCACGATCATCAATGGCGTGGTCAAGCGCGAGGAATATGGCAACCTGATCGTCGATATCGGTCGGGGCGAAGCCATCCTGCGCCGCAACGAGAAAATCGGCCGCGAAAGCTATCGCCCGAACGACCGCATCCGCGCCTATATCAAGGACGTGCGCCGCGAAGCGCGGGGCCCGCAGGTCTTCCTGTCTCGGACCGACCCGCAGTTCATGGCCGAGCTGTTCAAGATGGAAGTGCCGGAGATTTATGACGGCATCATCGAGATCAAGGCCGTGGCCCGCGACCCGGGTTCGCGCGCGAAAATCGCCGTGATCTCCAATGACAGCTCGATCGATCCGGTCGGCGCCTGCGTCGGCATGCGCGGCAGCCGTGTGCAGGCCGTTGTCGGCGAGTTGCAGGGCGAGAAAATCGACATCATTCCGTGGAACGCCGATCAGGCGACCTTCCTCGTCAACGCGCTGCAGCCGGCCGAAGTGGCCAAAGTGGTGATCGACGAAGAAGCCGGCAAGATCGAAGTCGTGGTGCCCGATGAGCAGCTGAGCCTCGCCATTGGCCGTCGCGGCCAGAACGTGCGTCTGGCCAGCCAGCTGACCGGGCTCGACATCGACATCCTGACCGAGGCCGAGGAATCGAGCCGCCGTCAGGCCGAATTTGCCGAGCGGACGAAATTGTTCGTCGACGCCCTTGATCTGGACGAGTTCTTTGCCCAACTTCTGGTGGCCGAGGGCTTTACCAGCCTCGAAGAGGTCGCCTATGTCGATCTGGACGAGCTGCTGGCGATCGACGGCGTGGATGATGGCACCGCTTCTGAACTGCAGGCCCGTGCCCGTGATCACATCGAAGAGTTGAACCGCAAGGCCACCGAAGCCGCCCGTGCCTTGGGCGTCGAGGACAGCCTGTTCGATTTCGACGGTCTGACCCCGCAGATGATCGAAGCGCTGGCGAAAGACGATGTGAAGACGCTGGAAGACTTTGCCACCTGCGCCGACTGGGAGCTGGCCGGCGGCTGGACCACGGTCAACGGCGCCCGGGTGAAAGACGAGGGGATTCTCGAGAAATTCGAGATGAGCCTGGAAGAAGCGCAGCAACTGATCATGACGGCGCGGGTTCAGCTGGGCTGGGTCGATCCGTCGGAACTGGCTGGCGAGACAGAAGCTGAAGACGGCGAAGAGGAGGCCGAGGTCTGAGCCTCGGAGGAAACGCGATGACGCGCGGTGGCCAAGAGAATGACAACGAAGAGCCGGAACGGCGGTGCATCGTCACCGGCGAGGTTCAGCCCAAGCCGGGGCTGATCCGCTTCGTGCTGGGCCCCGACGCGATGATTTTCCCGGATCTGGCACATAAACTGCCGGGCCGGGGGATCTGGGTCACGGCTGACCGTGAGGTGCTGGAAACGGCGGTGTCGAAAAACGCCTTTTCCCGTGCCGCACGCCAGCCGGTGAAACTGCCCGAAGGGTTGCCTGACCTGATTGAGGCGGCTTTGGCGCGGCGGGTGGTCGACCTTGTGTCGCTCGCCCGCAAGTCGGGCCGGGCGGTCTGTGGGTTTGAGAAAGTGAAAGACTGGTTGGCGCAGGGTCGTGCCAAGGTGCTGTTGCAAGCCTCTGATGGATCAGAGCGGGGCAAGGGCAAGCTTTGGACCCCCGAAGGGGGCCGTTGGTTCGGCTGTCTTACCGCGTCGGAATTGGGTTTGGCTTTTGGCCGCGATCATGCCATACACGGCGCGCTTGCGACTGGCGGACTCACCAAACGTGTAATAGTCGATGCAGCGAAGCTTACGGGCATGCGCAAGCAGGACGGCGGCGCGACCGCCGGGAAGGATACGAAGACGGTATGAGCGATACAGACGGCAAGAAACCCCTGGGTCTTGGTGGCGGACGCCCTGGTCAGGTGAAGCAGAGCTTCTCCCATGGTCGGACCAAAAGCGTTGTTGTTGAGACGAAGCGCAAGCGCGTGGTGGTGCCGAAACCCGGCGCCGCCAAAACCACTGGCACGTCCAACCCTGCGCTGGGCGATCCGTCAAAACGCCCGGCAGGCATCACCGATGCCGAAATGGAGCGCCGTCTGAAGGCGCTTCAGGCGGCGAAACACCGCGAGGCCGAAGAGGCCATTCAACGCGCCGCCGACGAAAAGGCCCGCGAAGAAGAGCGTGAGCGCCGCCGCGCCGAGATCGAAGCGAAAGAGCGTGAAGACCGCGAGCGCGAAGAAGCGCTGCGTCTGAAGGCCGAAGAAGATCAGCGCAAAGCCCGGGAAGCCGAGCTGCGTGCGCAGAAGAAAGAGGAAGTGCGCAAGCCCGCGGCTGCCGCTGCTGCCCCGGTTGATCCGGCCGCTGCAGAGGCTGCCGAGTCGCGTGCCGCAACCAAAGGCGTCACCGTGGGTGCGCCGCGCAAGACCGACCGCGAACGCGACGGTCGCGGTGCGGCGACGGATCGTGATGCCCGTGCCAAGGCAAAAACCACCGAGGATGCACGCCGCACCGGTCGTCTGAGCCTGAATGATGCGCTGCAAGGTGGCGAAGGCGGGCGGCAACGCTCGATGGCCGCCATGAAGCGCAAGCAGGAAAAGGCACGCCAAAAAGCGATGGGCTTTGGCCAGAAAGCCGAAAAGCAGGTGCGCGACGTGCAGCTGCCGGAAGTGATCGTGGTCTCGGAACTGGCCAACCGGATGGCGGAACGCGCCGCCGATGTGGTCAAGTCGCTGATGAAAATGGGCATGATGGTCTCGATCAACGAGAGCATCGACGCCGATACCGCCGAGCTGATCATCGAAGAATTTGGCCACAAAGCCGTCCGCGTGTCGGATGCCGATGTGGAACAGGTGATCGACACGGTGAAAGACAAGGACGAGGATCGCCTGCCGCGTCCGCCGATCGTGACCATCATGGGCCACGTCGACCACGGCAAAACCTCGCTTCTGGATGCGATCCGCAAGACTTCGGTCGTGTCGGGCGAAGCCGGGGGCATCACCCAGCACATCGGCGCCTATCAGGTGACGACCGAATCGGGTGCGGTTCTGACCTTCCTCGACACGCCGGGCCACGCCGCCTTTACCTCGATGCGGTCGCGCGGGGCTCAGGTGACCGATATCGTCGTGCTGGTGGTTGCCGCCGATGACCAGGTGATGCCGCAGACGGTTGAGGCGATTGCCCATGCGAAAGCGGCCAATGTGCCGATGATCGTGGCGATCAACAAGATCGACAAATACGAGGCCAATCCGCAAAAAGTGCGGACCGATCTCTTGCAACACTCGGTCGTGGTGGAAGCCATGTCGGGCGATGTGCTGGACGTGGAAGTCTCGGCCAAGACCGGTCTCGGTCTGGACAAACTGTTGGAAGCCATTTCGCTGCAGGCCGAAATTCTCGACCTGCGGGCCAACCCCGAACGCTCTGCCTCCGGCGCGGTGATCGAGGCGAAGCTGGATGTGGGCCGTGGTCCGGTGGCAACGGTTCTGGTGCAGAACGGCACGCTGAAGCGCGGCGACATCTTTGTCGTGGGCGAGCAGTGGGGCAAGGTGCGTGCGCTGATCAACGATCAGGGCGAGCGGATCGAAGAAGCGGGCCCCTCGGTGCCGGTGGAAGTCCTCGGTCTGAACGGCACGCCGGAAGCCGGTGACGTGCTGAACGTCGTCGACACCGAAGCCCAGGCCCGCGAGATTGCCGATTACCGGATCAAAGCTGCGAAAGACAAACGCGCAGCCGCCGGTGCCGCAACCACGCTGGAACAGCTGATGGCGAAGGCCAAGGCCGACAAATCGGTGGCTGAGCTGCCGATTCTGGTCAAAGCCGACGTGCAGGGTTCGGCCGAAGCGATCGTTCAGGCGATGGAAAAGATCGGCAACGACGAAGTGCGCGTCCGCGTGCTGCACTCGGGTGTTGGTGCCATCACCGAGACGGATATCGGTCTGGCCGAAGCCTCGGGCGCGCCGGTCATCGGCTTTAACGTGCGGGCCAATGCGCCGGCACGCGCCAGTGCCAACCAGAAGGGCGTCGAGATCCGCTACTATTCGGTGATCTACGACCTGGTGGATGACATCAAGGCGGCCGCCTCGGGCCTGCTGAAAAACGAAGTGCGCGAGCATTTCATCGGCTATGCGGCGATCAAAGAGGTCTTCAAGGTCTCGGGCGTTGGCAAAGTCGCCGGCTGTCTGGTCACCGAAGGCGTGGCACGCCGTTCGGCAGGCGTGCGCCTGCTGCGCGACAACGTGGTCATCCACGAGGGCACGCTGAAGACGCTGAAACGCTTCAAGGACGAGGTCAAAGAGGTGATTTCGGGTCAGGAATGCGGGATGGCCTTCGAGAACTATGACGACATCCGCAACGGCGATGTCATCGAGATCTTCGAGCGCGAAGAGATCGTGCGCAAACTCTGAGAAAAGGGGGCGAAAGCCCCCTTTTTTAATTCTGCGGCCGGGGGCGGGTTGTCGCGCGCGCCCGCCACGCTGCCCCAGTCAGGACTGACGGATGCGAGGGAGCTTCAGAGCTCCCTTTTTGCATTGCCCCACAGGGACGCGCAGCGCGTGCCTGAGAGGGGGAGCGCCGGGAAGAGCGACGGAGTATGGCGACAGGCCCGGAGCGGCTGTCAGGCATGAAAAAAGGGGGCATATGCCCCCTGAACTTCTCACTCTGCAATCCGCGGATCCGGGGCCTTTGGCCCTCGTTGATCAGGCGGCGTGCTTGTTGACCGGTGTACCCGAGTACAGACGGCTGCCCACACGCACAACGATCTTGCCGTTGTCGAGGTTACCTTCAAATGTTCCCTGAACAGAAACACTGCTTCCGATGACGATAGTGCGCAGCATGTCGTAATTTCCCCAAACCAGATTCCCTGCCCCTCAAGGTAGACTTCAATCCTTAACAAAAAGCCAATGAAAAAGACACAATCCCGCCACATTTGCGCGTTTCCGCAGCGCGGCGCGAACAAATGCCCCGGCGCAGCAATTTTTTGCGTAAAATTTTAGCAAAGATTCAGAGCCAGTCGCGCAAGATTGGTATCAGGGGTTCATCGGCAGGCGGCATCGGATAATTGCGCAGATCCGCCGCCCGCACCCAGGCCAGTTTCTGCCCCTCGCGGGGCTGAATGATGCCCTCCCACTTGCGGCAGGCAAACAGCGGCATCAGCAAATGGAACTCGGGGTAGTTGTGGCTGGCGAAGGTCAGCGGCGCCAGACAGCTCTTCCAGGTGTTGATGCCCAGCTCTTCCTGCAGCTCACGAATCAGGGCCTCTTCCGGGGTTTCCCCCGGTTCGACCTTGCCCCCCGGAAACTCCCAGAGCCCGGCGAGGGATTTCCCCTCCGGACGCTGGGCCAAGAGAATGCGGCCATCGGTATCAATCAGCGCGACGGCCGAAACCAGAAGCAGTTTCACGAGCGGTAATCCGCGTTGATGTCGATGTAGCGGTGGGTGAGATCGCAGGTCCAGACCGATTTCACGCCCGATCCAAGGCCGAGGTCCACGCCGATCACCAGCTCTTGCTGCTTCATATAGGCCGAGGCCGCAGCCTCATCATAATCCGGCGCCCGCCAGCCCTTTTCGGCCAGCACCATGTCGCCGAAGGAAATGGTGAGCAGGTCGCGCTCGGCCCGGGCACCGGATTTGCCGATGGCAGCCACAACGCGGCCCCAGTTGGCATCCTCGCCCGCAATGGCGGTTTTGACCAGCGGCGAATTGGCGATGGCCATGGCGGCGCGATGCGCGTCGGCCTCGTCGACGGCACCGGTCACCCGCACCTCAACGAATTTGGTGGCGCCTTCGCCGTCGCGCACCACCTGATGCGCCAGATCCATCATCACGCCGCGTAGGGCCTTTTCAAAATCCTTGGCCACTTTGGCGCGCAGATTGTCGATGGCCCCGGCGGTCGAGCGCCCGGTTGCGGCCACGATCAGCGCATCCGAGGTGGAGGTGTCACTGTCGACGGTGATGGCGTTGAACGTGTCATCCACCTGACGCGACAGCATCTTTTGCAGATTGGCCTGGCTGATTTTGGCGTCGGTGAAGATATAGACCAGCATCGTCGCCATATCCGGCGCGATCATGCCCGAGCCTTTGGCGATCCCGGCGATCTTGATCACGCCGCCCTCGCCTTCCACTTCGGCGCTGGCGCCTTTGGGGAAAGTATCGGTGGTCATGATCGCGCGCGCGGCCTTTTCGATGCCGTTCTGGTCCAGCGACAGCGCCAGCTCTTCGATCTTGGCGGTGATGCGCTCAAAGGGCAGCGGCTCGCCAATCACCCCGGTGGAGGAGGAGTAGACGCGGCCCGCAGGCACCCCCAGCGCCTCTGCCACCGCGCCGGTGACGGCATCCACTGCCGTCTGACCATTGCCGCCGGTAAAGGCATTGGCATTGCCCGAATTGACGATGATCGCCGCCCCGGCATTGGCGGGCAGTTTGGCCATCGCGCGGCCGGTCAGCTTGGCCTGACAATCAAGCACGCAGGCCGCGCGGGTCGAGGAGCGGGTGAAAGCCCCGGCCACAACCGAGCCCGGCGCCAGCCGCGCCAGCATCACATCGGTGCGGCCCGCATAGCGCACACCGGCCGCAGCAGAGGCAAATTCGACGCCCTGAATGACCGGCAGATCCGGGAAACGGGACGGGGCCAGCGGCGAGACCGGATTGGCCTTTTTGCCTGCCACCGGGGCCACCACTGCCTGCGGCGCCTTCAGCGCGGCTTTCAGGGTTTTCACTTTGGCCTTTTGCTTGGCCAGTTTCAGCTTCAGTTTCTTCAATCCGGCCATGGCCCGTCCCCTATCACAGCAAAAGGTGGTGCCCCGACGGGCACCACCAAAATCACGCAGCGCTGCAGCCCTGCTTATTCGCCAAAGATCGCGGTGTTCTTCAGAACCGCCGGATCGACGCCGTCAGTATTGCGCACAACTTCGGATTTCGAAACCACCTCGGTGACCTGCGCCTCGACCGCTTTCGAGCGCAGATCGCCCTCGAGCTCGGCGCGCACGTCTTCCAGCTTGGGCGCTTCGGCCAAACGGGTGTCAAAGAGCTTGATCACATGCCAGCCAAATTCGGTCTGCACCGGACCGGATACGTCGCCCGGTTTCATATCGGCCAAAGCATCGGCAAAGGGCTTCACCATCACGCTCAGCTCAAACCAGCCCAGATCGCCGCCGTTCGGACCCGAGGGGCCGGTGGATTTCATCTTGGCCTGTTCGGTGAAATCCGCGCCGCCGTCGATGGCCGCCTTGACCGCTTTGGCCTCGTCTTCGGTTTTCAGCAAGATATGGGCGGCGTGATATTCGCGGCTCGGCTCGGCGCCCGCGTATTTCGCATCATATTCCGCCTTCAGACCATCCTCGGTCACCGCCTGCGACGCGGTCTTGTCGAGCACGGCCCCCGCGAGATAGGCGCGGCGATCCACTTCCATCCGCGCCTCATCCTTGGCAGAAACCGCCTTCTCACCAATTTGTGCGAGCGCCGTTTGCTGGATCAGCTGATCGAGAATGCCGTTGAACAGCACGTCATCGGGCAGGTTCTGGTATTCCGCCGGCAGGCTGCCCCGCAGAGCAACCATCTGACCGAGAGTGATTTCCTGACCATTCACGGTGGCCATGACCTTGGCCGCGGTCATGTCTTCTGCGTGAAGCGGCAGCGCAAAGCTGAGAAGAAGGGCGGTCAGCCCGGCGAACTTGGTGGAAATCGGCATCAAAGCCACTCCTGCATGGGCCGCGGACACCCCGCGGCGTTGACACTCTGGCAGCAGGCCCTTACATCGCCAAGGGTCCTGTGGAGGCTGTGCCGCCCTTTGTTCGCAGCCGTTCTAGGCAAGCGCGCAGGTGCGGGCAAGACCGCGCTTCACACGATTTGGTCAGTCGAACCCGCGGAGAAAACATGCTGGGCCTCGGAACAGTCGCGAAAAAGGTCTTTGGCACGCCCAATGACCGCAAAGTAAAATCGATCCGCCCTTTGGTGGCCAAGATCAACGCGCTGGAGCCTGAGTATCAAAAGCTCTCCGACGATGATCTGAAGGCCCGCACGGCGGCATTCAAGGAACGGATCGCGGCGGGCGAGAGCCTGGACGCGCTTTTGCCCGAAGCCTTTGCCAATTGCCGCGAGGGGGCCCGCCGCGCGCTGGGTCTGCGCGCCTTTGACACCCAGCTGATGGGCGGCATCTTCCTGCATCAGGGCAATATCGCCGAGATGAAGACCGGCGAGGGCAAGACGCTCGTCGCCACCTTCCCGGCCTATCTGAACGCGCTGGCGGGCAAGGGCGTGCATATCGTCACCGTCAACGACTATCTCGCCAAGCGGGATGCGGAATGGATGAGCAAGGTCTATGGCGCCCTCGGGCTGACCACCGGCGTCGTCTATCCCTATCAGTCGGACGAGGAAAAGCGCGCCGCCTACCGCGCCGACATCACCTATGCGACGAACAACGAGCTGGGCTTTGACTATCTGCGCGACAACATGAAATCCTCGATCGAGGAAATGTCGCAGCGCGGGCATTTCTTTGCCGTCGTCGATGAGGTGGACAGCATCCTGATTGATGAGGCGCGCACGCCCCTGATCATTTCGGGGCCGAGCCAGGACCGCAGCGACCTCTACCGCCGTCTGGATGCCTTTATCCCCGAGCTGACGCCCGAGCATTACACGCTGGACGAAAAGGCCCGCAGCGCCACCTTCACCGAAGAGGGCAACGAATATCTCGAACAGCGCCTGACCGCCGAGGGCGTGTTGCCCGAGGGGCAGACGCTTTATGACCCGGAATCCACCACCATCGTCCACCATGTGACGCAGGCTTTGCGCGCGCATGTCCTGTTCCAGCGCGATCAGCATTACATCGTGCGCGACGATGAAGTGATCCTGATCGACGAATTCTCGGGCCGGATGATGAAGGGCCGCCGCCTGTCGGACGGGCTGCATCAGGCCATCGAGGCCAAGGAAAACGTCACCGTTCAGCCGGAGAACGTGACCCTCGCCTCCGTCACCTTCCAGAACTACTTCCGCCTCTATGAGACGCTCTCGGGGATGACCGGGACCGCCTCGACCGAGGCCGAGGAATTCCTCGAGATCTACAAGCTTGGCGTGGTGGAAGTGCCCACCAACCGCCCGGTGCAGCGGAAAGACGAGCATGACCGCGTCTACCGCACCGCCCGCGAGAAGTACGAGGCGGTGATCAAGGCGATCAAGAAGGCTGCCGAGACGGGCCAGCCGACCCTGGTCGGCACCACCTCGATCGAGAAATCCGAGATGCTGTCGGAGATGCTGAAGGCCGAGGGCATCGCCCATAACGTGCTGAACGCGCGTCAGCACGAGCAAGAGGCGCAGATCGTCGCCGATGCGGGCAAGCTGGGGGCGGTGACCATCGCCACCAACATGGCGGGCCGCGGCACCGACATTCAGCTGGGCGGCAATGTCGAGATGAAGGTGATGGAGGCCCTGGCCGCCAACCCTGAGGTGCATCCGGACGAACTCCGCGCGCGCATCGAAGCCGAGCATGCCGAGGAAAAAGCCAAGGTGCTGGAGGCCGGTGGCCTCTTCGTGCTGGCCACCGAGCGTCACGAATCGCGCCGGATCGACAACCAGCTGCGCGGCCGCTCGGGCCGTCAGGGCGACCCCGGCCGCTCGCTCTTCTTCCTCAGCCTTGAGGATGACCTGATGCGGATCTTCGGCTCCGACCGTCTGGACAAGGTGCTCTCCTCGCTCGGGATGAAAGAGGGCGAGGCGATTGTGCACCCTTGGGTGAACAAATCGCTGGAGCGGGCGCAGGCCAAGGTTGAAGGCCGCAACTTTGACATCCGCAAACAGCTCCTGAAGTTCGACGATGTGATGAACGACCAGCGCAAGGCGATCTTCAGCCAGCGCCGCGAGATCATGGAAAGCACCGATCTGAGCGATGTCGCCCGCGACATGCGCCATCAGGTGATCGACGATCTGGTGGATCAATATCTGCCGCCGAAATCCTATGCCGATCAGTGGGACAGCGAGGGCCTTGTGTTGGCCGTGCGCGAAAAGCTGAACATGGATCTGCCGCTGGTGGAATGGGCTGCTGCCGAAGGCGTCGATCAGGACGACATGCGCCAGAAGCTGGAAGAGGCGTCCGACGCCTATATGGACGAAAAGGCCGCCGTGTTTGGCCCCGAGACCATGCAATCCATCGAGAAACAGGTGCTGCTGCAAACCATCGACGCCAAATGGCGCGAGCATCTGGTGACGCTGGAGCATCTGCGCTCGGTCGTGGGTTTCCGGGGTTATGCGCAACGCGATCCGCTGTCGGAATACAAAACCGAGAGCTTCCAGCTGTTTGAAACCCTGCTCGATGGTCTGCGCGGTGATGTGACCCAGCGTCTGGCGCAGATCCGGCCCCTTTCGCCGGAAGAGCAACAGCGCATGCTGCGTCAGATGATGCCGCAGGAAGCGCAGGAGGCCCTGGCCGAGGCAGAAGCCGCCGCACAGGTCACCGCACAGGCAGCCGAGCAAAGCACGCCCGCCGTTTCGGCGGCAGCGCGCCCCGGGTTTGACCCGGCGGACCCGGCCAGCTGGGGCAATCCGTCGCGCAACGATCCCTGCCCCTGCGGCTCGGGCGAGCGTTTCAAGAATTGCCACGGCCGTCTGGTCTGAGCGCAGGCGGGCTCTTAACCGCGCCCGGCCATTGCCGACACCATCCGCAGGGGCTGCCGCAAGGCGGCCCCTGTCGCATTCAGGCCCCCGCACCGGCCGCCCAAACGTCGTTAACGGGAAAGCGCCACAGCTCTGCCCCAGCTTTGCCCCGATTGCCCGCGATGCTCGGATCCGAAGCAGTCCGGAGAGCACGATGCAACAGCCACAGAGATTCGCGATGATGGGCGCCACCCTGGTGTTGGCCCTGGCCAGCGGTCAGCTGGTGCAAAGCATCGGGCCGCGTGCTGCCCCGCAGCCGCCCGCCGCGAACCCAGCCAATTGGCGTGATGCCGATATGAGCGCGGTGGTGAACATCACGCCGACCGCGGGCAAGCAGACCCCCAGCCTTGGCGAGGCCGCCCGCCTGCCCGCCCTCTCCCTGCGCCTGCCGGTGGCCGACAGCGGCATCGTGCATGCGCCCTCGGATGCCGAGCGACATTTCGACGAATATGGCCGCCTCTGCGCCGCGCCGGTCTTGCTGTTGCAAGCTGCCGCCGACGCGATGATGCAGCTGACGCTGGACGCCCCCTGCATGGGCCAGATGCCGGTGCTGCTCCACCATGCCGGGATGGATCTCGCCCTGCGCACCGATGCGGCGGGCCGGGCGCAGATGCTGCTGCCGGCGCTGGCCAGCCCGGCCAGCGTCTCCGCCGACCTTCCCGACGGCAGCCAGATCAGCGCGGGCGTCACCGTGCCCGGACTGGACGCCGTCAACCGCGTCGCCATCAGCGGCCCAGGCACCTTCATCTTCAACGCAGCCGAGGCCACCACCGCTTTTGGCGGGGCGCCGCAGCTGCAGGGCAAGTTGATGCTTCTGGGCGAGGATCTGGGCCCCGACTATCCGATGGTGCAGCTCTACAGCGGACCCGCCGCCACCACCGATGTCAGCTTCACGCTGGAGGTGCCGGTGACCGAGGAGGCCTGCAACAGCGACCTCGCGCTCTCCAGCCTGCGCATGCAGCGGGGCGGTGCCGTGGAGGCGATGCCGATCGAGATTGCCCTGCCCGATTGCGCGGCGGTGGGCGAGGCCGTGCTGCTGCCCCTGCCCGATCTGACAAGTGCAAAGCTGTCGATGGCTCTGGCCGATACTCCGGCGAACTGACCTGCTGCGCTACAGAAAGCCCGCGCCGCGAAAGCTCAGCTCATGGCTTTTGCCGATGATCAGATGGTCGTGCAGGGTGATGCCCATCACCTCTGCCGCCGTCTGGATCTGCGCGGTCATGCTGACATCCGCCTCTGACGGGGTGGGGTCGCCCGAGGGATGGTTGTGGACGAGGATGATCGCGCTGGCGTTCAGCTCCAGCGCACGCTTGACCACCTCGCGCGGATAGACCGGGACATGGTCCACCGTGCCCCGCGCCTGCTCTTCATCCGCGATCAGCACATTCTTCCGATCCAGAAAGAGCACGCGGAAGGTTTCGGTTTCGCGGTGTGCCATCGCGGTGCGGCAATAGTCCAGAAGCGCGTCCCAACCGGACATCACCGGCCGATAAAGAACCTTGGCCCGCGCCAGACGATGTGCCGCCGCCTCCAGGATTTTCAGATCCTGCACCACCGCCTCTCCCACGCCCGGCACCTCGGCCAGCCGCGTCGCGGGGGCCGAGAGCACGCGGTTGAAATCGCCAAAGGTCTCCAAGAGCTTGCGCGCCAGCGGCTTGACGTCCTGACGCGGGATCGAGCGGAAGAGCACAAGCTCCAGCAGCTCATAGTCCGGCATCGCCGCCGCACCGCCCTGCATGAACCGCTCGCGCAGGCGCTTGCGGTGGTCCTTGATGTAAGAGGGCAGATCGCGGGACCGGTCGAGCGGCACAACCTCGGCTTCGTCGCTATCCAGATCGAACAGCGGCAGCGGGCCTTCGGAAAAGGTGCGGTTGGGTGCCATGATCGCCCCAGACTGCGCCCGCATGGTTAACGAATGGTTAACACGCCAGGGGTGACGGGGACTCGCCCTTCATCCTGCCTGCTTTGCGGCCCGGTGTCAGGGCGCCCGGCGCCAACGTCCGGCGACTGCGCCCTGCAACGGGGCCCTGTGCCCGCCCCGCCCCGCTGCACGAAATGCGGCATGAAAAAGGGCGCCAGCAAAGGCGCCCTCCAACTGCTTAGCAATCCCAAGGGATCAGGGCTTCATGCCATCCCAGAAGGTCTTGACCTTCTTGAAAAAGCTCGAGCCTTCGGGGTTGTTGTCCGCCTCGATCTTCTCGAACTCGCGCAGGAGTTCCTTTTGACGGGTGGTCAGGTTCACCGGGGTTTCCACCGCCAGTTCGATCACCATATCGCCACCGCCGCCACCGCGCAGCGCGGGCATGCCCTTGCCCCGCAGCCGCATCTGACGGCCCGACTGGCTGCCCGTCGGGATTTTCACCCGGCTGCGGCCACCGTCGATCGTCGGCACTTCCACCTCGCCGCCCAGCGCGGCCGCGGCCATGCTGACCGGCACCCGGCAGAACAGGGTCACGCCATCGCGCTGGAAGATCGCGTGGTCCTTGACCTCGATGAAGATGTAGAGGTCGCCCGCAGGCCCGCCCCGCATCCCGGCTTCGCCTTCGCCCGCCAGACGGATCCGCGTGCCCGTCTCCACCCCGGCCGGGATGTTGACCGAGAGCGAACGGTCCTTTTCGATCCGGCCCGCGCCAGCACAGGAGCGGCAGGGGTTCTTGACCACCTGACCGGCGCCGTTACAGGTCGGACAGGTCCGCTCAACGGTGAAAAAGCCGCTTTGCGCCCGCACCTTGCCCATGCCCGAACAGGTCGGGCAGGTGGTCGGCTCTGCGCCGCCCTCGGCACCCGAGCCGTTGCAGGCGGTACAGGCCGCCGAGCCCGGCACGACGATGGTTTTCTGGATTCCCGCAAAGGCCTCCTCCAGCGTCACCCGCAGATTGTAGCGCAGATCCGAGCCGCGTTGCGCCCGGCTGCGGCCGCCACCAGCGCCGCCGGGGCCCCGGCCGCCCATGAAATCGCCAAACAGATCTTCAAAGACATCGGAGAATGCCGAAGCGAAATCGCCCTGCCCCGCCGCGCCATAACCGCCACGGGCCCCGCCTGCGCTGGCCCCCATACCGCCTTCAAACGCCGCATGACCATAGCGGTCATAGGCGGCCTTTTTCTCAGGATCCTTCAGAACGTCATAGGCCTCGTTCGCTTCCTTGAACTGGGCCTCTGCCTCCGGATTGTCCTGATTGCGGTCGGGATGAAGCTCTTTCGCTTTGGCGCGATAGCCTTTCTTGATCTCGTCTGCCGAGGCGCCCCGGGCCACGCCCAGGACATCGTAGAAATCACGTTTTGCCATACCGCACCCCTTTGACAAACGCCGGAGCCGGCCCGGTTACCTCCCGGACCGGCCCCTGCCGTTTGCACGCGCTTACTTGCGCTTGTTGTCGCCCAGATCCTCGAAGTCGGCATCGACGATATCGTCATCGACATCGCGTGCACGATCTTCATCGGCATCGGAATCGCCAGCTTCGGACGCGGCCTGTGCCTTGTAGATCGCTTCGCCCAGCTTCATCGCGGCTTCTTGCAGGTTGTTGATGCCGCTCTTGATCTTGCCGGCGTCGTCGCCTTTCAGCGCTTCTTCCAGCGGGTTCATCGCGAATTCGATCGCTTCCACGGTCGAGCTGTCCACCTTGTCGCCATGCTCTTCCAAGGATTTCTTGGTCGAGTGCAGCAGGCTTTCGCCCTGGTTGCGGGCTTCCACCAGCTCTTTGCGCTTCTTGTCGCCATCGGCATTGGCTTCGGCATCGCGGACCATCTTTTCGATGTCCTCATCCGACAGACCACCCGAAGCCTGGATGGTGATGTTCTGCGTCTTGCCGGTGCCTTTGTCCTTGGCGCCCACCGACACGATGCCGTTGGCGTCGATGTCGAAGGTCACTTCGATCTGCGGCATGCCGCGCGGGGCGGGCGGGATGTCTTCCAGGTTGAACATGCCGAGCATCTTGTTGTCGGCCGCCATTTCCCGCTCGCCCTGGAACACACGGATGGTCACCGCGTTCTGATTGTCCTCGGCGGTCGAGAAGACCTGAGACTTCTTGGTCGGGATCGTGGTGTTGCGGTCGATCAGACGGGTGAACACGCCGCCCAAGGTCTCGATGCCCAGCGAGAGCGGGGTCACGTCCAAGAGAACCACGTCTTTCACGTCGCCTTGCAGCACGCCCGCCTGAATGGCCGCGCCCAGCGCCACAACTTCATCCGGGTTCACACCCTTATGCGGCTCTTTGCCGAAGAAAGCGGTGACTTCTTCCACCACTTTCGGCATCCGGGTCATCCCGCCGACCAGAACCACCTCGTCGATGTCGCCTTTCGACAGGCCCGCATCTTTCAGCGCGGCCGCACAGGGCTTCATCGAGGCTTTGATCAGATCGTTGACCAGGCTTTCCAGCTTGGCGCGGGTCAGCTTCATCACCATGTGCAGCGGCGTGCCCGAGGAGGCGTTCATCGAGATGAACGGCTGGTTGATCTCGGTCTGCTGGCTGGACGACAGTTCGATCTTGGCTTTCTCAGCGGCTTCTTTCAGGCGCTGCAGGGCCATTTTGTCTTTGGTCAGATCGACGCCATGCTCTTTTTTGAACTCATCCGCGAGGTAGTTCACGATGCGCATGTCGAAGTCTTCGCCGCCGAGGAACGTGTCCCCGTTGGTCGATTTCACTTCAAAGAGGCCATCGTCGATCTCGAGGATGGTGATGTCGAAAGTACCGCCACCAAGGTCATAGACCGCGATGGTTTTGGTTTCTTTCTTGTCGAGGCCGTAAGCCAGCGCCGCTGCGGTCGGCTCGTTGATGATGCGCAGCACTTCGAGGCCCGCGATCTTGCCCGCGTCTTTCGTCGCCTGACGTTGCGCGTCGTTGAAATAGGCCGGAACCGTGATCACCGCCTGGGTGACGGTTTCACCCAGATAGGACTCGGCGGTCTCTTTCATCTTTTGCAGGATCACAGCCGAAACCTGCGCGGGCGAGAATTTGTCGCCCTTCACATCGACCCAGGCATCGCCATTGCCGCCATCAACGATGGCATAGGGCACCAGCTTGCGGTCTTTTTCGACTTCTTTATCGGTCACGCGACGGCCGATCAGACGCTTGACGGCGAAGATCGTGTTGGTCGGGTTGGTCACCGCCTGACGTTTGGCGGGCTGGCCGACCAGACGCTCATTGTCGGTGAATGCGACGATGGAGGGGGTCGTGCGCGCCCCTTCGGAGTTCTCGATCACGCGGGGTTGCGCGCCGTCCATGATGGCGACGCAGCTGTTGGTGGTCCCGAGGTCGATCCCGATCACTTTGGCCATGTTAATACCTCTTCTTACGGCGATATGGCGGGGTGCGGGTCCCATCAGGCCCCCGTCCCCCTATCCCAGGGTTTCGGTTGTCATGTTCCTGCACGGGGTCCGGGTTTCCGGAGGTCCGCACCGGCTTCTGGCGGTATATAGGGACCGGAATTTGTCCCTGCAAGCGCCCTGAACCCAAGGAATGCGTCGCATTCGGCGAAACTGTGCTTCTGCCGCCCCGGATCGGCCCCAAGCCGCCCCCGCTGCCGCATTCCGGAAATCCAACGCCGGGGGTGGCCCCTGCGGCCGGTCGCGGCGTAGGATAGGTCTCCGCCCCGCTCTGGGGAGAAGGCCGCGCCCATCTGCGGGCTGATCCCGCTGGCAGACCGCAGATGCGCTTGCAACATTTCGGGCAGGGTCGCCGCACGATGTGCCGCGCGATCCACCCGATGAAAACCCGGATGAGCCGCGATGACTGAGACCCCGCCCCTGACGCCACCGCCCCCCACCACCACCCTGCGCGGTGCCCGCTTTTACGAAGGATATCTGGATCCTGCAGCGCAGCAGGCGCTGGTGGTCACCCTGCGGGGGCTGGTGGCTGCCGCGCCGCTGTTTTCGCCCGTCACCCCGTCCGGCAAGCCGATGTCGGTGCGGATGACCTCGGCGGGGCGTTTCGGCTGGATCGCCGACCGCACCGGCTATCGTTACGGGCCGACGCATCCGAACGGGCAGCCCTGGCCCGCCATCCCCGAGAGCATCCTGAACATCTGGCGCGCCCTGTCGGGATCCCCGCGCGAGCCGGGCTGTTGCCTGATCAACTTTTATGGGGCCGAGGCACGGATGGGCCTGCATCAGGACCGCGACGAGGCGGATTTCACCCAGCCCGTCGTTTCGGTCTCGCTCGGGGATGATGCGCTGTTCCGCATCGGCAACGCCACACGCGGGGGCAGCACGCAAAGTCTCTGGCTGCGGTCGGGCGATGTGCTCGTCATGGGCGAGACGGCGCGGCTCTGCTATCACGGGGTCGACCGTATTGCCCCCGGCACCTCGACCCTTCTGGCGCAGGGCGGGCGGATCAACCTCACATTGCGCGTGGTGGATTAGACCACAGGCCGGATCAGCGCTTTGCCCCCCAGGACAGCGAAGCATGTTGCCGGGTGTAGAATTCGCCCATCAGCCCGATCATCAAAATCGTCAGCCCGACGAGGAACGGGTAGAGGATGTTGGAGTAATGCGGGTTGTAATTGATGAAGGCAAAGCCGCGCGCCTGATCGATGATGTGGAACAGGGGGTTCCAGTCAAAGATGTGCAGCATCTTGGCGCTCAGGGCATTGGCGACAAACATCTTGCCCGAGGCGATCATGTTGGCGCGGCTGTAGACAGCCTGCAAGACCCCGACCACGCTGGGCGACCAGGGCTTTGCCGCCACAATCACCGTGCCCACCGCCACCCCGGTAAACCAGGCGAGGATCAGCATGCCGAAGACGCCGGGCCAGTTCTGAATTTCAACCGGTGCCCAGGTCACATCATAAACGAACAGCACCAGCGAGATGGAGAGCACCTGGATATAGAGCGCGCCCAGTGCCGCCGACGCGATGGAGATGGCGGTGTTCATCGGCGAGTGTTTCATCATCGCCGAGGTCGGCCCCTCGGCCCCCGCCACCGCGCCCAACGCCTTGGTGTGGGTCATGAAGATGAAGATGCCGGTCATGATATAGATGACAAAATCACCGCGGATCGAATTTCGCCGCATGCCCAGAATGTCATACATGACATAAAAGCCCGCGAGCAGAACCACGGTCTGCATCATGTTCATCATCAGCCCCATGATCGCATTGCCATGGCTTTTGCGGATCGAGCGGACCGTGGAGTGATAAATCAGCTCAAGAACAGCAAACCCGGAGCCGAGGGTCGAGTTACTGCGGGCAGCGGTGAACATCTGGACGAAATCCTCTGACTCATGCGCGACGGACGACGCAAGGTGGCGATTCTCGCCCGGAAAACTTGCTGTTCCCTTGACGGGGCATCATAAGAGAGAAAAGGGCCGATTTCAATTGGCGCTCCCCGTATTGCCAGGAGTGAGAAACATGGATTTTGACCGTCTTGTCCCCATCATGCGCAAGTTGGCGCTGGAAGCGGGCGACCGCATTATGGAAATTTACAACGCCCCCGATTTTGAGGTGCGCTCGAAATCCGATGACAGCCCGGTGACCGCCGCGGATGAGGCCGCCGATGCGTTGATTTCGGCCGGGCTCCGCGCCGCCTTTCCCGACGAAGTGCTGATCACCGAAGAGCAATCGGCGACGCATGACCTGACCGCCGCCAGCTTCCTGATCGTCGATCCGCTCGACGGCACCAAGGAATTCGTGCAGCGCCGCGGCGATTTCACCGTCAACATCGCCTATGTCGAAAACGGCGTGCCGTTGCGCGGGATCGTCTATGCCCCCGCCAAGAACCGGCTGTTCTACACGCTGGCCGATGGCCGCTCGGTTGAAGAAAAAGGCAGCTTTGACAAAGAGATGCCGGGTGAGCTGACCCCGATCACCGTCTCGCGCCCCGACAATCGCGGGCTGATGGTCGTGGCGTCGAAATCGCACCGTGATGCGGCCACCGATGCCTATATCGGCCAATATGCCGTGGCCGACATGACCTCGGCAGGCTCGAGCCTGAAGTTCTGTCTGGTGGCCACCGGCGAGGCGGATCTTTATCCCCGCCTGGGCCGCACGATGGAATGGGACACCGCGGCGGGCGATGCCGTTCTGCGCGGTGCCGGCGGGGAAATGGTCCAGTTCGAGGATCACGCGCCCTTCGTCTATGGCAAGCCCGGCTTCGCCAATCCGTTCTTTATCGCCTATGCTCCGGGCGTGCTGTTGGCCAAATAATGTCAGTTCTGATCGTCATTCCCGCCCGCTACGCCTCCTCCCGCTACCCGGGCAAACCGCTGGTCGCGCTGACGGGCGCCACAGGCGTCTCCAAAACCCTCATCCAGCGCAGTTGGGAGGCGGCGATGGCGGTTTCAGGTGCCGCGCGGGTGGTGGTGGCCACCGATGATTCGCGCATTGAGGCCGAGGCGCTCGGTTTTGGCGCCGAGGTCGTGATGACCTCGGAGGATTGCCAGAACGGCACCGAGCGTTGCGCCGATGCCTATACCCGGCTGGGCGAAACCTATGACATCGTGGTCAACCTGCAGGGCGATGCGCCGCTGACGCCCGCCTGGTTCATCGAAGAGCTGGTGGCGGGTCTGCGCGCCGATGCCGGGGCCGAGCTGGCCACTCCGGTGCTGCGCTGCGAAGGGGCCATGCTCGCCTCGCTGCGGGCCGACCGGATGGCGGGCCGCGTGGGCGGCACCACGGCGGTGTTTGGCGCGGGCAACCGGGGGCTTTATTTCTCCAAGGAGGTGATCCCCTTCACCGCCGCCCCCTATGCCGCCGAAGCGCCGACCCCGGTGTTCCACCATGTTGGCGTTTATGCCTACCGGCCCGAAACCCTGCTGGCCTATCCGACCTGGACCATGGGGCCGCTGGAAAAGCTCGAGGGGCTGGAACAGCTGCGCTTCCTCGAAAACGGCCGCGCGGTGCTCTGCGTTGAGGTGGAGTCGCGCGACAGGCAGTTTTGGGAGCTGAACAACCCCAATGACGTCGCCCGGATCGAAGGGATGATGGCCGAGATGGGGCTGGAATGACCGGGGGCGCCCCGGCGCCACTCTCGTCCGGGCCGGGTGAACCGGCTCTGCCACGGGCCCAGTCTTCGGTCCAGTCAGGGGCACAGTCAGGGGCACAGTCAGAGGCACAGTTTCTGGCACAGTCACGGGCCAGTGTCATCGTGGTCTCGCGGCACCGGCCTGCCGCACTCGCCCGCTGCCTGACTGCGTTGCGGCAGCTCGACCACCCCGACTTTGAAGTCGTGGTGGTCGCCTGCCCGGCGGGCGCCGATGTCGCCGCGCGCTTTCCCTGCAAGGTGATTCCCTTCGACGTTGCGAACATCTCGCAGGCCCGCAACCTCGGGCTGGCCGCGGCCGCCGCACCTTTGGTCGCCTTTATCGACGATGATGCGGTGCCCGAGCCGACCTGGCTGTCGCGCCTGCTGGCCCCCTTTCAGCACCCCGCCGTGATGTCATCGGGCGGATATGTGCGCGGGCGTGACGGGCTGCGGTTCCAGTGGCGCGCGCGCTGGTGCAACCGCTGTGGCGAGAGCTTTGATCTCGCGCTGCCCCCTCTGCCGAGAGGCGACACCGCCCATCTGCTGCCTGCCCCGCCGGATGGAGCGATCCGCACCGAGGGGACCAATTGCGCCTTTCGCGCCGACGCGCTGGCGGCGATCGGCGGGTTTGATCCGGGCTATGCGTTCTATCTCGATGAAACCGATGTGAACCTGCGGCTGGCGGCCGTCCCGGGTGCGCTGACCGCCATTGTCCCCGCGGCGCAGGTGCATCATGGCTTTGCCGAGAGCCGCCAGCGTCGCGCCGACAAAGTGCCCCGGACGCTGCATGACATCGGCGCGTCCTCAGCGCATTTCTGGGCCAAACATACCCCCGATGCAGACCGCGCCGGCGCCCGGAAGCGGCTGTGGCAGGCGCAGTTCAACCGCCTGATTCGCCATATGGTGACCGGAGCACTGGAACCGCGCGAGGTCGCGCCGCTGATGCGGACACTCGCCGCAGGTTTGAACGCCGCGCCGCCCCCTGCACCGCCCCCCGGCACCGCCGCGACAGCCACGGCAACATCCGGAAATCCCGCGCCCTTCATGCCTTATCCTGCGGTGGCAGGACGGGGTCTGGTGCTGACCGGGCGTCCCGCGCAGGAAAAAGCCTTGCGGGCCAGGGCCGCATCCGCCGCAGCGCAGGGGCAGATCGTGACCCTGATAATCCTGTCGCGGTCGCGCCGCCGGTTGCAGCAGCGCTTTCTGCCCGAGGGTTTCTGGATGCTTTCAGGGGGAATCTGGGGGCGCTCGGCACAAACACGCCGATCCCGCGCGTTCACTTTCGCCCAAAGAATCGCCGTTGAAGTCCTAAATTTACGGCAGAACCGCCCCATTTCATGATGTTCAAGCACAATCACGGGGAACGAAGCCCATCGTTGCCTCCTTTTTCGACTTTCCTACCAATGACAATTTGGCGTTCTTGCGATAGAGAACCGCAAAGGGTCTAATATGCCCGTCAATACTGTGCCCTCCCCGGGCCGATACCCATAGGTGTGATATGCAACGTAAGGTAACGAAGGCTATTTTTCCCGTGGCAGGTCTGGGAACGCGCTTCCTGCCCGCCACCAAGTCGATCCCGAAAGAGATTCTGACGCTGGTCGACCGCCCCCTGATCCAATACGCCATTGATGAAGCCCGCGATGCCGGTATCGAAGAATTCATCTTCGTGACCTCCCGCGGCAAAGGGGCGCTGGAAGATTACTTCGACCATTCGCACGAGTTGCAGAGTTCGCTGGAAAAATCCGGCAAGACCGAGCTGCTGAAGATCCTTGAGGCCACCAATATGGCGTCGGGCGCCATCGCCTATCTGCGCCAGCACAAGGCGCTTGGGCTGGGCCACGCCGTCTGGTGCGCCCGCCGCCTGATCGCCAACGAGCCGTTCGCGGTGATCCTGACCGATGACGTGATTGCGGCTGAAAAGTCCTGTCTGCAGCAAATGGTCGAGGCCTATCAGGAAACCGGCGGCTGCATGGTGGCGGCGATGGAAGTGCCGATGGAGAAGACCTCGTCCTACGGTGTTCTGGATGTTTCCGAAGACATGGGCTCGATCGTGCGCGCCCGTGGCATGGTGGAAAAGCCGAAGAAAGAGGACGCGCCGTCGAACCTGGCGGTTATCGGCCGCTACATCCTGACGCCGCAAATCATGGAAAACCTGCACAATCAGGCCCCGGGTGCGGGCGGCGAGATTCAGCTGACCGATGCCATCGCGCAAGAGATCCGCGAAGGGCGTGACGTGTTCGGCTTCCGCTTCCGCGGCCAGCGTTTTGATTGCGGCACCAAGGCAGGTTTCCTGCAGGCGACCGTCTCCTTCGGTCTGGCGCGTCCGGATCTGCGGGATGAGTTTGCCCAGTTCATCGCAGACATCACCATGTTGCAGAACGCAGCCGAGTAAGCGCCGGTGGCAAAGCATGTTCTGGTCACCGGGGGGGCGGGCTATATCGGCTCGCACGCCTGCAAGGCCCTGAAGGCGGCGGGCTATGTGCCCGTCACCTTCGATTCGTTGATCACCGGCTGGCAGGATGCAGTCAAGTTTGGCCCCTTTGAAAAGGGTGACCTGCTGGACCGCGCCCGTCTGGACGCGGTTTTTGCCAAATGGCAGCCGGTCGCGGTGATGCATTTCGCCGCCCTCAGCCAGGTGGGCGAAGCGATGAAAGAGCCGGGAAAATACTGGCGCGGCAATGTCACCGCCTCGCTGACGCTGATCGAAGCGGCGGTGGCGGCGGGCTGCATGGATTTCGTCTTCTCCTCGACCTGCGCCACCTATGGTGACCATGACGGGGTGCTCCTGAACGAAGAAACGCCACAGACGCCGCTGAACTCTTATGGCGCCAGCAAACGCGCGATTGAGGATATGCTGAAGGATTTCGGCGCGGCCTATGGTCTGCGCTCGGTGATCTTCCGCTATTTCAACGTGGCGGGAGCCGATCCGGAGGCGGAGGTGGGCGAATTCCATCAGCCCGAGACGCATCTCATCCCGCTGATGCTGGATGCGATCGAGGGCAAACGCCCGGCGCTGACGGTGTTTGGCACCGATTACCCGACACCGGACGGCACCTGCATCCGCGACTATGTGCATGTGATGGATCTGGTCGATGCGCATGTGCTGGGGCTGCAATGGCTGGAGGCGGGCAAAGGCAGCCGCGTCTTCTGCCTGGGCACCGGCAACGGCTTTTCGGTGCGCGAGGTCATTGATTCTTCCCGCGCCGTCACCAACCGCGAAGTGCCCATCGTCATCGGCGACCGCCGCGCGGGCGATGCGGTGCAGCTGGTCTCAGGCTCGGCCCGGGCGCTGGCCGAGCTTGGCTGGAAGCCCGAGCGCTCGACCATGCCGCAGATGATTGCCGATGCCTGGCGCTGGCACCAAACAGGCCATTATGAGGGCTGAGGCCACATGCCGCCGCTGACGGGCCCGACGCGCCTGCTGGACATCACACGTCTTGTCTCGCGGCTCGGTCTTGGCCCGATGACCGGCGTTGATCGGGTGGAGGCGGCCTATCTGGCCGAACTGTCCGGGCGCTTGGATCCGCTCCTGCTGTTGTGCCGAACCAGCTACGGCTATCTGCTGCTGCCGAAAGAAGCCGGGACGCTGCTCTTGTCCTGGCTGTCCGAAGAGACCGCCCTGCCCGCGAAAGCCGGATGGATTGACCGGCTGCGCCGCCGCGACACGCCCCGCGCACGGGCCGAGGCGGGCCTGCGCGCGCAGGCGCTGTCGCGCTGCAGCCATTCGGGGCTGCGGGCCACCCTTGCCCGTTGGATGCCGGCGGGTGGTACCTATTTCAACGTCGGTCACAGCAACCTGTCCCAACGGCATCTGGCGCAACTGGCCGGCGTGCCGGACCTCGAAATACGGGTGATGATCCACGACACGATCCCGTTGGATTACCCGCAATATTGCCGGGCGGATGAGGCACGGCGGTTCGATCACCGGTTTCAGAACGTCCTGATTTACGCCGATGTGATCCTGTGCAACTCGGAGGCGACGGCGGCAGATGTCAGCCGCCATGCAGAGGTGCTGCACAGCCCGCTGCCCAGGCTGGTCATTGCCCATCTGGGGATCACGCCACCGCAGCCCGATCCGCACACCATCTGCCCGTCGCGGCCCTATTTCGTGGTTCTGGGCACCATTGAACCGCGCAAGAATCACGCCTTGCTGCTGGATGTCTGGGAAGAGCTGGCCCGCCGTCTGCCAGAGACAGAGCGTCCCGACCTCCTCATTCTGGGGCGGCGGGGCTGGAACAACGACGCGGTTTTTGCCCGGCTGGATGCCTGCCCGCTCAGCGTGCATGAACGGGCGGGCATCAGCGACGCGGCCGTTGCCGCATTGCTCGCGCGCGCGCGCGGCCTGTTGATGCCGTCACATGCCGAGGGATATGGCCTGCCGATGCTGGAGGCCGCCGCCGTTGATTGCCCCGTCATCGCCTGCCCGCTGCCCGCCACGCTGGAGCTGTTGGGCGACTATCCCGTTTACCTTGAGCCCGAAGATATATATTCTTGGTTGGAAACAATAATCAGCATGAGCAGGCCGGAAACAACCGGCCCGGACGCCAAGAACGATGAGGAGAGCGGGAACAGGCCGCGCATTGTTATTCCAACGTGGACAGAGCATTTCAATCTTGTCTTAAATCAGACGTGAGAAACCTGTCCCGGGCAACAGTGCCGGGTCCGCGGAGATAGGGACAGAGTGAGCATCTGGGAAAGATATCGCCTGCGTCTCAAACGCAAGCGCCTCTTGGTTCGCGCCTTCCGCAAGAGGCGCGAGCTGAAACCGGCTGCGCTGCGCCTGTCCCAGATCCGCCGCAACGACATTCTGGTCTTTGCCACCCTGCGCAATGAACGCATCCGCCTGCCCTATTTCCTGCGCTATTACCGCGATCTGGGGGTGAACCACTTCCTGATCGTCGAAAACGGCTCGGATGATGGCAGCCGTGAATATCTGGCCGAGCAGAGCGATGTTTCGCTCTGGACCGCCCATGCCAGCTACAAGAAATCCCGCTTTGGCATGGATTGGATGAACTGGCTCTTGCTGCGCCATGGCCATGGCCATTGGTGCCTGACCGTCGATCCCGATGAGTTCTTCGTCTATCCGTTCAGCGACACCCGCCCGATCCGGGCGCTGACCGATTGGCTGGACACCTATGAGATCCGCGCCTTTCCGGCGATGCTTCTGGACATGTACCCCAAAGGCCGGATCGACGCGCAGCCCTACCGCGAGGGGCAGAACCCGTTCGAGATTGCCTGTTGGTTCGACAGCGGCAATTACACGATCACCAAGAACAGCCTCTATCAGAACCTCTGGGTGCAGGGCGGCCCGCGCGCCCGCAAATTCTTTGCCGACACCCCGGAGGAGGCGCCGTCGCTGAACAAGATCCCGCTGGTGAAATGGGACCGCAGCCATGTCTACCTGAGCTCAACCCATATGCTGCTGCCGCGCGGCCTCAATCAGGTCTATGACGAATGGGGCGGTGAAAAGCCCTCTGGCTGCCTGCTGCACGCCAAATTCCTGTCGCCTTTGACCGAGAAGGTCAGCGAGGAACTGGACCGGCAGGAGCATTTTGCCGGATCGCGCGAATATATCGCCTACAGCGCGGCACTGACGACGGATCCCGACCTCTGGTGCAAGTGGTCGGAGCGTTACATCAACTGGCGTCAGCTTGAGATTCTCGGGCTGATGTCGAAAGGGAACTGGGCTTAGGAGCGGATGTCGGTCGGGTTCATCATGATGTGTCATACGGCTTTGGACCGGGCTGCGCAGGTGGCGCGGCACTGGGCCGAGTCCGGTGCGCCGGTGGTGATCCATGTCGACAGCCAGGTCTCGGCCCCCGATTACGCGCGGCTGACCCGGGCGGTGGCCGATCTCGACACGATCAGCTTTTCACCGCGTTTCCGCTGCGGCTGGGGCACCTGGTCGCTGGTGGCGGCCAGTCAGGCCGCGGCCGAGCAGATGCTGGCCCGCCATGCCGAGGTGCGGCATGTCTATCTCGCCTCCGGCTCGTGCCTGTCGCTGCGGCCCGTCGCGGAACTCGTCGACTATCTCGACGCCCGCCCCTGGACCGATTTCATCGAAAGCGTCACCACCGCCGATGTCGGCTGGACGGTCGGCGGCCTCGACACCGAGCGGTTCACCCTGCGCTTTCCCTTCAGCTGGAAAACCCAGCGCCGCCTGTTTGACCGCTATACCGCGCTGCAACGTCGCGTGGGCTTTCGCCGCCGCATCCCGGAAGGCCTCGTGCCGCATCTGGGCAGCCAGTGGTGGTGCCTGACGCGGCAAACGCTGAGCGCGATCCTGACCGACCCCGACCGGCCCACCTATGACCGCTATTTCCAAAAGGTCTGGATCCCGGATGAGAGCTATTTCCAGACGCTCGTCCGGCTCTATGCCACCAATATCGAAAGCCGGTCGCTGACGCTGTCGAAATTCGATTTTCAGGGAAAGCCGCATATTTTCTACGATGACCACCTGCAACTCCTGCGGCGGTCGGATTGCTTTGTGGCGCGCAAGATCTGGCCGCGCGCGGACCGGCTCTATCAAACCTTCCTGCGGCCCAGCCCCTCCGAGGAGCCGCGCGCCGAACCCAACCCGGCCAAGATCGACCGGCTGTTTTCCAAGGCCGTCGAGCGGCGTACCAAGGGACGGCCCGGCCTCTACATGCAAAGCCGCTTTCCGCAAAAGGACCGCGAGAACGGCAAGACCTCGGCACCCTATTCGGTGTTTCAGGGGTTCTCCGACCTTTTTGAGAATTTTGAGGGCTGGCTGTCGAAGGCGGTGGGCGCGCGGGTGCATGGGCATCTGTTCGGCCCGGAGGGCGCGGAGTTCACCGGCGGCGAGCAGGTGTTCAACGGCGGGTTGATCTCGAACCCGGTGCTAAGGGACTACAATCCCCGGGCTTTTCTGACCAATGTGATCTGGAACAGCCGGGGCGAGCGGCAGTGTTTCATGTACGGGCCGCGCGACACGCAGAAAATCAACTGGCTGATGGCCACCGATCCGAATGCGCAGATCTCGGTGATCACCGGCGCCTGGGCGGTGCCCCTGTTCCGCGCGAATGAGAATTTCGCCACCATCCGGCGCGAAGCGGCGCGGCTGCAGAAAATCGAGGTCGATCAGCTGGTGATCCTGCGCTCGATGTATGTGAAGGCGCGGGTGCGGATCTGGACGATGGCGGATTTCATCGACAATCCGATGGAGCCCCTGCAGACCATCATCGACGAAATCAGCCCGCGCGCCACCCGCCGTCTGACCGAAGCGCCCAAGATGATGGACCTCTCCGGGTTCGGTCAGTTCCTGCAGAATTTGAAGAATCAGGGCATGCAGCCCCGTTTGATGGGCGATTTCCCAACCGGAGACGATCCGCGCCCGAGCACGACCCGTCGCGGTCGCCCCTATCTGGTGAAGTGAGACCTGAATGGCCCGACCCTTTGACAGCTTTGTCATTTTTGCCGAAATGCGCACCGGATCGAACCTGCTCGAGGCCAGCGTCAACGCCCTGACCGGGGTCACCTGCCACGGCGAGGCGTTCAATCCGGCGCTGATCGGCTATCCCAAGCGCAGCGAACTCCTCGGGATGACGATGGCCGAGCGGGATGCCGATCCGATGGCCCTGCTCGCGCGGATCCGCAAGGCGCCGGGGCTGAACGGCTTTCGCTATTTCCACGACCATGATCCGCGGATCCTGCAGAAGCTCCTGAACGACAAGCGCTGCGCCAAGATCATCCTGACCCGCAATCCGGTGGAAAGTTATGTCAGCCTGAAAATCGCCCGCGCCACTGGCCAGTGGAAGCTGGGCGATGCCCGCCACCGCAAGGAGGCGCTGGCCGAGTTTGACGCCGCCGAGTTCGAAGCGCATCTGGACCAGCTGCAAAGCTTTCAAAAGGTGCTGATGCATGGGATGCAAAGCACCGGCCAAACCGGCTTTTACATCGATTATGAGGATGCCCGCGATCTGGCGGTGCTGAACGGTTTGGCCGAATGGCTGGGGGCCGAGGGCCGGATCGATGCGCTGCCCGAGGGCCTCGTGCCGCAGAACCCCGAAGCGCTCGACCGCAAAGTAGCGGATCCTGCGGCGATGGAACGCTCGCTGGCGCGGCTTGATCGTTTCAACCTGTCGCGCACCCCGAATTTTGAACCGCGCCGGGGTCCGAATGTGCCCGGCTTTGTCGCGGCGCGCGCGGCGGGGCTTCTCTATATGCCGATGAAACCCGGTGCCGACGCGGGTCTGCGCGACTGGCTGGCGGGCTTTGGTGGGCTGGAGGAGGGGTTTTCGCAAAAGACCCTGCGCCAGTGGAAAAAGACGCATCCCGGCCACCGCAGCTTTACCGTGCTGCGGCACCCCCTGATGCGGGCGCATCACGCGCTGGCGCTGCTTCTGGAGCGCGACTGGCAGGCCGATCTGCGCGCCGTGCTGCGCGACCGGTACAAGCTGCCCTTGCCGCCCGAGGGCAAACCTGCGCCGAAAGATCTCGCCGATTATGCCGCCCTGCTATTGGCCTTTCTGCGCTTTCTCAAGGCCAATCTGGCTGATCAGACCAGCCTGAAGGTCGAGCCGGTCTGGGCCAGCCAAACCGCGCTGTTGCAGGGTTTTGCGCAGTTCGCCTTACCCGATCTGATCATCCGTGAAGACCGTCTGACCGAGGATCTGGCCTATCTGACGCGCACCATCGGGATAGAGGCCCCCAGCCTGCCCGCGCTTGACCCCGACACCGCCGCCGTCCCCTTGGCGCAGATGGTCACCGAGGAGATGCAGGCCGCCGCCCGCGACGCCTATGCCCGCGATTTCATGCTGTTCGGCTTTGAGGATTGGCGCCCCTGAGGTCAGAGCCGCTGCCGCCATGCAAAAGGCCGGCCCCTCGGGGACCGGCCTTTTTAATTTCCATCCTGCGCGGCAGTGTCAGGCGGCCTGCACGCCATGCGCCTCGGTCAGCATCGCATGCAGCGCGGCGGGATCGGTGTTGGCGCGCAGCTTCACGCAGGTTTCGGCGTTGCGCATCGTGCGCGACACCAGCGCCAGCGCTTTCAAATGCTCAACCCCGGAATCCTTCGGCGCGAACAGCGCAAAGACCAGATCCACCGGCAGCCGGTCGACCGCGTCAAAATCCAGCGGCCGTTCCAGACGCAGGAAAACGCCCACCACACGGTCCAGCCCGTGCAGCCGCGCATGCGGCAGAGCCACGCCATGCCCGACGCCCGTGGGCCCCAGGCTTTCGCGCTCTTGCAGCGCATCCACCGTCTGGGTCGCATCCAGCCCGTAGGCTGAATGCGCGATTTCCCCAAGATCCTGAAAGAGACGTTTCTTGGAGGTCACGGTCGCCATGACCTTGACGGCATCCGGTTGGAGCAGATTCGAAAGTTGCATTCGGCCTTACGTTTCCGCGCCCATGCCGGGCACTTACTTGATGTTGCGCGGGTCGATCCAGCCGACATTGCCATCATCACGGCGATGCACGACGTTTACGCCCCCATGTTTCTCATTGCGGAATACCAGCATCGGCACCCCGGACAGCTCCATCTGCATCACGGCTTCGCCGACCGAGAGCGTCTGCACCTTCGTCTCCATCTCGGCGACGATGATCGGCTGCAGGCTATCGGGTTCGAGCGCTTCAGTGCTGTCATCCGCGGCGAGCACATACATGGGCTCAGAGCCGAATTCAACCGGTTCGGGACGTTCGCGGTGGTGATCCTTCAGCCGACGCTTGTAGCGGCGCAGCTGCTTGTCCATTTTCTCCCGGCAGGATTCAAAGGCCGCATAGACTTCGGTGGCATGGCCCTTGGCCGCGGCGGTCAATCCGGTCGAAAGATGCACCGTCGCTTCACAGAGGTATTCATGCGCCGAACGCGAAAAAATCACCATCGCATCCGTCGGGCGACCGGCATATTTCTCAAGCGTTCCGCCCAGCTCGGTCTTCACATGGCTTTGCAGCGCATCGCCGACATCGATCTGTTTGCCACTGATCTGGTACCGCATGGTTCCTCCTTCAGGTAGATGGACTTCGCCCAGCAGCACATGTGCCGGGTTTCAGTCCGGTTAACGCGGGATGGGCCCCCAAAGGTCCGCACTGCCAATATTTTTCCGTCTCGGAAGCGGTCCGGCGGGCGCGGCAGGTCAAGGGGGCAATGGTCATGCATTTGTCTTATTTGGCGTCAGAGAGACGTTGAATGTCAACGTCTTCCTTTTCACCTGTGCATGAGCGCAGAGCGGTTCAAGGCCCCGGCGGCGGCAACCGCAGCCCGGGGCCGATTTTCGCTCATTGAGAATTTCAGAGGCTTAGCTGCTGCGGAAGGTATCGCCCAGATAGACGCGGCGCACATTGTCATCTGCGATAACTTCGGCGGTGGTCCCCGACATCAGCACATGGCCGTCGTGCAGAATATAGGCACGGTCGACGATCTCGAGGGTTTCACGCACATTGTGATCGGTGATCAGCACCCCGATTCCCCGCGACTTCAGCTGATGCACCAGCCCGCGAATCTCGCCCACGGCGATCGGATCGACCCCGGCGAAGGGTTCATCGAGCAACAGATATTTCGGATCGGCGGCCAGACAGCGGGCAATTTCCACCCGTCGGCGTTCGCCGCCCGACAGCGCCAGCGCCGGTGCTTGCCGCAGATGCTGGATCGAGAAATCGCCCAGAAGCTCCTCCAGCCGCTCGCGCCGCTTGTGCGGATCGGAGACGGTGATCTCGAGCACGGCGAGGATATTGTCCTCGACCGACAAGCCGCGGAAGATCGAGGCTTCCTGCGGCAGATAGCCGATCCCCAGCCGCGCGCGCCGGTACATTGGCAGCGCGGTCACATCGCGCCCGTCGATCAGAACCTGCCCGGCATCGGGGGTGATCAGCCCGGCAATGTTGTAAAAGCAGGTGGTCTTGCCCGAGCCGTTCGGCCCCAACAGCGCCACCACCTCGCCGCGCGCCAGCGTCATCGACACGTCACGGATCACCAGACGCCGCTTGTAGCTTTTGCGCAGGCCGATGATGCGCAGGCCGCCGGTGTCCGGCGCCTCCACCATGGCCGTGGATGCTTCGGGAACGGTCGTCATCTCCATCAGTTGCCGCCCGCCGGTTGCAAGGTGGTGCGCACCCGGCCCACCATCTGTCCGGTGCCGGTGTTCAGATCCACCACCAGTTTCTGCCCGGTCAGCGTGTTGCCGCCCTGCGTCAGCAAAACATTGCCGGTCATCACCACTTCGCCGCTGTCGACGCTGTAGACCGCCTCCTGCGCCTCGGCGGCATCGGTGGCATTGACCAGCGTGACCCCGCCCGAGGCCTCCAGCCGGTCGATCTTTTTCTGCCCGCCGTCAGCCTCGGGCGCATAGATCACCTTGACCGTCGCCGCCGAGATTTTCATCTCGCCCTGCACGATCACCACATCACCGGTAAACACCGCGCTGCCATCGGCCTGGCTGACGGTCAGTTGATCGGCGTTGACCTCGACCGGCGCCTTGGCATCGGCCCGCATGCCGCCAAAGGCGATCTGCTGCGCCCCGGCAGCAAGCGGCGCAAGCGCCAGACACAACAGGGACAGGGTAAGAAAACGGCGCATGTAAACCTCAATTCTACGGTCGATATATCAGTTTGACGCCGTCTTTGAAAACCAGAAGCTGCGTGTGATCGGGGCCGGTGGTCGTGAGTTCCATCGCGCCTGCGTTCAATTTGCCCATCGGGGCCACACCGGCGACGGCACCGGGGGCGATCAGGCGGGTTTCATTGGTGTCGGCCTGAAGATGATCCGTGGCCAGCACATAGCCCTGCGAGGTGGTCACGGCCACTCCGGCCGACAATTCGATCTTCCCGGTTTCGGGATTGATCTGCGCCTGATTGGCCGACAGATCGGCCCGGCTGCCGTCGGGCATGTCCAGCCGCCCCACGAGATTGACCGCACTGGCCCCTGCCGCGCCGCCGGTATCGGGGCGGGCCTCCGCCGCGCGCAGGCTGATCGCGGCACCATCCTTGGTCATCGCGGAAAACTCGGGCTTGGTCAGCCGCGGCTCCCGCGCCATTTGCTGCACATCGACCTCGGCAAAGGGAATCGCCGCATCCGGATCAATACGGTTCGACAGCAGGAACAGCGTTGAGAGCAGGCCAAGCGCGGTCAAGGGCAGCAATACCTTGAGCCAGGCCACCAGCCGCGAATGGGCGTTATCAAAACTGCTGTGCACCGCGCCCCCCCCCTCAGACCACGCCCGCGCGCAGGCAGTCATGGATCTGGATAAAGCCCGCCGGACGGCCGCCCGCGGCCGGGTCCAGCACAAAGAGGCAGGTGATCTTGCGCGCATTCATCACCGCCACCGCCTTTTCGGCCAGCTGATCGGGGGCAATCGTGCGCGGGTTGCGCGTCATCACTTCGGCCGCCCGGTGATCCAGCAACCCCTGCATGTGCCGCCGCAAATCGCCGTCGGTGATGATGCCGACCAGCGCGCCCTCTGGATCGGTGACGCCAACCACGCCAAAGCCCTTTTGGCTGATGGTCAGCAAAGCCTCGGACATCGGCGCATCCTCGGCCACCAGCGGCATGTCGTGATGCATGAGATCCGCCACTTTCGACAGCCGCGCGCCCAGTTTGCCGCCCGGATGAAAGGTGCGGAAATGTTCGGGCGTGAACTGCCGGTGCTCCATCAGCGCCACGGCCAGCGCATCGCCCAAAGCCAGCGTCATCGTGGTCGAGGTGGTCGGCACCACGCCGGTGCCACAGGCCTCCGGCGCCTGCGGCAGCACGATCGCCACATCGGATTGCTGCAGAAGGGTTGAGCCCGCACGGCTGGCCACCCCGATCAGCGGAATCGTGAAGCGGCGGGTATGGGCGATGATGTCCGACAGTTCCGGCGTTTCGCCCGAATTCGAGAGCACCAGCACCACATCATCCGGCGTCACCATGCCCAGATCGCCGTGGCTCGCCTCGGCTGGATGCACGAATTGCGCGGGCGTGCCGGTGCTGGCCAGGGTCGCGGTGATCTTGCGCCCGACATGGCCGGATTTGCCCATGCCCGAGACAATCACCCTGCCGCGCGCCCCCAGGATCAGCCCGACGGCGGCGGCGAAACTGTCGCCCAGCGACTCGGCCAACAGATCCAACGCCCGCGCCTCGATCCCGATCACCCGCCGCGCGGCGGCGAGCAAGGTCTCGGCATCCGCCGGAACGCGCGTACGGTCAGTGGTTGAAAATGTCATTCACGTCACTCCAGCCCATCAGGTCCAGCTGGGCCCGCACCGGCAAAAAGTCGAAACACGCCTGCGCGAGCGCGGTCCGGCCTTCGCGCTCCAGACGGCGCATCAGCTCGGTCCGCAGCTTGTGCAGATAAAGAACGTCAGAGGCGGCATAGTCGAGCTGGGCATTGGTCAATTGATCCGCCCCCCAATCCGAGGTTTGCTGCTGCTTGGAAATATCCGCACCCACCAATTCCTGCACCAGCTGCTTGAGCCCATGGCGGTCGGTAAAGGTCCGCACCATGCGCGAGGCAATCTTGGTGCAGAAAATCGGCGCCGTCACCACGCCAAAGGCATTATAGAGCGCGGCGACATCGAAACGGGCGTAATGAAACAGCTTGGTCACCGCCGGATCGGCCAGCAAGGCCTCGAGCCGGGGCGCGGATGTCTGCCCTTTGGCGATTTGCACCAGATGCGCATTGCCGTCGCCCGAAGAGAGCTGCACGAGGCAGAGCCGGTCACGCCGCGGCTCAAGCCCCATCGTTTCCGTATCAATCGCGACCACCGGGCCAAGGTTGAGCCCTTCGGGCAGGTCATTCTTGTAAAGATGAACCGTCACATCAATTTCCTTCCTGCCGAACCGCGCCCGACCGGTGATCCGCACCGGTCCCGAAGGTGAAACGCGGCCGTCTCGCGGTATCGGGCGCTTATACGCGCTCAGGGGCAGCATGCAAAGCACAGGCCCGCCGTCCGTTTTGCAAAGTGATTCGCTTTTCCCGGTGCCGCACCGCAGGCCCCAGGGACAAGGCCGCCGGACCGGATGCCTGCTGGCGGCATTTCGACGGCAGCATTCCTGGGAAATGATGAAAAAATCACCGATGCGGCAGCGCAAAACAGAAAAAAGCCGCTGTGTCGGTTGGTAGTCCGAAACAGCGGCTTTTTCTCAGGCGTAACCGATCTAGGATCGGTTGGCCGACTTGGTGCCCAGGAGAGGACTCGAACCTCCACGCCTTGCGGCACACGGACCTGAACCGTGCGCGTCTACCAATTCCGCCACCTGGGCAGGTGTCGTGGGGGCTATCTACGGCCCGGCACAGGGAGTGTCAACGGCCTGTTTCAAGATTTTTATACAAGCATGTAAGAAAGTTGGTTTTGCCTTTACCCAAAAGGGGCTTGGGGCTAATCAGGGACCATATTTTCGGGAACGGAAGGCGACGCTCATGTCGAAACTTGTCACCATCTACGGCGGCTCGGGCTTTGTCGGGCGCTACATCGCCCGTCGTATGGCGAAAGAGGGCTGGCGCGTGCGCGTCGCCGTGCGTCGTCCGAACGAGGCGATGTTCGTGCGCCCCTATGGCGCGGTCGGCCAGGTAGAGCCTGTCTTGTGCAACATCCGCGATGACGCCTCGGTGCGCGCTGCGATGCAGGGTGCGGATGCGGTGGTCAACTGCGTCGGCCTTTTGGCCTGCTCGGGCAAAAACAATTTTGCCTCCGTGCAAAAAGAAGGCGCCGCCCGCGTGGCCGCTCTGGCCTCTGAGCTCGGGATTGGGCGGCTGGTGCACATCTCGGCCATCGGGGCCGACAGCGCCGCCGCCAGCGAATATGCCCGCACCAAGGCTGACGGCGAGGCTGCGGTGCTTGCCGCCTATCCCGGCGCGATGATTCTGCGCCCCTCGATCATCTTCGGCAACGAAGACCAGTTCTTCAACCGCTTCGCCGGAATGACCCGCATGGGTCCGATCCTGCCGGTGGTGGGCGCCAACACCCGCTTCCAGCCGGTCTATGTCGATGATGTGGCCCGTGCGGCGGTGGCAGGCGTCCTCGGCACCGCGCCCGCGGGCATCTATGAGCTCGGCGGTCCGGACCAGAAAACCTTCCGCGAACTGATGCAGGACATGCTGGCGGTGATCCTGCGCCGCCGCCTGGTGGTGAATGTGCCGTTCTTTGTCGCCCGGCTGATCGGCGGCGGCTTTGATCTGTTGCAAACCGTGACCGGCGGCCTCATCGCCAACAAGGTCCTGACCCGCGATCAGGTGGCCGGCCTGTCGGTGGACAACCTCGTCAGCGCGGATGCCAAGGGCCTCGGCGATCTGGGCATCAACCCCACCCCGATGGCAGCCGTATTGCCGGATTACCTCTGGCGGTTCCGCCCGACCGGGCAATATGACGCAATCAAGGCTTCGGCCAAGAATCTGAGAAAGCATCCGTAAATGGCCGATACAACGCTGATCGCCGCTGCCCTGGGTATTCTCGAGGGCCTGACGGAGTTTATCCCGGTCTCATCGACCGGGCATGTGCTCCTCGCCGGGCATTTCCTGGGCTTTGAAAGCGCGGGCAAGGCCTTTGAGGTGGTGATTCAGCTGGGGGCGATCCTCGCCATCCTGTTGATTTACGCCAAGCGGCTGATCAGCGTTTTCGCCGCCGCGCCGCATGATCCGGCGGCGCGGAAATTCATCCTCTCGATCCTGATCGCCTTCCTTCCGGCGGTGGTGATCGGGGTGCTGGCGCATGATTTCATCAAAACGGTGCTGTTCGAGACGCCGATGCTGATCGCCGTGATGCTGATTCTGGGCGGCATCGTGCTGGTGCTGGTCGACCGCCTGCCGCTGAAGCCGGTGCATGAAGATGCGATGCGCTTCCCGCTCGGCATGTCACTGAAGATCGGTTTCATCCAATGTCTGGCGATGATTCCCGGCGTCTCGCGCTCGGGTGCCACCATCGTCGGCGCCCTCGCCATGGGGGCCAGCAAACGGGCGGCTGCCGAGTTTTCCTTTTTCCTGTCGATGCCGACCATGGCCGGAGCCTTTGCCTATGATCTCTACAAGAATCGCGACGTCCTCGACGCCTCGGCTCTGAACGAGATCCTGATCGGCTTTGTCATGGCCTTCATCTCGGCGATCATCGTGGTGCGCTGGCTGCTCGGCTATGTCAGCAAGCATGGCTATGCGCTGTTCGGCTGGTGGCGAATCATCATCGGTACGGTGGTTTTGCTGGCGCTGGCCGCAGGTTACTGAGTGATAGGTACGCCGCACTGACCTAATTTCGTCGGAAATTTTCGCGACACGCCTTCAGATTGCGAAAAAACCGACAATTAGGTCAGCTTAGCTGACTTTTATTTCCGGGCGACCCCATGTAGCACTACGCCAGAACAACCCCGCAGGGAGGCGCAGCCATGGCTCAGCAACGCATGCTCAAATTCGTGAACACCGCGAAAGAGACTCCGGAGAAACGCGAAGCGACCCTGCGCAAGCAGGACTTCGACGAGATCTATCGTCAATACGCGACGCAGAAAGCGGAAGAGCAGGCGAGCCGCTGCAGCCAATGTGGCGTGCCCTATTGTCAGTCGCACTGCCCGCTGCACAACAACATCCCGGACTGGCTGCGCCTGACCGCCGAAGGGCGTCTGCAAGAGGCCTATGAGATCAGCCAGGCCACCAACACCTTCCCCGAGATCTGCGGCCGCATCTGCCCGCAGGACCGTCTGTGCGAAGGCAATTGCGTCATCGAGCAGTCGGGCCACGGCACTGTCACCATCGGCTCGGTCGAGAAATACATCACCGACACCGCCTGGGCGGAAGGCTGGGTGAAACCGGCGGCACCTTTGGCCGAACGCTCGGAGAGCGTGGGCATCATCGGCGCGGGCCCCGGCGGCCTTGCGGCGGCGGACCGGCTGCGCCGGGCGGGCGTTCAGGTCACCGTTTATGACCGTTATGACCGCGCGGGCGGCCTGCTGACCTATGGCATCCCCGGCTTCAAGCTGGAGAAAGATGTCGTGATGAAGCGCATCGATCAGCTGGAACAGGGCGGTGTCAAATTCGTGCTGAACGTCACCGTCGGCGTCGACATGTCCTTTGACGAGATCCGCGCCAAGCACACCGCGGTCATCATCGCCACCGGCGTTTACAAAACCCGCGACATCGAGGGGGCCAATGCCAAGGGCATCCTGCGCGCCATCGACTATCTGACCGTCTCGAACCGCCTCTCCTTCGGCGACAGCGTGCCGGAATTCGACAGCGGCGAAATGAACGCCGCGGGCAAGCGCGTCGTGGTCATCGGCGGCGGCGACACCGCGATGGACTGCGTGCGCACCGCGATCCGTCAGGGCGCCACTTCGGTGAAATGCCTCTACCGCCGCGACCGCGCCAACATGCCCGGCTCGCAGCGCGAGGTGCAGAATGCCGAGGAAGAGGGCGTGGAATTCGTCTGGCTGGCGGCCCCCAAGGGCTTCCACGGCGATCCGGTCACCGGCGTCACCGTGCAGCGGATGCGTCTGGGCGCGCCGGATGCGACCGGCCGTCAATCCCCCGAGATCATCGAGGGCGGTGATTACATCGAAGAGGCCGATCTGGTGATCAAAGCCTTGGGTTTCGAGCCGGAAGAGTTGCCGAAGCTCTGGGGCACCGACGGGCTGGAAGTGACCCGCTGGGGCACCGTGAAGGCCGATTTCAAGACGCATCAGACCAGCCTGCCCGGCGTCTATGCCGTGGGTGACATCGTGCGCGGTGCCAGCCTCGTGGTCTGGGCGATCCGCGATGGCCGCGAGGCCGCCGATGCGATGATCAACGGCTTTATGAACCTGGCGGTTGCGGCGGAGTGATCCGTCGCGCGGGGGTGACATGCCCCCGACCGCTCTAACGCCCCGGCGGATGCGCCGCCCGGGCCCCCGACCCCCTCAGGCAGGACACCGGACGTGGCGAAAGCAAGACTAGTGGCAGGAACTGTGGCGGTGCTGTTCAGCGCCCTGCCGCTTCATGCCGAGGTTTTCACCCCGCCCGCGGGCTGCACGCTGACGGTGACCGTGCAGTCGCGCCAATGCACGGTGGCCAATTATTACAGCTGCGCTGATGCGCCGGGGGATCAGTGGATTTCCTATGCCGACGGCACCGGCGAGTTTTTCGTCAGCCGCATCGACAGCGAAACCCGCTGGATCGAATCCTATAGCCGCGACACCGGCAAGACCGACAGGCTCTCGCCGGACTCGGCCGATAACGCCAGCTTCTCGGAACTGCTGCAAACCGGCCGGGATGACTACGATTTCATCACCTCCTCGACCAGCGGTGAAGATCGGCGCTACGTCGGCTATGATCTGCTGGCCGGCGGGCAGGTCACCATTGACGGCGTGCCGCTCGAGCGTTCGGAATTCGACCTGACCACCTTTGACAGCGCGGGCAATTTCATCTCGCGCCGGCATGGGCAGCAATACATCAGCCGCAGCCTGCGCAGCTTTTTCTCGGACAGCGAAGATTTCGAGAATGCCTATGGCGATGCGGTGCATACCGAAGGGGCACCCGTCCTCTTTGAATTCCCTGGTGAGCCGGGCTTTGGCGCCACCAAACCGATTTATGATTGCGATGTGCTGATGACCTCGGCCCCCGCTGACCCCACCACGATCCGACCCACTCTCTGAGGAGGCACTGACATGACCGAATTCAACCAAGACTGGGTTGCTGCCGAAGAGGCGAAGCGCCAATGGATGGATCAAAACAGCCTCTACAAGACCGAGGATGAGCATTCGTCCTGCGGTGTTGGCCTTGTGGTGGCGATCAACGGCACGGCGAGCCGCAAAGTCGTGCAGAACGGCATCGACGCGCTGAAGGCGATCTGGCACCGCGGTGCCGTGGACGCCGACGGCAAAACCGGCGACGGCGCGGGCATCCATGTGCAGATCCCGGTGCCCTTCTTCTATGACCAGATCCGCCGCACGGGCCACGAGCCTGACATGGGCAAGCTGATCGCCGTCGGCCAGATCTTTCTGCCGCGCACCGATTTTGGCGCGCAAGAGCGCTGCCGCACCATCCTCGAAACCGAGGTGCTGCGGATGGGCCACTATATCTACGGCTGGCGCCATGTGCCGGTGAACGTCGAATGCCTGGGCGAAAAGGCCAATGCGACGCGCCCCGAGATCGAGCAGATCCTGATCCGCTGCGAAAAGGACATCGACGAAGAGCAGTTCGAGCGCGAGCTGTACATCATCCGTCGCCGGATCGAGAAAGCGGCGGCTGCCGCGCAGATCTCGGGCCTCTACCTCTGCTCGCTCTCCTGCCGCTCGATCATCTACAAAGGCATGATGCTGGCCGAGCAGGTCGCCGTCTTCTACCCCGACCTTCTGGATGACCGGTTCGAGAGCGCCTTTGCGATCTATCACCAGCGCTATTCGACCAACACCTTCCCGCAATGGTGGCTGGCGCAGCCGTTCCGCATGCTGGCGCATAACGGCGAGATCAACACGCTGAAAGGCAACGTCAACTGGATGAAGAGTCATGAGATCCGCATGGCCCATTCCACCTTTGGCGACGCGGCCGAGGACATCAAACCGATCATCCCGGCGGGCACCTCCGACTCGGGCGCGCTCGATGCGGTGTTTGAGGTCATGGTGCGCTCGGGCCGCTCGGCGCCGATGACCAAAACCATGCTGGTGCCGGAGGCCTGGTCGAAATCCACCACCGACATGCCGAAGGCATGGCAGGACATGTATTCCTATTGCAACGCGGTGATGGAGCCCTGGGATGGCCCGGCGGCGCTCGCTATGACCGATGGCCGCTGGGTCTGCGGCGGTCTGGACCGCAACGGGTTGCGCCCGCTGCGTTATGTCGTCACCGGTGACGGCCTGCTGATCGCGGGCTCCGAGGCGGGCATGGTGCCGCTGGATGAGACCCGCGTGGTCGAGAAAGGCGCGCTCGGGCCGGGGCAGATGATCGCCGTCGACATGCGCGAAGGCAAACTCTACCACGACCGCGAGATGAAAGACCGCCTGGCCAACAGCCAGCCCTTCGGCGAATGGATCGAAAAGGTGGTCAACCTTTCCGAGATCATGCGCGACGTGCCGGAAAAGGCGCTGTTCAGCGGCGCGGAACTGCGCAAACGGCAGATCGCGGCGGGCTATTCGCTGGAGGAGCTGGAGCAGGTTCTGGCGCCGATGGCCGAAGACGGCAAAGAGATGATCGCGTCGATGGGCGATGACACGCCGCCGGCGGTGCTCTCCTCGGTCTACCGTCCGCTGTCGCATTTCTTCCGGCAGAACTTCTCTCAGGTCACCAACCCGCCGATCGACAGCCTGCGCGAAAGCCGGGTGATGTCGCTGAAAACGCGGTTCGGCAACCTGAAGAACGTGCTCGACGAGGACAGCAGCCAGACCGAGATCCTGCTGCTGGAAAGCCCGTTCATCGCCAATGCCGAATACGAGCAGATGCTGAAGCAATTCGCGGGTTCGGTGGCGGTCATCGACTGTACCTTTGCCGATGGTGCCGATCAGGAAGCGCTGCGCACCGGGCTGGAGCGCATCCGCGCCGAGGCCGAAGATGCCGTGCGCTCGGGCGCCAACCACATCGTGCTGACCGATGAGGCGCAATCGGCCGAGAAAATCGCGATGCCGATGATTCTCGCCACCTCGGCGGTGCACAGCTGGCTGACCCGCAAGGGCCTGCGGACCTTCACCTCGATCAACGTCCGTGCGGCCGAATGCATCGATCCGCATTACTTCGCGGTGCTGATCGGTTGTGGCGCCACCACGGTGAACGCCTATCTCGCGCAGGATTCGGTCGCTGACCGCATCGGGCGCGGGCTGATCGAAGGCAGCCTTGAAGATGCCATGCGCCGCTACCGCGACGCGGTGGATGCGGGCCTGTTGAAGATCATGTCGAAAATGGGGATTTCGGTGATTTCCTCCTATCGTGGCGGTCTGAACTTTGAAGCCGTGGGTCTGAGCCGCGCGATGGTGGCCGAGTATTTCCCGGGCATGCAGTCGCGCATCTCCGGCATCGGTCTGCACGGCATCCAGCGCAAGCTGGAGCAGGTGCATGCGCGCGGCTGGAAAGGTGGCCAGGACATCATGCCGATCGGCGGCCTCTACAAGGCGCGTCGCTCGGGCGAGAAACACGCCTGGGAAGCGCAGACGATGCATGTGCTGCAATCGGCCTGTGACCGTGCCAGCTATGATCTGTGGAAACAGTATTCGGCGCTGATGCGGGCAAACCCGCCGATCCATATCCGCGACCTGCTGGACATCAAATCGCTCGGCAAACCGGTGCCGCTGGAAGAGGTGGAAAGCATCACCTCGATCCGCAAACGCTTTGTCACGCCGGGGATGTCGCTGGGGGCGCTCTCGCCCGAAGCGCATAAACTGCTCAACGTGGCCATGAACCGCATCGGCGCGAAATCCGACAGCGGCGAGGGCGGCGAAGATCCGGCGCATTTCGTGCCGGAGCCCAACGGCGACAACCCGTCGGCAAAGATCAAACAGGTGGCTTCGGGCCGGTTCGGTGTCACCGCCGAATATCTGAACGCCTGTGAAGAGCTTGAGATCAAAGTGGCGCAGGGGGCCAAACCCGGCGAAGGCGGCCAGCTGCCGGGCATGAAAGTGACCGATCTGATCGCCCGTCTGCGGCATTCGACCAAGGGCGTGACGCTGATTTCGCCGCCGCCGCACCATGACATCTATTCGATCGAAGACCTCGCGCAGCTGATCTATGACCTCAAGCAGATCAACCCGCGCGCCAAAGTGACGGTGAAGCTGGTCGCCTCTTCCGGCGTCGGCACCATCGCGGCGGGCGTGGCCAAGGCGAAAGCCGACGTCATCCTGATCTCGGGCCACAACGGCGGCACCGGGGCATCCCCCGCCACCTCGATCAAATACGCGGGTCTGCCGTGGGAGATGGGTCTGACCGAGGCGCATCAGGTTCTGGCGATGAACAAGCTGCGCGACCGGGTGACGCTGCGCACCGATGGCGGTCTGCGGACCGGTCGGGACATCGTCATGGCCGCGATGATGGGCGCCGAGGAATATGGCATCGGCACCGCCGCGCTGATCGCGATGGGCTGCATCATGGTGCGTCAGTGCCAGTCGAACACCTGCCCGGTGGGCGTCTGTACGCAAGATCCGGCGCTGCGGGCCAAATTCACCGGCTCGGCGGATAAGGTGGTCAACCTGATCACCTTCTACGCCCAGGAAGTGCGCGAGATCCTCGCCTCCATCGGCGCGCGCTCGATGGATGAGGTGATCGGCCGGGCGGATCTGTTGACGCAGGTGTCGCGTGGCTCGGCGCATCTCGACGATCTCGACCTCAACCCGCTGTTGATCACCGTCGATGGCTCGGAAAAGATCGTCTACGACCGCTCGAAACCGCGGAACTTCGTGCCCGACACGCTGGATGCCGAAATCATCCGCGATGGCGCGCGCTTCTTTGAAGACGGCGAGAAGATGCAGCTGAGCTATGCGGTGCGCAACACGCACCGCACCATCGGCACCCGGGCCTCGAGCCATATCGTCAAGAACTTCGGCATGCGCAACAATCTGCAGCCGGACCATCTGACGGTGAAACTGACCGGTTCCGCCGGGCAGTCGCTGGGCGCCTTCGCCTGCCGCGGGCTGAAGATCGAAGTGTCGGGCGATGCCAATGACTATGTCGGCAAGGGCCTGTCGGGCGGCACCATCGTGGTACGGCCGCCGATGGCCAGCCCGCTGGTCGCGGCCGAGAACACCATCATCGGCAACACCGTGCTTTACGGTGCGACCGAGGGGTATCTCTTTGCGGCGGGCCGTGCGGGCGAGCGTTTCGCGGTGCGGAACTCTGGCGCGACGGTGGTGGTCGAGGGCTGCGGCACCAATGGTTGTGAATATATGACCGGCGGTGTGGCGATCATTCTGGGCCGTATCGGCACCAACTTCGGTGCCGGGATGACCGGGGGCATGGCCTATCTCTATGATCCGGAAGGCATGGCGCTGGAGTATATCAACCCGGAAACGCTGGTGACCTGTGCGGTGTCGCATCCGCATTGGGAAGCGCAGCTGAAGGGCCTGATCGAGCGGCATGCAGCCGAGACCGGCAGCTTGAAAGCCACCAAGATCCTGCAGGATTGGGCCGAGACCAAGGGCAGCTTCCTTCAGGTCTGCCCGAAGGAAATGCTGATCCATCTGCCGCATCCGCTGACGGTGGAAGCACAGGCCGTGCCCGCCGAATAAGATCGGGCCGCGCCCCACAGAACGACAGACGGGCCCTTCGGGGCCCGTTTTCATGCGCGGTGCTTTGCCGCCCGGGACAAGGCTGCGCCGATGCCCCTCTTGACCCGGGGGCGGGCGGCATGACTTATGGCCACATGGCACGCAAGACCTCTCCCGCATCCAAAGGCCGCTCTGGCCGCGCCCGCGCATCCGTGCCGCGGATTGCCCTGCGCGATCTCACGCCGCGCGCCCTCCTGCGGCGGGCGCTGTTCTGGCTGACCCGGGCGGCGCTGGCCTATGCGGCGCTGATCCTTGTGCTGATCCTGCTCTATACCTTCATCAATCCGCCGATCACGCTGACCATGCTCTCCGAGCGCCGCGAGGTCGGCGTGCTGGTACATGACTGGGTGGACGCCGATGAGATGGCCCCGGCGGTCTTGCGCGCGGTGGTCGCGGCCGAGGATGCCAATTTCTGCGAGCATTGGGGTTTTGACATGCGCGCGATCCGCGCGGCGATTGATGCAGGATCCAACCGCGGCGCCAGCACGATCAGCCAGCAGGTGGTCAAGAACGTCTTTCTCTGGCAGGGCCGCAGCTGGCCGCGCAAGGCGCTGGAGGCGATGATCACCCCGGTGGTCGAGCTGGTCTGGTCCAAGCGGCGGATCCTTGAGGTCTATCTGAATGTGGCCGAATTCGACACCGGCATCTTCGGCGTCGAGGCGGCGGCCAAGGGCTATTTCGGCGTCAGCGCCGACAAGCTGACCGCCCGGCAATCGGCATTGCTGGCCGCCGTGCTGCCCGATCCGAAGGGCCGCGACGCGGCGCATCCGACCGCCTATCTCAACCGCCGCGCCGCCTCGATCACCGATGGGGCGGCAACAATCCGGGCCGATGGCCGCGCGCAGTGTTTCGGCGAAGACTGACCGACGACCGCCGCGCGAAAGGATGGCTGCCGCCTCCCCCCATTGATCCTGCCCGCCCCGGGGGCTATCACAGGTTAAATCCCCTGTCCTCCGGAGCCAGAACCCGCGCCATGACCCGTCTTTACCACGTCGCGCTCTCGCCCTTTTGCCGCAAGGTACGTCTGACCCTCGCCGAGAAACGGATCGAGGTGGAGCTGGTCGAAGAGCGCTACTGGGAGCAGAGCGTGGAATTCCTGCGCCGCAACCCGGCGGGCAAGGTGCCGGTGCTGAAATACGACAACCGGACCTTCTCTGAGAGTCAGGCGATTTGTGAATATCTGGAGGAAACCATCCCCTCGCCGCCGTTGATGCCGCGCGACCCTGACGGGCGCTATGAGGTGCGGCGGCTCTGCGCCTGGTTCGACGACAAGTTCAACACCGAGGTCACCGCCAAGATCATGGGCGAGCGGGTCTGGAAAAAGGTGATGAAACAAGGTTACCCCGACAGCAAGAACGTGAAATCCGGCCTGTCGGCGGTGAAATTCCACCTGGATTACATGGGCTGGCTGCTGGATCAGCGGCGCTGGCTGGCGGGCGATGCGATGACGCTGGCGGATTTCACCGCCGCCGCGCATCTGAGCTGCCTCGATTACATCTCGGATGTGGACTGGGACCGCTCGTCCAACGTCAAGGATTGGTACGCCAAGATCAAATCGCGGCCGGCCTTCCGCTCGCTTCTGGCCGATCAGATCCCGGGGCTGCCGCCGGCACCGCAATATGCCGAGCTGGATTTCTGAGATCCGGGCCGCGGGATTGCACGGCGGCGGGGGGCTGTCTGCCCCCCGTGCCCCCCGAGGATATTTGCAATCAGGCAAAGGGGGCGCGGCATGGAGGGACTGAAAGACCTGCTGATCGCGCGCGCGCTGGAGGAAGGCTTCTCCAAGGCGCGGGTCTGTCGGCCGGATGCGGTGCCCGAACTGGCCGCGCGGTTGGCGGAATTTGTCGCGGCGGGGCGTCACGGGCAGATGGGCTGGATGGCCGAGCGGATGCATTGGCGCGGCGCGCCGGATGCGCTCTGGCCCGAGGCGCGCTCAGTGATCATGCTGGCCGAGGTTTATACGCCCGAGAGTGATCCGATGGCGGTGCTGGGGATGCCGGAGCACGGGGCGATCAGCGTCTATGCGCAGGGCAAGGACTACCATGATCTGGTCAAGCGGCGGCTGAAGCGGCTGGGGATCTGGCTGATCGAGGCCGCGAAAAAGCGGGGCGATGCGGCGGAGATCAAGGTCTTCGTCGATACCGCGCCAGTGATGGAAAAACCGCTGGCACAGGCGGCGGGTCTGGGCTGGCAGGGCAAGCACACCAATCTCTTGGCGCGGGATCTGGGCAGCTGGTTCTTTCTGGGGGCGATTTTCACCACGTTGGAGTTGGAACCGGATCTGGCCGAGGTCAGCCATTGCGGCAGCTGCACCGCCTGCCTTGACGTCTGCCCGACAGCGGCGTTTCCGGCGCCCTATCAGCTCGATGCGCGGCGCTGTATTTCCTATCTGACCATCGAGCACAGGGGGCCGGTGGACCCTGAGTTGCGCGGCCTGATGGGCAACCGGATCTATGGCTGCGATGATTGCCTGGCCGCCTGCCCCTGGAACAAGTTTGCCGCCGAGGCGCGTGAGATCGGCTATGCCGCGCGGGAAGCCGATCCGCCGCTGTTGGCCGAACTGTCGCAGCTGGATGATGCGGGCTTCCGGGCGCGCTTTGCGGGCAGCCCGATCAAGCGGATCGGGCGGGACCGGATGGTGCGCAATGTCCTCTATGCCATTGGCAATTCCGGGCAGGCGGCGCTGGCGCCCGCCGCCACCGCCCTGACCTCTGATGCCGATCCGACGGTGGCCGAGGCGGCGCGGTGGGCACTGGCGCGGCTGACGTCCGCCGCTCTGTCCGACGAAGATTAAGCGCGCGGCCTCCATGGTGCCCGGATGTCACGCGCCGCGTTCCCCCCGCAGATCTTATCACGGGCGCCATCACCTGTGCCTGTCTGATCTGCCGCCGCAGCAAGGAACAGGCGTTGCGGCAGAGCAGACCGTGGTCCTGAAGTCTGGTGGCTGACGCTGGCGTTGGGGGGGGGGGAATGCGGGTGCGGAAATCGGCGCAGAGGCTGATGCGGCGCATGGTGGCGCGGCATATCGGTGTTCTGACGGTTATAGCGCGTCCGTACCGGCTTGCGCCTCAGGGGGCCAGGAAGAGGCCTGGGCTTGAAGGGCCGTGGTGAGGGGCATCTGACAGCGCCGACGGAACCCGCATAGCCCGCCTTTTCGCGGCGCTTCGGACCCGGGACGGTCAGGCGGCGCCCAGCCGGTCGCGCAGCGCAGCGATATCGGCCTGCAATTGCCGCAAGGCTGTCAGATCCAGCCCGGTTGCCGTCTGGATGCAGGCCGGAATCGTCGCGGCCTGCGCGCGCAACCCCTCTCCGGCGGCGCTCAGCACGATGCGCACCTGACGCTCGTCCTGAGCATCGCGTTGGCGGTGGATCAACCCGACCGTCTCAAGCCGCTTCAACAACGGGGTCAGCGTGTTGGATTCCAGATGCAGGCGCGCGCCCAGTTGTCCGACGGTCTGCCCCACGGCAGGCGCCGCCGCCGCAGGCGGTTCCCACAGCGCCAGCATCACCAGATATTGCGGATAGGTCAGCCCCATCCCTTCCAGCAATGGCTTGTAGACCCGGGTCATCGCGTGACTGGCGGAATAGAGCGCAAAGCACAGCTGCGTTTCGAGGGGGAGTGTCTGATCCATGCGTTGAATGTATATCGCACGCGATTGTTTCGCAAGCGCTTGACTTCATGCCCCCGTTCACATATCAATCGTACACGATTTAATCTTATGCGACTGAAAGGACTCACGATGTCGGTAAATGTGCTCTACAAGACCGCAGCCAAGGCCACGGGCGGCCGCGATGGCGCCTCCAGCACGCTGGACGGCAGCCTCTCGGTGAAACTGGCGACGCCGAAGGAACTGGGCGGCAACGGTCAGGGGAACAATCCCGAGCAGTTGTTCGCAGCGGGCTATGCGGCCTGCTTCCTTGGCGCGATGAAATACGTGGCTTCGCAGGATAAGAGCGTGCAGATCCCCGCCGATGTCGCGGTGACCGCGCATGTCGGCATCGGGCCGCGCTCGGATGGCGGGTTTGGCCTGCAGGTTTCGCTTGAGGTATCGCTGCCGGGCATCGCGCCGGAGGCCGCCGAAGCCTTGTTTGAGAAAACCCACAAGGTTTGCCCCTATTCGCACGCCACCCGCGGCAATCTCGACGTGGCCACCACGCTTGTCTGACCCTGCCCCGGCAGCGGCCGCAGTATTTTCTGCCGCTGCCGGGCATATTTGAGGGTTTCATTCGCCGCCGCGCGGGCTAGGGTCAGCGCATGAATCCTTTGCGCGGCATCACCCTCAAAATCTGTTCGGTCATGGTTTTCATCGCCATGTCCTCGCTGATCAAATCCACAGCGGCCACGATTCCGCCGGGCGAAGCGGTCTTCTTCCGCTCCTTCTTTGCGATTCCGGTGATCCTGGTCTGGCTTTGGTGGCGCAAGGAACTGGGCACCGGCCTGAAGGTTGCCGCCCCGATGGGCCATGTCTGGCGCGGCGTGGTCGGCACCACCTCGATGGGTCTCGGCTTTGCCGGGCTGGGCCTGCTGCCGCTGCCGGAAGTGACGGCCATCGGCTATGCCGCACCCCTGCTCACGGTTATTCTGGCGGCCATGTTTCTGGGCGAAGAGGTGCGGGCCTTCCGCCTGACCGCCGTGGCGCTGGGTCTCGTTGGGGTGGTCATTGTGCTTTCGCCGCGGCTGACCGCGCTGGGGAATGCCAGCGACCGCGAGGCTTTCGGCGCCATGGTGGTGCTGGGGGCCGCGCTCTGCGCCTCGCTCGCGCAGGTCTTTGTGCGCAAACTGGTTTTCTCCGAGAAGACCAGCGCCATCGTGTTCTGGTTCTCGATCACCTCCACCGGCATGTCGCTGCTGACGATCCCCTTTGGCTGGGCCTTGCCCACGGGCGGCGAGGCCGGTCGGCTGATTGCCGCCGGGCTGTTGGGCGGGCTCGGCCAGATCCTGCTGACCTCCTCCTATCGCCATGCAGATGCGGGGGTGATCGCCCCGTTCGAATATGCCTCGATGATCTTTGCCCTTGGAATCGGGTACTTTTTCTTCGGCGAAGTGCCCACTTTGGTGATGCTCGCCGGGGCGGCGCTGGTGATTGCCGCCGGGGTGCTGATCATCTGGCGCGAACGTCAGCTGGGGCTGGAGCGCACCCGCCAACGCAAGGCGATGACCCCGCAGGGGTGAAACGCGCCCGCTTTCGTGCTATAGTCTTTTGGACCCATCTGGGCTTTGGAGGAGGATGACATGCAAAGACATCTGCTTGACCATAAACGACTCGTCTCCGGCGGCACCCGCTTGCGCCGCTATGTGGAACTGTTGCAGGGGCAGACGCTGCACCCGGCCATTCAGTCGCTGCGCCAGCGCGGCACCGAGAAAATGACCGTGCAGAACCGCCGCGCCGTTGAATATATGCGGATCGCCCGCGGCCGCACCGTCTGATCTGACAGCCCAAATTGACAGTCAAAGCCCCGGCCGATGCCCCCGCAAGGGCACCGGCCGGAAAACATTTCAGGCGCGGACAAAGGCCTCATAGGCCCCGACCACCCAGCGCGTCAGCTCGCCCACCGTGTAGCGATGCGGCCCGATCTCGGCCACCGGCGTGATTTCCGCCGCCGAGCCGGTCAGCCAGCATTGCTCAAAACCCGGCAATTCCTCGGCCAGAATATGCCGCTCGCGCACTTCCACCCCCTTGTCGCGCAACAGATCAATCACCGTCTGCCGGGTGATCCCGTTCAGGAACGCATCCGGCAGCGGCGTGTGCACCACGCCGTCTTTCACAAAGAACACATTGGCGCTGGTCGCCTCGGCCACAAAGCCGCGATAGTCGAACATCAGCGCATCCGAGCAGCCTTTGGCCTGCGCCGCATGTTTCGACATCGTGCAGATCATATAGAGGCCCGAGGCCTTGGCATGGCAGGGAATCGTCTCCGGATCCGGCCGTTTCCAGCGCGAGATATCCAGCTTGGCGCCCTGCATCTTGGCCGGGCCGTAATAGGCCCCCCATTCCCAGGCCGCGACCGCCATCCGCACCGGATTGCCCGCCGCCGCCACGCCCATCTCGGGGCCCGCACCGCGCCAGGCGATCACCCGCAGATAGCCGTCTGTCAGGCCATTGGCCGCCAGCACCGCCTCTTTCGCGGCCATGATCTCCTCCACGCTATAGGGGACCGGCATGTCGAGCAGGTCACCCGAACGCCGCAGCCGCTCGGCATGTTCGCGCGATTTGAAGATGCGGCCGCCATAGGCACGCTCGCCCTCAAACACCGCCGAACCATAGTGCAGCGCATGCGTGAGCACATGCACCTGCGCCTTGCGCCAGTCGACCAGCGCCCCGTCCATCCAGATCGTCCCATCGCGGTTTTCAAAACTTGCCGACATGATACCTCCTTCGGCGCGCATATAAATTTTCATTAATTTCGCCAATAAGTCCATTTCGGACATATTATTGCGCAAAATCACGAAACGGCTACAGATTGATTCTTGGAAAGTCAACAAGGCTGACGTAAATTACCCCCAGCTGAAAGGGGAAGTGATGGCAGATATCGGAGCAAGTGCGGCGGGCGGCGAGAGCCTGCTGTTTTTGACGGATGAGCAATTGCGCAAGGGCATCGAGGCGATGTTCTTCGCCTACCGCGGCTTTACCTCGCAGCCGGACATGATTCTGGATCAGCACGGCTATGGCCGCGCGCACCACCGGGCGTTGCACTTCATCAACCGCCAGCAGGGGCTGACGGTGAACACCCTGCTGACCGTTCTCGGGGTGACCAAGCAAAGCCTGAACCGGGTGCTGCGCACCTTGATCGAGGATGGTCTGGTTGATAACCGGGTGGGGCGGAAGGACAAACGCGAACGCCATCTTTTCCTGACCGAGAAAGGCGCGGAACTGGAACGTCTGCTGTCCGAGGCGCAGCGCAGCCGCATGCGCGCGGCCTATCGCGCGGCGGGCCCGCAGGCGGTTGCCGGGTTCCGGCAGGTGCTGGAAGCGATGATGGATCCCGACCTGCGCCGCCACTACCAGATGTTGAAGGACGCCTGACATGACCGGCTCTGCCCCCACCAGCCCGCATTTGCTCATCGTTGACGACGACGAGCGCATCCGGGGTCTTTTGCAAAAATTCCTGATCCGGAACGGTTTCCTGGTGACCGCCGCCCGCGATGCGGCGCAGGCCCGCCGCCTCTTGGCGGGGCTCGAATTCAACCTGATCGTCCTTGACGTGATGATGCCGGGCGAGGACGGTCTGACGCTGACCCGCGATCTGCGCAAGCGGATCACCACCCCCATCCTCCTGCTGACCGCCCGGGGCGAAACCCGCGAGCGGATCGAAGGGTTGGAGGCGGGCGCCGATGACTACCTCGCCAAGCCCTTTGAGCCGAAAGAGTTGTTGCTGCGAATCAATGCCATCTTGCGGCGCGTGCCCGCCCTGGTCGAAACGGGGCCGAAGTTCCTCAGCCTCGGGCCGCTGCGCTACGATCAGGACCGGGGCGAGCTGTGGTCGGGGGAAACCCCGTTGCGGCTGACCGCGACCGAGGCGGCACTGATGCGGATTTTTGCGGGCCGCGCGGGCGAGGTGGTCAGCCGCACCGATCTGATCGACGAGCTGGGCCGCGACCGTGACCGCGACGCCACCGCAGAGGCGGGCGGGCAGGACCGCGCGGTGGATGTGCAGATCACCCGCCTGCGCCGCAAGATCGAGCCGGACCCGCGGGAGCCGCGGTTTTTGCAAACCGTCCGCGGGCTGGGCTATATGCTGTGCCCCGAATGACCCCGGCGCGCCCCGCCACCGGGCGCCCAGCCTGTGACCCCCACGCCGATCACCGCCGCTCACAACCGCGCGAAGGAACGGGGCCTTTGCGCAACAGGGTGGAAACCCGTGAAAATCCCGGGCCCTGCGCGCTATTGTCTGCTGGACGCACGGGGATGTGATTGCTACAAGCCCCGTCACAGGCAGTGCTTTCGCACGGCCCGACTAGTCGTATCGGCCTGACCCAAGGCCCGGGAATGGAGAAAACTCGTGTCCCACGCAGAAGATCACGCAGGCACCCGGAGGGATTTCCTCTACTACGCCACCGCCGGGGCTGGGGCCGTCACTGCCGGCGCCGCCGTTTGGCCGCTCGTCAACCAAATGAACGCTTCGGCGGATGTGAAGGCGCTGTCCTCCATTTACGTCGATGTTTCGGGCATGGAAGTCGGCACCCAGCTGACGGTGAAATGGCGCGGCAAGCCGGTGTTTATCCGCCGCCGCACCGCCAAGGAAATTGAAGAGGGTCGCGCCGTCAATCTCAGCGATCTGGTCGACGGCAACGCTGAAAACTCGAACCTGGCCGCCGACGCACCGGCAACGGACGAGAACCGCACCCTGGATGAAGCCGGCGAATGGCTGGTGATGATGGGCGTGTGTACGCATCTCGGCTGCGTGCCGCTGGGCAATAACTCGGGCGATTTCGACGGTTGGTTCTGCCCCTGCCACGGCTCGCATTACGACACCGCCGGCCGGATCCGCAAAGGCCCCGCGCCGCGCAACCTGAACGTTCCGGTGGCCAAGTTCACCGACGCCACCACGATTCTGCTGGGCTGAGGAGCAACCCATGGCTGGTATTCCGCACGACCATTACGAGCCCAAATCGGGCGCCGAACAGTGGCTGCATAAGCGGCTCCCGATTGTCGGGCTGCTCTATGACACCCTCATGATCCCGACGCCGAAGAACCTGAACTGGATGTGGATCTGGGGCATCGTCCTGACCTTCTGTCTGGTGCTGCAAATCGCGACCGGCGTGGTTCTGGTGATGCATTACACCCCGCATGTCGATCTGGCCTTCGCCAGCGTCGAGCACATCATGCGCGACGTGAACGGCGGCTACATGCTGCGTTACATGCACGCCAACGGCGCCTCGCTGTTCTTCTTTGCCGTCTATCTGCACATTTTCCGCGGCCTCTACTACGGCAGCTACAAAGCACCGCGCGAGATCACCTGGATCGTCGGCATGGTGATCTATCTGTTGATGATGGGCACCGCTTTCATGGGCTATGTTCTGCCCTGGGGCCAGATGTCCTTCTGGGGCGCGACCGTGATCACCGGCCTCTTCGGCGCGATCCCGGGCATCGGCGAATCGATCCAGGCCTGGCTCCTGGGCGGGCCCGCCGTGGACAATGCCACGCTGAACCGTTTCTTCTCGCTGCATTACCTCCTGCCCTTCGTCATCGCCGGTCTGGTCGGCGTGCACATCTGGGCCTTCCACACCACCGGCAACAACAACCCGACCGGGGTTGAAGTGCGCCGCACCTCGAAAGCCGATGCCGAGAAGGACACCCTGCCCTTCTGGCCGTATTTCGTGATCAAGGATCTGTTCGCGCTGGCGGTCATCCTGACCATCTTCATCGCGGTGGTGGGCTTCATGCCGAACTACCTCGGCCACCCGGACAACTACATCGAGGCGAACCCGCTGGCGACGCCCGCGCATATCGTGCCCGAATGGTATTTCCTGCCCTTCTACGCCATCCTGCGTGCCTTCACCTCGGACGTCTGGGTCGTGATGTTGGTGAACTGGGTCACCTTCGGCATTGTCGACGCGAAATTCTTCGGCGTGCTGGCGATGTTCGGCGCGATCGCGGTGATGGCGCTGGCACCCTGGCTCGACACTTCCAGCGTGCGCTCGGGCAAATATCGCCCGATGTTCAAATGGTGGTTCGCATTGCTGGCGATCGACTTCGTCGTGCTGATGTGGGTGGGCGCCATGCCGACCGACGGGATCTACCCCTATATCTCGCTGATCGGCGCCACCTACTGGTTTGCCTATTTCCTGGTGATCCTGCCGCTGCTGGGCATTGTCGAAAAGCCGATGCCGACCCCGGCCACCATCGAAGAAGACTTTGCCGCGCACTACCCCACCAAGACCACTCCGGCCGAGTAAGAGAGGACCGAGACCATGAGAAAGTTTATCGTCTCTGCCGTCGCGGCGCTCGCGCTGTCTTCGGGGGCAGCCTTGGCTGCCGAGACCGCGCATATCGAAGACTTCGCCTTCAGCTTTGAAGGCCCCTTCGGTAAATTCGACCAGCACCAGTTGCAGCGCGGCCTGCAGGTCTACACCGAGGTCTGCTCGGCCTGTCACGGGCTGAAATTCGTGCCGATCCGCTCGCTCTCGGATGAGGGCGGGCCGGAACTGCCCGAGGATCAGGTGCGGGCCTATGCGGGTCAGTTCACCACCGTGGACAAGGAAACCGGCGAGGATCGTCCCTCGGTGCCCGCCGACCATTTCCCGCATTCCTCGCTGAGCAACGCCCCCGACCTGTCGCTGATGGCCAAGGCGCGCGCCGCCTTCCACGGCCCCTATGGTCTGGGCATCAGCCAGCTGGTGAACGGCATCGGCGGCCCGGAATACATCCACGCGATTCTGACCGGCTATACCGGCGAGCAGAAGGACGAGGCGGGCACGACCTATTACGAGAACCACGCCTTCTCGACCGGCTGGATCGCCATGCCGCCGCCGCTCTCGGATGATGCGGTGACCTATGCGGATGGCACCCCGGCCACGGTTGAGCAGATGTCAGAAGACGTTGCCGCCTTCCTGATGTGGACCGCCGAGCCGAAACTGATGGCGCGCAAGCATTGGGGTTTTGTCGGCGCGCTGATGCTGACGCTGCTCTCGGTGCTGCTCTATCTGACCAACAAGCGGATCTGGGCGCCGCACAAGGGCAAACACGTCTGATCTGTCAGACAGGACCATCTGAAAACGCGCGCTCTTCGGAGGGCGCGTTTTTTTATGGGCTGAGGGCGGGAGAAAGAGGGGGCGCTGCCCCCGCCCTGCGGGCTCCCCCGAGGTATTTCGGCCAAGAAGAAAGCGCGCGGTCAGCCGAGATAGGCGGCGAGGGCCGGGGGTGGGTTGTCGAGGAGGGGGCCGGTGGGTACGGGGGGGGCCACGCGGCCCTCGGCGACCAGCACGGCCTGCGGGGTGAGCACGCGGGCATCTTGCGGATCATGGCTGACCATGAGGAGCGTGGTGCCCTGTTCATCGGCGAGTTCGGCGACGAGGGCGAGCATTTCGGCCTTCAGCGCCGGGCCGAGGGCGGCGAAAGGTTCGTCCAGCAGCAGGATCGGGCGGGCGCGCAGGAGTGCGCGGGCGAGGGCAACGCGGCTTTGCTGGCCGCCGGAAAGCTGGGCGGGTTTGCGCGCCTCGAGCCCGGCGAGGCCGGTACGCTCGAGGGCCTGGGCGATGCGCTGCCTGTCTGCGGCAGTGAGGCGCAGAGAGGGGCTGATGCCGAGCCCGATGTTCTGCGCCAAGGTCAGATGCGGGAAGAGGTTCTGGTCCTGAAACAGGATAGACAGCGGGCGGGCGCCGGGCGGAACCGGGCTGAGGTCTGCGCCTTGCCAGAGAATGCGGCCGCGTGTTGGCGCCAGAAAGCCTGCGATTGCCGAGAGCAGCGTGCTTTTGCCCGCACCGGAGGGGCCGATCACTGCCGTGCGGCTGCCGGGGGCCAGGCTGAGATGGGCCTCCAGCGTGAAATCGTCTTGCTGAAGGAAGAGCTGGTCAAGGGTCAGCATGGCGGCCCGCCCGGTCAAAGAGGAAGAAGAGAAGGAAGGACAGGGCCATCAGCACCAAAGCGGTGGCAGCGGCATCGGTCCCGCGATAGGCGCCCATCTGTGCGAAGAGAAGATAGGGCAGAGTGGCCGCGCGGCCATCGCCAAAGAGGGTGATCACCCCCAGATCGCCCATCGACAGCGCCGCCGAGAGGCCCGCCGCAAAGCCCAAGGGGCGGGCGAGGCGCGGCAGCGTGATCCGGCGCAGGCGCGCGAAGCCGGTGAGGTTCAGCGAGGCCGAGAGGCGGCCGAAATCGGCCTCAAGGCTTTGGGCGGCGGGCAGCAGAATGCGCAGGGCAAAGGGCAGGGAAAGCGCCGCATTCACCATCAGCGTCACCGGCAGCGCCATGGCCGCCGGGCTGACCAGCGGGCGCAGGAGGAGAAAGAGCCCGGTGCCGAGGACGAGGGGCGAGGCGACGAGCGGCAGCATCGCCGCCGCCTCCATCAGGCCACGCGGCGGGGCGTTGCGCGCGATGCCCAGTGCCAGCGGCAGGCAGAGCGTCAGCATCAGCGCCGTCGAGCCCAGCGCCACCCAGAGCGAGCGTTGCGCGGCAGGCCAGAGCGCCGGGTCAAGATCGCCCAGCCCGGGCAGGCCCTTCAGCACCACCGCCGCCAGCGGCAGGATGAGGAGGAGCGCGGCCAACGTGATCGCCAACGCGTCCTCGGCCCCAGCCATCCGCCCGGGCGGCACCGGCACCACCGCATAGCGGTCCAGCCCGGCGCCAAAGCCGCTGGGCAGGCGCACCCAGGCCGTCAGGGCCAGCGCGGCGAGGCAGGTGGCCACCTGCACGAGGCCGAGGCTGGCAGCGCGGCCCAGATCGAAATCGAAACGAAAGGCCTGATAGATGGCGAGTTCCACCGTCGTCGCCCGCGGCCCGCCACCCAGCGTCAGCGCCACGGCAAAGGAGGTGAGGCAGACGAGAAAGATCGCAAGGCAGGCCCCCGGCAGCACCGCGCGCAGCATCGGCCGCTCAAGTTCGCGCGCCATGTCGCGCGGCGCGAGACCGAGCGAGAGGGCCAGACGGAACCGCTCGGCCGGGATTGCCTGCCAGCCTTGCAGCACCATGCGCGTCGCCAGCGGCAGGTTGAAGAACACATGCGCGAGGATCACCCCCTGCGCGCCATAGATGCTGAGCCGCGGCAGCCCCAGCGCCGCCAGCCCGTCATTCAGAACGCCCGCGCGGCCAAAGATCGCCAGCAGGCCCATCACCGCCACGATCACCGGCAGGATGAAGGGCGCGCCGAGAAGGGCCACCAGCGCGCCGCGCCCGGGAAAGCGCCGCCGCGCCAGCGCCCGCCCCACCGGCACCGCCAGCGCCACCGAGATCAGCGCCGAGAGCGCCGCCTGCCAAAGCGTGAACCACAGCGCCGAAAGATCCGCGCTGCGCAGCGCCGAAAGCCCCCCGGCCCGCCATGTCACCGCCCCCAGGGTGCCGAGCACCAACAGGGCAAGCGCAAGCGCCGCGGCCCAGGCGAGCCACGGCGCGGGTTGTTGCCAGGGGTGAGGGCCTAGCCCCCGAAGGCGGCGAGCCATTCGTCCAAAGCCGGTTGCCGCAGGGCCTCGGCCTCATCCTCTGTATAGAACAGTGTCTTCGCCGGGCGCGGCAGTTTGGCGAACCCCTCTGGCAGGTCCTCGGGCTTGAAGCGCGCAGGGTAGGACCAGTTGGCGGTGGCGATCATCCCCTGGAAAGCATCCGACAGGATGTAATCCATGAATTTCTGCGCCAGTTCGGGGTGTTTCGAGGTTTTCAGCTGCGCCGCCACCTCGGTCATGAAGTAATGCCCCTCCGGGAAGATCGCCGCGACCTTGGTATCGTCCTGCTCGGCAATGATGTGATAGGCGGGCGAGGTGGTGTAGCTCAGCACCATATCCGCCTCACCATCGGTGAACATGCCATAGCTTTCCGACCAGCCCTTGGTCACCGTCAGCACATGCGGCGCGAGTTTCGCCCAGGCCTCGGGGGCCTTGTCGCCGTAAACCGCCTTGACCCAGAGGAGCAGCGCCAGACCCGAGATTGAGGAGCGCGGATCCTGAATGACGATTTTCAGATCATCGGGCGCGTTCAGGAGTTCATCAAAGCTTTTCGGCGGGTTGGCCAGCTTGGTGCGGTCATAGATGAAGGCCGTCTCGCCCCAATTGAAGGGCAGGAAAGTGTCATCGGTCCAGCTGATCGGCAGCGTCAGCGTGCTGGTATCCTGCCCATGCGGTGCGAAAAGGCCGGTGGCGCGGGCGCGGGCGGTGACATCGGTGTTCAGCCCGATCACCGCATCCGCCTCGGTCTTGTCGCCTTCCAGCAGCAGGCGAGGCAGAATATCACCCGCGACAAAGTTCAGATCGCAGGCGCAAATCTCCTCAAAGCCCTTTTCGATCTGCGGCCCCGGACCCCATTCCGAGGTGAAGTAATCGGGCGCATAGACAGTGAGTATGGGCTTTTCGTCGGCCAGCGCAGCGCCGGAGGACAGCAAAAGACCCGCAAGCATCAGAGTGTATTTCATCAGTCTCTCCAATGGCTGACGGGCGGGGTCAGGCCGGGGAGATCCCGGATACCTTCCCTCCGCCGGTCTTAACCGGTTCAGGTTCTACGGGTTCGCAACGCGCATCTCAGCCCTGTTGCCAGAGCACCCCGAGGTGGGGCGTACCATAGGCCAAGATGGGCGTTGCGCAAGGGGAAACCGGGGCGAAAGCTGGCGCTTGCCCGGGGGAAAACGCTTGAGAAGCAAGGGGCGCGCGGCTATGCCGGGGGCAAAGGAGACCCCGGATGAGCTATAACACCTTTGGTCATATGTTCCGCGTCACCACCTGGGGCGAAAGCCACGGGCCGGCACTGGGTGCCACGGTGGATGGCTGCCCACCGGGGGTCGAGATTTCCGAGGCCTTCATCCAGCAGTTTCTGGACAAGCGCCGCCCCGGGCAGAACAAGAACACCACCCAGCGGCAGGAACCCGATGCGGTCCGGATTCTCTCGGGCGTGTTCGAGGGGCGCACGACCGGCACACCGATCCAGCTGATGATCGAAAACACCGATCAACGGTCCAAGGATTACGGCACTATCGCGCAGCAGTTCCGCCCGGGCCATGCCGACATCACCTATCACCAGAAATACGGCATCCGTGACTATCGCGGCGGCGGCCGCTCCTCGGCGCGCGAAACCGCGGCGCGGGTGGCGGCGGGCGGCGTGGCGCAGGCGGTGCTGCGGCATCTGGTGCCGGGGCTGAAGATCACCGGCTATATGGTGCAGATGGGTGAAAAGCACATCGACCGGTCGCGCTTTGATGCCGCCGAGATTGACCGCAACGACTTTTTCATCCCCGATGCCGGGTCGGTTGAGGCCTGGGGCGATTACCTGCTGGAGATCCGCAAGGCGCACAGCTCGGTCGGCGCGATGATCGAAGTGGTCGCTGAGGGCGTGCCGCCGGGCCTTGGCGCGCCGGTCTATGCCAAGCTCGACACCGATCTGGCCGCCGCGATGATGTCGATCAACGCGGTGAAAGGCGTCGAGATTGGCGAGGGGATGGCCGCCGCGCTGCTGACCGGGGTGCAAAATGCCGATGAGATCGTGATGGGGCCGGAGGGGCCGGAATATCTCTCGAACCATGCGGGCGGGATTCTGGGCGGCATCTCCACCGGTCAGCCGGTGGTGGTGCGTTTCGCGGTCAAGCCGACCTCGTCGATCCTGACCCCGCGCCGCTCGATCAACACGGCGGGCGAAGAGGTGGAGGTGGTCACCAAGGGCCGCCATGACCCCTGCGTCGGCATCCGGGCGGTGCCGGTGGCCGAGGCGATGATGGCCTGTGTGATCCTCGATCACCTGCTCCTGGATCGTGGTCAGACCGGCGGTCTGCGCGGCGAGATCGGCTGAGCAACGGGGCTAGCCCGGCGTCCGCGCCCGCATCTGCGCGATATAGTCGCGCAACAGGGGGACGCGGCGGGGGCGAAAGCTATCCTCGCTCAGCGCGATAGTCTGCATCCGCGGGGCGAGGAACATCCGGAAATCCTGCCGCACCGTGCACCACGACAGCAGGGTCTGATTCTGGTCCTGAAAATACAGCGCCAGTGGCCAGATGCGCCGCTGGCTGATCTGGCCCGCCGCATCACAATAGGTCAGATCGAGCGCCCGCTCCTCCCAACAGGCCTGCCGGAGCAGCGCCATATCCACCGGCGGCTCGGGTAACCGCCGGGCGCGGTAGGTGCCCAGCACCGCATGCAGCGCCTGCATCTGCTTGGCCTCGGGCAGACTGCCCGCAATCTTGGCCAGCGCGCTTTCTCCGGCGGCGGCCAGTCCCGGATCGCCCAGAAACCGCAGCCCCGCCATTCCCAACACCAGCGCCTCAATCTCCAGCCGGGTCAGCGTCTGCGGCGGCAGCGCGGGGTCTTCGGTGAGGGTATAGCCATAGCCCGCCGCGCCATCGATCAGCGCGCCACCCGCCCGCAGCGCGTCAATATCGCGGTAGAGCGTGCGCGGCGAGACGCCGGTTTCCGCGGCCAGCCGGGCGGCCGTGACCGGGGCGGGCAAGCGGCGCAGCGCCTCCAAAAGGCGAAAAAGACGATCAGCGCGGGCCATGACATCCTGACAGGTTTTGACAGGAGCACCCTGCCATAAAGCCTGCAGGAAATCACCAACCCCGGAGGATCAGATGATCACCTTGTACCACGCCCCGCAAAGCCGCTCGTCCCGCCTCGTCACGCTGATTGATGAGCTGCAGGCCCCGGTCGAGATCAAGACCGTGCAGATCCGCCGCCTTGGTCAGGAGACCAGCGGGCCAGACCCGAAAAACCCGCATCCCGAGGGCAAAGTGCCCTTTCTGACCGATGGCGACAGCCATATCCGCGAAAGCGCCGCGATCATCCTCTACCTCACCGACAAATTCCCGCAGGCGGGCCTTGCCCCCCTGCCCGGCGCGCCGAAGCGGGGGGAATATCTCAGCTGGCTCTTCTGGTATCAGGGCGTGGTCGAGCCGCTGCTGATCTGCCGCTATACCGGGCTGACGCATCCCGCCTTCACCAGCAGCTGGCGCGATGAGACGGCAATGGCCGACCGCCTGTCAGAGGCGCTGAGCAAAGGCCCCTATCTCTTGGGCGAGCGCTACAGCGCCGCCGACCTCCTGCTGCACTCGCCCTTTGCCTGGATGCCCGCCGCCACCCCTGATCGCCCGGAGATCCACGATTGGGTGGCGCGTTGCGCGGCGCGCCCCTCGCTGGCGCGCACGCAGGCCCATGATGCCGAGGCGATGGCCGGGGCCTGAGGCCCACGCGAAACGGTGGTTGCGGGTCAGACCGCAGCCACCGACAGGCCCATGTCCAGCATCGCCTGAATGTCGGCTTTCTTGGTGCCCGCGACGATCCGCATCAGCTCCTGATCGCCCTTCAGAAGCAGCAGAGTCGAGCGGCGCGGGATGTTGCGCGACGTGGTCACCGCGTCTTTCTTCCAGGTATCCCAGTCGACATTGATGAAGGTGATTTTCTCGGCATAGGCCGGATTCGCCTCGGTCAGCGCCGCCAGCACCCGCTGTTGCGCGGCGCAGGTGGTGCACCAGGTGGCGTGGTAATCCACAAACACCACCTCGCCCCCCTTCAGCCGCTCTTCAATCAGGCCCGGCGTGTAGTCGAGCATGGTCGCGGCGGCCCGTGCGGCAGGGGCAAAGACCAGCGGCGCGGCCAAGGTCACACCGGCAGTCATCAGCATAAAATCACGACGTCTCATCGCAGATCTCCTTTAGAGTGATATGGACAGGTCTTGCAGCCAGTAGGGAAGATAGGTCACGGCGAGGCCCTCAAGCCATTGCAGCGCCCCGGTGAGAATTGTCAGCGCCACGAGGACAAAGACCGCCCCCATCAGCGGCCGTGCCCGGCGGGCCAGCGCCGCCGCCCGCGCGCGGTTGCGGGCGAGCATGCCGCGCAGCCCATAGGCCAGCGCCAGCATCACCGAGGCGGTGCCCGCCGAAAACATCAACATGATGGCAAAGGCCCGCATCAGATCCTCGCCCTGACTGGCCAGCGCGATCGCGCCACCCAGCGTCGGGCCGATGCAGGGGCTCCAGGCCGCGCCCAGAAGCGCGCCGCCCAGGGCCTGCCCCGGCAGACCCATCGTGTTGGTGGTATCAATGCCTGCGTCCGCGCGGGCGGCAAAACCCGCCGTCGCCGCCTGAAACCGGGCCTGCAAGGGCGGCGCGAGCAGTACAAGGCCAAAGCCCAGCATCAGCACCGCCCCCGCCTGCAGCAAAATATCCTGATCCAGCCCCAGCGCCGGGCCGAGCGCCGCGAAAGCAAAGCCGAAAATCGTGAAGGAAGCGGCCATGCCCGCCGCCAGCGCCACCGGCCCCGCGCGGTGCCGCCCCAGCGAGCTGGCCAGCACGATGGGCAACACCGGCAGAATGCAGGGGTTGATCAGGGTCAAAAGCCCCGCCACATAGGCCAGTATCAGATCCATCCCACAGGCTCCCTTCCCTTATCCTTACGAGGGAAGGCCGCGGTTGTTTCAGTCTGCGTTGATCACGAAGTCGTGACAGGCTGTTTCGAGAGCTGCACGGCGAGAATACCGGCGGTGATGATGGCAACACCGATCAGATCCATCGTCCCCAGCTTCTCGCCCAGCAAAAGCGCCGCCACCGCCACCCCGAAGAACGGGTTGAGGAAGTGGAACGTCGCCGCCTTGATCGCGCCGATCCGCCCCACCAGCAGAAACCAGACCCAGGTGGCCAGCACGCCGGGCACCAAAGTGGTATAGGCGAAAGCGCCGATCAGCCGCGGGGTCCAATGCACCGCCCAAGGCTCAAAGATCACCGCCGCGACAGCCAGCACGGCCGAGCCCACGAACATCTGCAGCCCGACGATCATCATCACATTGCCGCCCCCCGCCGCCGAGCGGACCGAAAGCGTCGCCACCGTCAGCGCCAGCGCGCCCGCAAAGCAAAGCGCCATGCCGGTCAGGTTCACCCCGCCCTCCAGCCGCGCGCCCATGATCAGCGCCACGCCCAGCACCCCGGCCGCGAGGCCCGCGAGGCCCAGCGGGCGCAGCTTGGCCCCGCGGATCAGCCAGCCAAAGAACGCCACCATCAGCGGCATGGTCGAGGCGATGATCGAGGCCAGCGAGGCCTCGATCTGTCGCATCGCGACGAAATTCAGCCCGAGATAAATCGCGTTCTGGCAGAGGCCAAAGATCAGCGTGGCACGCCATTGCGCCCGGCTCAGCCGCCAGCTTTGCCCCATCATCCGCGCCAAAGCGACGCCGATGATGCCCGAGATCAGAAAACGGAAGGCCAGCGCGGTCAGCGGCGGCGCGTCGGCCACGATCATCCGCGCCGAGGTGAAGGCCGAGGACCACATCAGCGCAAAGGCCAGCCCCATGAAAATTGCGCGCAGATCCATGCTGGCTTCCCTTCCCCTGCGGAAAATCGGCGGGCGCCCGAACCGGCCCCCAACGGGGTAGATCACGCCCCGCGCAAAAGGAAAAGGGCCGCCCAAGGGCGACCCGATCCAAAATCCCGTTCCCCCGGAAGGGAGGGGAGATCACTCAGACGTTGACGCTGTCTTTCAGCGACTTCGCAATGGTGACTTTCACTTGCTTGTCAGCGGCTTTGGTCATGGTCTCGCCCGTTGCCGGGTTGCGGACCTGACGCTCCGGACGGGCGCGGCACGACACTTTGCCGATGCCCGGAAGGGTCACGGCGCCGCCTTCGGCGACTTCTTTGGTGACAACTGCGGCAACGGCGTCCAGCGCGGCGGTGGCAGTTTTCTTGTCGGTGCCCATTTCTTCGGCCAGAGCGGCAACAAGCTGGGTCTTGGTCATCGGTTTCGACATTTTCTGTCTCCTCTCATCGCCCCGTTGTACAGGGTCATGTGGGCCGTCGTTTCGGCGTACCGCGTTGCTACACACGGTTTTTCGGGGTGAATCAAGCGGTTTTCGATCTTGCAGGCCGCTTTTCGCCGCGTCAGAGGAAGGCCGTTTCCTCAAAGCTACGCAACTTACGGCTGTGGATGCGTTCCAGCGGCATTTCGCGCATCTTTTCCATCGCCCGAATCCCGATCAGCAAATGATTGGCAACCTGCGTGCGGTAAAACTCGGTCGCCATGCCCGGCAGCTTCAACTCGCCATGCAGGGGCTTGTCCGAGACACACAGCAGCGTGCCATAGGGCACCCGGAAGCGGAAACCATTGGCGGCAATCGTGGCGCTTTCCATATCCAGCGCCACCGCGCGGCTTTGACTCAGGCGCTGCACCGGGCCGGAATGGTCGCGCAGCTCCCAGTTGCGGTTGTCGATCGTGGCGACGGTCCCGGTGCGCATGATGCGCTTCAGCTCAAACCCGTCGAGCTGCGTGACCTCGGCCACCGCCTCTTGCAGCGCAATCTGAATCTCGGCCAAAGCCGGGATCGGCACCCAGACCGGCAGATCGTCATCGAGCACATGATCTTCGCGCAGATAGGCATGGGCGAGGACGAAATCGCCCAGAGACTGCGAATTGCGCAGCCCCGCGCAATGGCCCACCATCAGCCAGGCATGCGGACGCAGCACGGCGATATGGTCGGTGGCGGTTTTGGCATTCGACGGCCCGACCCCGATGTTGACCAAGGTAATCCCCTGCCCGTCGGCGCGCTTCAGGTGATAGCTCGGCATCTGCGGCATCTTCGGGAACAGCGGCATCGGCTGATCGCCGCGGGTGATCACCGAATTCCCCGGCCCGACGAACTCGGTATAGCCCGAGGCGGGATCCGCCAGCATCCGCCGCGCCACCGCCTCAAATTCATCGACATAGAACTGGTAGTTGGTGAAAAGCACGTGATTCTGGAAATGCTCGGGCAAGGTCGCGGTATAATGCGCCAGCCGCGCCAGCGAGTAATCCACCCGTTGCGCGGTGAACGGCGCCAGATGCATCGAGCCATCGGGGTTCGGCCCCGCCGTTCCGTTGACGATATCGTCGTTGGTGGTCGAGAGATCCGGCACGTCGAACACATCGCGCAGCGGGAAATCCAGCACCCCCTCCTGCGGCACGTTCACGCCCGGATTGGCGGCCACCGCGAAATGCACTGGAATCGGCGTCGCCGACCAGCTGACCTGCACCGGCACCCCGTGATTCTCGATCAGCAGGCCCAACTGCTGGCGCAGGTAATTGCCGAACAGATCCGGCCGCGTGATCGTGGCCATATAGGTGCCGGGCAGCGGCACATGGCCGAACGCCAGACGGCTGTCGGCCTTGGCATGGCTGGTGGTGGTGATCCGCACCTCGGGGTAGAACGCCCGGAACCGCGCGGTGGGCTGGGTGCCACTCAGGGTTTCATTGAACTTTTCCACTAGAAAGCTGGTCGCCTCGGTGTAGAGCGCCTGCAAAGCCGCCACCGCTTCGCGTGCGTCGGTAAAGGCGCGGGGGGCACCGCCTTGCGGGGTGAGAATCGGCAAATGGTCTGTCGCGCTCATTCAAATAGATCCGTCAGTTGAAATGTCGTCACATCCACCAGCCCGAGGTCCGAGATCCTGAGTTCCGGGATCACCACGAGGGCCAGCAGCGAATGCTGCATATAGGCATTGTTCAGCGTGCAGCCGCAGTCGGCCATCGCCTGCACCATCCGGCCCGCCGAGGCTGCCACCTCGGCCGCCGGCGCATCCGACATCAGCCCGGCGATGGGCAGCGCCACATGCGCGAGCTCCACCCCGTCCTTCCAGACGGTGATGCCGCCGCCAAGTTCGCCCAGCCGGTTCGCCGCTGCCGCCATCATCGCGCGGTCGGTGCCGACCACGATCATATGGTGGCTGTCATGCGCCACGGTCGAGGCCATGGCCATCCGCCCCTTGTAGCCAAAGCCCGAGACGAAACCATTGACCACACCGCCCGTGCCCCGGTGCCGCTCGACCAGCGCGATCTGCGCGAGGTCGCGGGCGGGATCAGGCTCCACCCGCCCCTCGGCCACCGGCATCTCGGCGGTCAGCGCCTTGGTCGGGGCCTGATTCTCGACCACGCCGATCACCCGGGCGGTGACCTTATTGGCCCCCTCCGGCGCGGAAATCTCGAAATCCGCCGCACTCAGGGTCTTGCCCAAATGAACCGTCGCCCGTGCCGCCTCTGGCCAGTCGTAATGCGGGCACTCGACCAGCAATTTGCCATCCCGCGCCACGGTCACCCCGCGCGCGATCACCTGCTCGACCGGCAGTGTCACCAGATCCGAGGTTAGGATCATATCCGCCCGCCGCCCCGGGGTGATCGAGCCCAGCTCGCGCTCCAGCCCGAAATGCGTCGCGGTGTTGATCGTGCACATCTGCAGGGCCACCAGCGGATCGCAGCCGCAGGCGATGGCATGACGCAGCACGCGGTTCATATGCCCCTCTTCGACCAAAGTGCCCGAATGGCAATCATCGGTGCAGAGGATGAAGTTGCGCGGATCGAGGCCCTTCTCGGTCACCGCCGTGATCTGGGTTTCCACATCATACCAGGCCGACCCCAGCCGCATCATCGAGCGCATGCCCTGCCGCACCCGCGCGATGGCATCCGCCTCGCAGGTGCCCTCATGGTCATCAGCCGGGCCACCCGCGACATAGGTGGCAAAGGGCTTGCCCAGATCCGGGCTGGCGTAATGCCCGCCCACCGTCTTGCCCGCGCGCTGGGTGGCGGCAATCTCGGCGAGCATTTTCGGATCGGCATGGATGACGCCGGGAAAGTTCATCATCTCGCCCAGACCGACGATGCCGGGCCAGGCCATCGCCTCGGCCACATCCTCGGGGCTGATCTCATAGCCCGTCGTCTCCAGCCCGGGGGCGGAGGGCGCGCAGGAAGGCATCTGGGTGAAGATGTTGACCGGCTGCATCAGCGCCTCGTCATGCATCATCCTGACCCCCGCGAGGCCCAGCACATTGGCAATCTCATGCGGGTCGGTGAACATGCTCGTCGTGCCATGCGGGATGACGGCGGCGGCAAATTCCGCCGGGGTCAGCATGCCGCTTTCGATATGCATATGCCCGTCGCAGAGGCCCGGGATCATATAGCGCCCGTTCGCCTCGATCACCTCGGTGTCAGGGCCAATCGCATGGCTCAGATCCGGCGCGATGGCGGCAAAGCGCCCGGCCACCACGGCCACATCATGGCCCGGCAGCACTTCGCGCGTGTGGACATTGACCCATTGACCACCGCGTATCACCAGATCGGCGGGTGCCCGCCCGGAGGCGACGGCAATCAACTGCGGCGCGGCCTCGGGCCAGGACTTCAAAGAATTCATCGTTTCCATGCCGAAATCTGCCACCCCCTTGTGGCGCGCGCAAGTGACCTTGTGATGACAGTTCCCGCGCGCTCCGGTTCTCGCCCGGCGGCCCGATGCCATTGCCCGCAGCGGGCGCAGGGGCTATCTCTGGGGGAAAGGAGCCCATGATGCCCGATGACCTGCCCGCCGCCGCCAAACCCCTGATCACCATCACCTATTGCACCGGTTGCAATTGGCTCTTGCGGGCGGGCTGGCTGGCGCAGGAACTGCTCTCGACCTTTGGCGAGGATCTGGGCGGCGTCACCCTGATCCCCGGCCATGGCGGCGTGTTCCGCATCACCGTGGGCGATACGCAGATCTGGGAGCGCAAGGCCGATGGCGGCTTTCCCGATGCCCGCGCGCTGAAAACGCGGCTGCGCGATGTGATCGAACCGGGGCGTGATCTGGGGCATCTCGACCGCGCCACAAAGGAGGCCGGGGCATGAGCACGCTTCTTTCCCTCGGCCACGGCTATTCCGCCAGCGCGCTTGGACGCCAGTTGACGGCGCAGGGCTGGCGCGTCATCGGCACCACCCGCAGCCGCGCAGACGCCTTGGCGGCAGAGGGGGTAGAGCCGCTGATCTGGCCCGGCAGCGATCTGGCCCCGGCCTTGGCGGCGGCGACGCATCTCCTGATCTCGGTCGCGCCGGATGGCAGCGACAATGGCGGCGGCGATCCGGTTCTGGCGCAGGAGGCCGAGGCGATCCGCGCCGCCGCGCCGCATCTGGCATGGGTCGGCTATCTCTCGACCACCGGGGTCTACGGCGACCATCAGGGCGGCTGGGTGGATGAGGACACCCCGCTGACCCCCGGCACCGCCCGGGGCCGCGCCCGGGTGCGGGCCGAGGCGGCTTGGCAGGCTTTGGCCGCCGAGTGTGGCCTGCCGCTGCACATCTTTCGCCTCGCCGGGATCTATGGCCCCGGGCGCGGCCCCTTCCGCAAGGTGCGCGACGGCAGCGCGCAGCGGGTGATCAAGCCCGGCCAGCTGTTCAGCCGGGTGCATGTCGAGGATATCGGACAGGTGCTCGCGGCCTCGATCGCGCAGCCGCATCCCGGCGCCATCTACAATGTCTGCGACAATGACCCCGCGCCGCCGGAAGATGTGCTGACCTATGCCGCCGAATTGCTGGGTGTAGATCTGCCGCCTGCGGTCAGCTGGGATGAGGCCGAGATGACGCCGATGGCCCGCAGTTTCTACGCCGAATCCAAGAAAGTGCGGAATGACCGGATGCTGCGCGAGCTGGGCATCACCCTGCGCTATCCGGACTACCGCGCCGGGTTGCAGGCGCTGATGAAACTGCCCGACTGACGAAAAAGGCCCCCGAGGGGCCTTTGGCTTGCGTCCCTCGGGCGGAGGGTCAGCGCAGGCTGGCGCGGGTCATCTTGATGGTGATCACCATCAGCACCAGCCCCAGCACCGACAGCCCGGCCCCGACATAGCCCGCGCTTTGCAACCCATAGCCCGCGCTGAGCGCCAGCCCGGCCAGAAACGGCCCCAGTGCATTGGCGAAATTGAAGGCGGAATGGTTCATCGCCGCCGCCATCGTCTGCGCCTTGCCCGCCACATCCATCAGCCGCGTCTGGATCAGCGAGCCGAGCGAGCCCATGCAACCGACGAGGAACAGATAGGCCGCCATGCCGGTCATTGAGGCCATCACAAAGGCGAAACCCGCATAGAGGAAGATCGACAGCGCCACGATGACCACCGGCGCCTTGTCCGGCCAGCGGTCGCCCGCATAGCCCATGACCATGGTGCCGACCGTCAGACCCAGCCCGAAGATCACCAGATAGACCGGGATCAGATCCGGCGAGACCTGCGTCACCTGCAACAGCGTCGTCGTGGCATAGGTGTAAATCGCGAACATGCCGCCAAAGCCCACCGCCGCCGTGCCCAGCAGCATCCAGACCAGCGGCCGCCGCAGGGCATCCAGCTCGGAGAGGAGGTTGGCACTGCGGTCGCCCGCATCGCGCGGCGCAAACAGCGCAATCAGCCCCGAGGTGGTCAGCGCCAGCACTGCCACCAAAGCATAGGCCCAGCGCCAGCTGAGATATTCGCCCATCACATTGGCCATCGGCACGCCAATGGTGGTGGCAATCGTCAGCCCCAGCATGATCGTCGCCACCGCCCGCGTCCGCTTATGCGCCGGCACCAGCCCCGCGCCCACAATCGCCGCCACGCCGAAATAGGCGCCATGCGGCAGCCCCGCCGCAAAGCGCGCGAGCAGCAAGAGCCCATAGGAGGGCGCCAGCGCCGTCATCAGATTGCAAAAGCCATAGGCCAGCATCAGCACGATCAGGAGCCGCTGCCGCGACAGCCGCGCCGAGGCCATGGCGATCAGCGGTGCGCCCACCACCACGCCCAGAGCATAGGCCGAGACCGCATGCCCCGCCTGCGTCTCGTTCAGCCCCAGCTCGGCCGCGTAATAGGGCAAAAGCCCCATCGAGGCGAATTCCGAAGTGCCAACGGCGAAACCACCCATCGCCAGAGCAAAGAGCACGAGAGCGGTGCTGCTCACCCGGTCAACGGGCTGCGGCGGACATACGGTGGCGTCAGCGATGGGCGGCATTGGGGGAAGGCTCCAACGGTCCGGAACATCCCTGACCTCGCGGACAAAATGCCGCATCGCGGCGATAGCGGCAACAACGCTTGTGCGGAGGCGGCTGAAAAGCACCCATGCAAGAAACGCAAGGCTCGGCGCCCGGGCAGCACTCTCTGCCTGCCCTGCCCTGGACCGAGGGGTATTCTTGCCCGCCGCCTGGGCGCCGCGGCACTCGTTCGGCCCGGACTTCTCCGCGACTTTCCATCCCTCCCGAAGGGCACAAGCCTCCGTTGCACAGACATCCGGCACCGGCCCCGCAATACCCGCCCGCCGGGATCATCCCGCGGCGCAGGCGTCAGGACCGCCCGCGCTCAGGCGAGCGTGCCGGTGCTCCGGCGTGCGACGGCAACCCCCAGAACTTCCAGCACTTTCGCCTCGATCTGCGGCGCATTCATCCCGGCGCTCGCATACATGTCTTCCGGGCTGGAATGGTCGATGAACGTGTCGGGCAGCACCATCGAGCGGAATTTATAGCCGCGGTCAAACAGCCCCTCTTCCGCCAGAAACTGCGCCACATGGCTGCCAAAGCCGCCCACCGCGCCCTCTTCGATGCAGATCAGCGCCTCATGCCCGGCCACCAATTGCCGGATCAGATCACGGTCGAGCGGTTTGACGAAACGCGCATCGGCGACGGTGGGGGCCAGCCCGCGCGCCGCCAAAGCCTCGCGCGCCTTCAGCACCTCGGCCAGACGGGTGCCATAGGAGAGAATCGCCACGCGCCCCCCCTCGGCGACGATGCGGCCACGGCCAATCTCCAGTGGCGTGCCGCGCTCGGGCATCTCAACCCCCATCCCCTCGCCGCGCGGATAGCGGAAGGCAGAGGGGCGGTCGTCCAGCGCCGCAGCGGTGGCGACCATATGCATCAGCTCGGCCTCATCCGCCGCCGCCATCACCACCATCCCCGGAAGATTGGCGAGGAAGGCCACATCATAGGCCCCGGCATGGGTGGCACCATCCGCCCCCACCAGCCCCGCGCGGTCGATGGCAAAGCGCACCGGCAGCCGCTGGATCGCCACATCATGCACGATCTGGTCATAGCCGCGCTGCAGGAAGGTGGAATAAAGTGCGCAGAAGGGCTTCATCCCCCCCGCCGCAAGACCCGCAGCAAAGGTCACCGCATGTTGCTCGGCAATACCCACGTCAAAGCACCGGCGCGGGAAACGCTCGGCAAAGAGATTGAGCCCGGTCCCGTCTGGCATCGCCGCGGTGACCGCGACGATCTTGTCATCGCGGCTGGCCTGATCGACCAAGGCGCGGGCAAAGACCGAGGTATAGCTCGGCGCGTTCGAGGGTGCCTTGACCTGCGCCCCGGTCACCAGATCGAATTTCGCGGTGGCATGGCCCTTGTCGGCCGCGCGTTCGGCGGGGGCATAACCCTTGCCCTTTTTCGTCACCACATGGATCAGCACCGGCCCCGTCGCCCGCGCCTTCAGCGTGCGCAAGAGCGGCAAAAGCTGGTCGAGGTCATGGCCATCCACCGGGCCGACATAGGAAAACCCCAGCTCTTCAAAGAGCGTGCCGCCCACGGCCATGCCCTTGAGCATTTCCTTGGCCCGCCGCGCGCCCTCTTGCAGGCTTTCGGGAAGCAGGCTGACGGCCCCCTTGGCGGCGGCTTTCAAATCCTGAAACGGCCCCTCGGCATAAAGCCGGGTGAGATAGGACGACAGCGCCCCCACCGGCGGCGCGATCGACATTTCATTGTCGTTCAGCACCACGAACAGCCGCTTGCCGAGATGACCGGCATTGTTCATCGCCTCAAAGGCCATGCCCGCCGACATCGCGCCATCGCCGATCACCGCAATCGCATCGCCGGGGTCGCCGCCGAGTTCCCGCGCCATGGCAAAGCCGACCGCCGCCGAGATCGAGGTGGAGGAATGCCCGGCCCCGAACGGGTCATAGGGGCTTTCGGACCGCTTGGTGAAACCCGAGAGCCCGTCCTTCATCCGCAAGCTGCGGATGCGGTCGCGCCGCCCGGTGAGGATTTTATGCGGATAGCATTGGTGGCCGACATCCCAGATGATCTTGTCGCGCGGCGTGTCAAACACCGCATGCAGCGCCACGGTCAGCTCAACCACCCCCAGCCCCGCGCCCAGATGCCCGCCGGTGACCGAGACCGCCGAGATCGTCTCGGCGCGCAGCTCATCGGCCAGGCGGTGCAGATCCCGGTCGCTCAGCGCCTTCATATCGGCGGGCAGATGCACCCGGTCGAGAACCGGGGTCTTGCTGGGCAGGTGGCTGGTCGGTTGCTCGGTCATGGCTGCCCCCCGGGGCGGATGGCTGTGGGCCAGATTGTGGGCCGGATCAGGTTAGGCCAATTCAGTTCTGGCGCGAAATAACGAAGCGCGCCGCTTCCCGCAAGCTTTCCGCCGCCGGACCATAGGGCGTCAACGCGTCACAGGCGATGCTGGTCAGCTCCGCCGCCCGCGCCCGCGCGCCCTCCAGCCCCAGAAGCGAGACAAAGGTCGCCTTGCCCGCCGCCGCATCCTTGCCCAGCTTTTTGCCGGTCAGGGCCACGTCGCCTTCCACATCAAGGATGTCGTCCGCGATCTGAAAAGCAAGGCCCAGCGCCTCGGAATAATCGCGCAGGGGTTTCGGATCGGCCCCCGCGAGAAGCGCCCCGGCGGTGGCGGCAAAGCGGATCAGCGCGCCGGTCTTGCCCGCCTGCAAGGCGGTGATCTGCGGCAGGGTCAGCGGCGTCGTTGCCGTTTCCGCCGCAATATCAAGCGCCTGACCATAGACCATGCCCGAAGCGCCCGAGGCTTCGGCCAAAGCCGCCACCAGCGCCAGACGCCGCTCTGGCGCGCCCAGCGCCGGATCACAGCAGAGCTGAAACGCGAGTGTTTGGAGCGCATCGCCCGCCAGAACAGCCGTCGCCTCGTCCCATTTGACATGCAGGGTCGGCAGGCCCCGGCGCAGATCATCGTCATCCATACAGGGCAGATCATCATGCACGAGGCTATAGGCATGCAACGCCTCAACCGCCGCCGCCGCCGGCAGGGCTGCCGCGGCGCTCACCCCATGCAGGGCGGCGGATTCCAGTACCAGAAAGGCACGCAGGCGTTTGCCGCCCGTTGCGGCATAGGCCATGGCGTCGCGCAGATCACCGGCGGGCTGTGTGGCAATCGCCGCATCCAGTGCTTGCTGGACCTGCTGCTGCACCGCAGCCAGACGCGCCGGAAACATCACAGACCCTCGACGCTCTGCACGCCACTGGGTTGGCCGTTCTCGCCCAGGGTGATTTTCTCCACCCGTTCTTCGGCGGCTTTCAGCTGCTTTTCGCAATGCGCTTTCAGCGCCGCACCACGCTCATAGAGCGCGATGGATTGCTCCAGCGTCACCTGACCGGATTCCAGATCGCGGACCACCTTTTCCAAAGCACTCATCGCGTCTTCGAAACTCATCGCGGCAAGTTCGGTCGCAAGATCGGTCATTGGGCTCTCCTCATGGCTGCCGCCCCTTCATACGTCCCCGCGCCGCGCAATTCCAGCCGCGACCATCGCCGCGCCGAGTTCAAGGGCGCCGGGCGCCATATCGGCGGCCTGCATCGCGCGGCCCGCCGCCTCCTGCACGGCGGGCGGCTTGTTCTGGCCCAGCTTCCAGGTGCTCTGCACATCCTCGACATGCAGGACAAAGGGGACAATCATCCGCATCAGGCGCGCCGTCGCCTCCGGGTCCATCTTGTCCAGCGTCCAGGGAGTTTTCGGCAACAAGCGCCGCTCAAATTCCGCCGAAAGACGGTCAAGCACGCCGCGCAGGGCCGCCTCCGGCAACCGCTCGACCCGGCCGCGCAGATGCACGGCGAGGTAGTTCCAGGTGGGCACCTGATCCGGCAGCCCGTACCAATCGGGCGAGACATAGGCCTCGGCGCCCGACACCGCGAGCGCCGCTTGCCCCGGCTCCTTCAGCGCCGCCACGATGGGGTTGGAGCGCACGAGGTGAAACTCGATCCGCCCCGCCTCCGGCGCCGCCGCAAAGGGGATATGCGCCAGAAGCGGCGCGGCGGTGCCATTCACCGAGAGGATGCCGAAGCCACGTTCCAGCGCGAAGGCCAGCGCTTCGGCCTGCGGGTGGTCGCGGTAGATCGGGTTCGGGTGCATGGCGCCACCTGTGTTGAGAGGGTCTCCGGCTCAGGCCAGCAAATGGCTGCCGTCATGCCCCAGAATGCGGGCGGTCAGGATGCTGCCCTCCGGCATGTCGCGGTCAAAGGAGACCTCGGCAAAGCCCTCGGTCCGGCCCAGACGCGGGCCTTCGGTGAGGATGCGGTGCTCTTGCCCGACCTGCGCCGTCAGATGCCGCTCAAGCGCCGCCTGCCCCGCCGCGCGCAACCGGGCGGCGCGCTCCTTGATCGCCGCGCCATCCACCCGGGGCATCCGCGCCGCGGGCGTGCCCTTTCGGGCGGAATAGGGAAAGACATGCAGGAAGGTCAGGCCGCAATCCTCGACCAGTTTCAACGAGTTCTGGAACATCTCTTCAGTCTCGGTCGGGAAACCGGCGATGATGTCCGCGCCAAAGATGATGCCGGGGCGCAGGGCGCGTGCCTCTTCACAGAACCGGATCGCATCGTCGCGCAGATGGCGGCGCTTCATTCGCTTGAGAATCATATCATCGCCCGCTTGCAGGCTCAGATGCAGATGCGGCATCAGGCGCGGCTCGGTCGCGATCGCCTGCATCAGATTGTCATCCGCCTCGATACTGTCGATCGAAGAGATTCGCAGCCGCGCCAGATCCGGCACCAGCTTCAGGATCCGCATCACCAGATCGCCCAGCCGTGGCGTCGCGGGCAGATCGGCCCCCCAGGAGGTGAGATCGACGCCGGTCAGCACCACCTCGTTAAAGCCGCGGTCGACCAGCCGTTTGATCTGATCCACCACCACCCCGGCGGGCACCGAGCGGGAATTGCCACGCCCATAGGGGATGATGCAGAAGGTGCAACGGTGATCACAGCCGTTTTGCACCTGCACATAGGCGCGGTGGCGGCCGAAACCGTCGATCAGATGGCCCGCGGTCTCTTTGACCGACATGATGTCATCGACCTGCACCTTTTCAGTGGCGCCAATGAAATCCGGGCCGCCAAAGCCCAAAGTGCCAAAGCCGGGGGCGCGCAGCTCTTCGCCAATGCTGCCCCAGGTTTCCGCCTGCATTTTCTCATGGTTGCCAATGACGCGGCCCACTTCCGGCATCGCGGCAAAGGTCTCGGGCTCGGTCTGCGCCGCGCAACCGGTGACGATGATCGTGGCGCCCGGATTCTCGCGGCTGAGGCGGCGGATCTCCTGCTTGGCCTTGCGCACCGCCTCGGCGGTCACCGCGCAAGTGTTGACGACCACGGCGTTTTCCACACCCGCCGCCGCCGACAGTTCCTTCATCGCCTCGGTCTCATAGGCGTTGAGGCGACAGCCCAGAGTGGCAAAGACCGGCGGCTTCATGCGTGTGCCGCCAGATAGGCGGGCGACAGAACCCCGTCAAAGACATGCGCGGTGGGGCCGGTCATCCAGACGCCATCTTCGCGCCAGTCGATCTCGATCTCGCCGCCATCCATTTCGATCCGCACGGTTTTGCCGGTCAGCCCGCGCAGATGCGCCGCCACCGCCGTTGCACAGGCCCCCGAACCACAGGCAAGGGTGATTCCCGCGCCGCGCTCCCAAACCCGCATCCGCAGATGATCGGGGCCGAGCAGGCTGACAAATTCCACATTGGTCGCCTGCGGGAACAAAGGATCATGCTCGATGGCGCTGCCGCGCGCGGTCACATCCTCGGCCTCGGCATTCGCGACGAAGAACACGCAATGCGGATTGCCCATGCCCACCGCCATCGGCACGCCGGGCAGCGGCAGATGCGTGACATCCATCGCCCCGGACAGCGGCACCTCGGCCCAGTCGAGCTGCGGATGCCCCATATTCACCGACACGAGGCCATCGCCCCGCCGCAGCGCGTGCAACAGCCCGCGCCGGGTGCGCAGGGTCACGGCGGTCTGCCCGCTTTGTGCCATCACATAATCCGAGACACAGCGCGTGGCATTGCCACAGGCACCGGCCTGACTGCCATCGCTGTTCCAGAAGGTCAGCGCGAAATCGGCGTCATCGGCGTGGCCAATCTCGGCCAACTGATCGAATCCCACACCGCGATGCCGGTCGCCCAAAGCCCGCGCCAGCGCAGGCGTGACCGCACCGTTCCCCGCACGGGTATCGATGACCACGAAATCGTTGCCGAGTCCGTGCATTTTCATGAAGGGCAGGCCCTGAGGGAAAATCGCTTGTTTCATGGGCTGCGATATACGCCCGATCCCAAGAATTTGCCAGTGGGGGAAAATTTTCGCAGATTATCTCTTGACCCCACCGGGCGGGGTTTATAGAGAGCGCCCATCGGATCGGTCGTGACGCTGCATCGCAAGATGACATAGGCACGACAGAGACGGTACCAGCCCGCGAAGATCGCTTACGGGTTGAGGACATAGCGAAAATATCGCTGCGTCGAATGATGATGAGAGCCGGTAGCTCAGTTGGTAGAGCAACTGACTTTTAATCAGTAGGTCCTGGGTTCGAGCCCCAGCCGGCTCACCATCATTCCCGCTTCCTCCGACTGCAACAAACCCGTCAGGCCCGCATCGTTTCGCCGGGGTGACCCGCAGTTGTGCGACCGCCCGACACCCCCCTGCCACACGCCCCTTGCCGCCGCACCGATGGCCGTGACCTGTCATTTTCGCCGCCGCCTTCCTATATCCAGTCCTTGCAACCTCGGGAGTCGCTGAAACGCCTGCGCCTGTTCCGTGACGTCACTCAGTGCCAGTTGGACAAACTGAACTGCGGAGTCTATAGTTCGCGCTGTAAGGAGTAATTATGAGTCATCCATCCATCCGTAAGGGCCGCAAATACGATCAGGTGCTGGAAGGCGCCCGGACAGTCTTTATGCGCGACGGGTTTGAGGGGGCCAATGTCGATGACATCGCCCGCGTGGCGGGTGTCTCAAAGGCGACTCTGTACAGTTACTTCCCGGACAAGAAGCTGTTGTTCATGGAAACCGCCCGCAAGGAATGCCTGCAGCAGGCCAATGAGGCGGTCGAGATTTTTGATGTCGACGCCCCGGTCGAGCAGGTTCTGCTGGGCGCGGGCCAACGGATCGTTTCCTTCATCACCTCCGAGTTCGGGCGGCGGATGTTCCGGATTTGCGTGGCGGAATGTGAGCGTTTTCCGACACTTGGCCATCAGTTCTATGAATCGGGCCCGCGCCTTTTGCGCGACCGGCTCTCTGCCTATCTGCGGCATGCCAGCGAAAAGGGTGAACTGGTGATCGAAGATTTCGATCTGGCCGCCGAGCAATTCGCCGAGCTGTGCAAGGCGGATCTGCATGCCCGAATCCTGTTCGGGATCGAAGAATGTTGTCCGAATCGCGACGGCAAACGTGCCGTGGATGGTGCGGTTGAAATGTTCCTGGCCCGCTATGGCGCGGGCACAGCTTCCGCGCAAAAGGCGGGGCAAAAGGCGGCTGTCAGCCTCTGACCGCCGCCCCGGCTTCAGGCCAGATCGCGCACGATCAGCTGGGTGCCCGGCCCCTGTTTCACCTCGAATCGCCCGGTTTTCTTGATCAGATCCGAGAGTTTTGCCGCGCCATAGCTGCGCGAATCAAAATCCGGGTTGGCCTGACTGATGAACTGGCCGATCTGGCCCATCGAATACCAATCCTCATCGCCGCCAATCGCCCGCATCGCCGCCACCACCAGCGGAATAACATTCTTCGCCGGTTCCTTGCCGCGCGGTGAGGTCTCTTCGGTGCGCGTCACATCGCCCCGCGCCTCAGCCGGCTCCTCGCTCCCCAGATTCTCGACATAGATGAAGCGTTTGCAGGCCATACGGAACGCCTCGGGCGTCTTCTTCTCCCCGATGCCATAGACATCGAGGCCCTGCTCGCGGATCCGTGCCGCCAGCCGGGTGAAATCACTGTCAGAGCTGACCAGCACGAAACCGTCGAACAGCCCCGAATGCAGGAAATCCATTGCCGAGATCACCAGACCGATGTCGCTCGCGTTCTTGCCCTTGGTATTGGCGAATTGCTGATCGGCCACCAGGCCCAGCGCCGCGACCTTTTCGGCCCATTTGTTCAGCCGCTGCGCCGACCAGTCGCCATAGATCCGGCGCACACTGGCCTCCCCCAGCGAGGCAATCTCTTCAAAGATCGCCTCGGCATAGCCCGCAGGCACATTATCTGCGTCGATCAGCACACAGAGACGGGGCGCGCGGGGTTCAGCCATCGGGTTTCCTTCCGGGTCATTTTCTTCGTTGTGACAGAAGCCGCGTCCCGGCGAAAGCCCGCAGAAAGGCGCGGAACCGACCGGGGGCCGGTTCCGCAGGGTCAGATCAGAACACTACGACCGAGCGGATGCTCTCGCCCGAATGCATCAGATCAAAGCCTTTGTTGATGTCTTCGAGCGGCAAGATATGGGTGATCATCGGATCGATCTCGATCTTGCCATCCATGTACCAATCGACGAATTGCGGCACATCGGTGCGCCCGCGCGCGCCCCCAAAGGCCGAGCCTTTCCAGACGCGGCCGGTGACCAGCTGGAACGGTCGGGTCTCGATCACCGCGCCCGCCGGGGCCACGCCGATGACAATCGACTGACCCCAGCCACGGTGGGTGCATTCGAGCGCATCGCGCATCACTTTGACGTTACCCGTGCAGTCGAACGAGTAGTCCGCGCCGCCGATCTGATCGAAGGGCGTCTTGGTCATCTCGACGATATGCTGAACGACGGAGCCTTCGATTTCCTTCGGATTGACGAAATGGGTCATGCCGAACCGCGTGCCCCATTCCTTCTTGTCGTTGTTCAGATCGACGCCGATGATCATGTCGGCCCCGGCCATTTTCAGGCCTTGAATCACGTTCAGCCCGATGCCGCCCAGACCAAAGACCACCGCCTTGGCGCCGATCTCGACTTTGGCGGTGTTGATCACCGCGCCGATGCCGGTGGTGACGCCGCAACCGATGTAGCAGATCTTCTCGAACGGCGCGTCGTCGCGCACCTTGGCCAGTGCAATCTCGGGCACGACCGTGTGGTTGGCGAAGGTCGAACACCCCATATAGTGATGAATCGGCGTGCCATCGAGCATCGAGAACCGCGTGGTGCCATCCGGCATCAGCCCCTGCCCCTGCGTCGAGCGGATCGAGGTGCAGAGGTTGGTTTTCTGGCTCAGACAGCTCGGGCATTGGCGGCATTCGGGCGTGTAGAGCGGGATCACATGGTCGCCCGGTTTCAGCGTGGTGACGCCGGGCCCCACTTCCAGCACGATGCCCGCGCCTTCATGGCCAAGGATGGCCGGGAACAGGCCTTCGGGATCGGCGCCCGAACGGGTGAAATCATCGGTATGGCAAATGCCGGTCGCCTTGATCTCGACCAGAACCTCGCCGGCCTTCGGGCCTTCGAGGTTCACCTCCATGATTTCGAGCGGTTGGCCAGGCGCAAGCGCCACTGCGGCACGGGTTCTCATCGGGCAATCCTCACTGTATATCGTCGGGTCAGAGACTGTGCCAAACGCGGCGCAGGTGCAACCACGGGGAATGTCCGAATGATGAAACGAGCGCTTTTTTCTGCGGCCTTGCTGCTGGCCGGCTGCCAGTCCGCCCCTGAGGAAATCGCCCCCATCGACACGCCGATCCTGCCGGTGATCAATCACACGCTGGAAGAGCGCGAGCCTGACCTCTGCCACGCCAAGGATTACATCTCGGCACTGGGCCAGCCTGCGGGCGTGATCGGGTCGCTGGGCGTGACGCGGGAATACCGGGTGGTGGAGTTCCGCGGGATTGAGCCGCAGGAATACAACCCGCAGCGGATCGTGTTCCGGCTCGATCAATTCGGCAATGTTTACAACATTGATTGCGGCTGATGCGCGGGTCCCTGCTGAAAAGCGCCGCGATCTGCGGCGGCCTCACCGCCTTTCTCGCGCTCGCGGCCTGCCGTGACGAGATGGCCGAAGCCCCCGCCGGTGTCGAGCCTGCGCAGATGTGCCCGGCCGCCGCGCAGGCGGGGCTGATCGGTCAGCCCGCCAGCGTGCTGGAGACAATGCGCTTTGCGGATCCGGTGCGGATTTTGCGCCCCGGCACCGCGATGACGATGGATTACCGCGCCGAGCGGATGAACATCTACATCGACGCCGATGAAAAGATCGAAAAGCTGACCTGCGGCTGATCCGCCCGGTCACATGAGATGAAAAAGGGGGCCTCGCGGCCCCCTTTTGCGTTCACATCGCCGGGAATTCACATGCGATAGGCGGAATGGCAAGCCTTGCAGGCGCCGCCGATCGGCCCCATCGAGGTCTTCAACCCCTCGACCGAGCTGCTGTCGACGCTTTGCGCCGCCGCATAGAGCGCATCGGCCTTGCTGGTGAAATCGGCAAAGTTCAGCCAGATCTCGGGCTTGCCCTCGGTGGCCTTGTCCTGCACCTCGGTCTCGAAATGCGCGGGGATGGCGGCGGCATCGGCGGCGAGGGCCGCCGCCGCTTCGGCGGCTTTGGTCTGGTCGAAAGCGATCTTGCCGCTGGCCATGCCGCCCAGCACGCCGGAGGCATTCTTGATCTTATCCATCAGCTCCTGACGGGCGAGGATGGTCGGATCACTGGATTTGGTTTCGGCGCGGGCGCTGCCCAAATTGGCAACAGTGCCCAGCGCGAGGCTGGCCACCAGCATCGCGGTCAGGGATTTGGAACGAAACGGATTGGCGATAAAACGGATCACGGAAGCAGTCTCCCTTTTTGGCTGCGAGATGGGGAATGCTACACAGGTGACAGCCAGAACGGCGGTGCAAAGACACCAAACCGGCCCCGCCTCACGCAGATGTCATCGCGCGCACGGCCCCGTCAGCAGCGACGGGACCGTGCAGCCGCAAGAGGCGGCCCTGGCGGTGCGGGCTGGGTGGGGGCTTTCGACCTCACCGCCAGAGCCCCAGCGTTTTCCGCTAAGCCCTGTATCCCGCGCAAGCAGGGCAAGGCCGGGGCGGCTTCGCGGTAGGGTTGCGCTGATTTGCGGGCATTTTTGTGGCGCTTGATTTGCCGCAGCGGCGGTGTCACACTTTGGTCATGTCGATCCAACCGCCGACACCTTTCCCATCGAACAGTGCTGCCGCGCCGCAGATTGCCTTTGATCGTGCCGAGTTGCGGGTGATCATGGGTCTATACGGGCGCATGGTGGGGGCCGGGGAATGGCGCGATTACGGCATGAGCTTTCTGCGCGATGTGGCGGTGTTTTCGGTGTTCCGGCGTGCGGCGGAAAACCCGCTCTACCGCATCGAAAAGCGGCCCAAGCTGCGCAATCTGCAAGGGATGTATGCGGTTTTTGGCCCCGAGGGGCAGGTGCTGCGGCGCGGACATGAGCTGAGCATGGTGCTGCGGGTGCTCGAGAAGAAGCTGATCCGCCCGATCGATTGAGGTGGCTGACAAGTGACGCGGCAGGCCCGCCGTCAGAGAGGCCGCGCCCGCAGCGTCACCGGGCCACCGCCCTGCGCCATGATCCGCGCGATGGCGTCGCTGATCCCTTCACAGGCCACCGACATCGTATGGCCGTTGGCATGGATCAGCCGCGCGGCATCCACCACCAGCGCCACATGCCCCTTCCAGAACACCAGATCCCCCCTGCGCAACGGCTCTGCCTCGGCCAAGCCCCGTCCCAGCGGCCCGGCGAAAGCATGCGCCTGCAGATCACTGTCGCCCGGACAGGCCCGCCCCGCCGCATGATGCGCCAGTTGCACCAGGCCCGAGCAATCCACCCCCGCCCGGCTGTTGCCGCCCCAAAGATAGGGCGAGCCGAGCAGGCTTTCCGCCACCGTCACCGGATCCGCCGCCACTTCGGTCAACGGGCAAAGATGCGGCGCGGGGACATAGCCCGCCTCGGTCCGCCAGAGCGGCCCCTCGGCCGCGATCACCCGCAGCCGCGCATTCATCGGCAGCCAGGCCGATTCGATCTCCTTGATCGAGGCCTCGGGATAAAGATGCGTCGCAGGCGCGCACACCCGGTGGGTGGCAGCCTCTCCCCCCTCGCGCAGCGAATCCTCGGCGAGCCAGCCGCAATAGCCATCCGCCCCGGCCTGCACAAAGGCATGGCCCGCGTCGCGGTCAATCACCAGCACCTCGGCGCCGTAGAGCAGTTGCCGGTCGCGTGGCCCGCCCGGGCGTGCCAGGAGATTGGCCACCGGCTGCACCACGCGTGCGGGCGCGCCCTCGGTCAGCGCCGGCGCCTTGGCCTGGCCCCGCAGCGCGACGCGCGCGGTGGCGGGGGTCAGGCGGCGGTCCGGGGTCGGCCCGGTGGTCACAGCCCGAGCACTTCCGGCAATGCCGCAAGAATCGCCCGCGCGCCCTGGCCGACGCCGCCTTTGCCGCGGCCCGGCGCCGCCACCGGCTGCCAGCCGTAAATGTCGAAATGCGCGAATTTTTTGGTGTTGGTGACAAAGCGGCGCAGGAACAATGCCGCGGTGATCGCCCCCGCCATCCCGCCCGCGGGCGCATTGTCGAGGTCCGCGATCCCCGGCTCGATCAGCGCCTCGTAGGGTTGCCAGAACGGCAGCCGCCAGACCGGGTCCGAGGCCCGCGCGCCCGAAACGCTGAGCGCCTGCGCCAGATCATCGCAATCGGTGAAGAAGGGTGGCAGATCGGGGCCCATCGCCACCCGCGCGGCCCCCGTCAGCGTCGCCATGCAGATCATCAGATCCGGTTCTTCCTCATCCGCCAAAGCCAAGGCATCGGCCAACACGAGCCGCCCCTCGGCATCGGTATTGTTGATCTCGACCGTCAGGCCCTTGCGGCTGGTCAGCACATCCTGCGGGCGGAAGGCATTGCCCGCCACCGAATTTTCCACCGCCGGGATCAGCACCCGCAGCCGCACCGGCAGGCCCAGCGCCATGATCATATGGGCCAGCCCCATCACCGTGGCCGCGCCGCCCATGTCCTTTTTCATCAAGCCCATCGACGAGGAGGGCTTCAGATCCAGCCCGCCGGTGTCAAAGCACACGCCCTTGCCGACCAGCGTCAGTTTCGGCCCCCGCCCGCCCCAGCGCAGGTCCAGCAGGCGCGGCGCGCGCGGGCTGGCGCGGCCCACCGCATGGATCATCGGGAAATTCTCAACCAGCAGGTTGTCGCCGTGAATCACCCGCGCCTCGGCCCCGAACCGGTCGGCGAGCGCCAGAAACGCCTGCTCCAGCTCCTCCGGCCCCATGTCGGAGGCGGGGGTGTTGATCAGATCGCGGGTCAGCGCTTCGGCGGCGGCCAGCACCTCGATGCGGTCACTGTCCACACCCTCCGGGCAGACAAGCCGCGCCTTGGGCGCGCTGGCGGATTTGTAGCGGGTGAACCGATAGCCTGCGAGCAGCCAGCCCAGCGCCGCCTCTTCCGCCTCCGACGAGGAGAGCGGGCCGATCAGCTGCCAGGGCCCTTCGGGCAAGGTTTCCGCCGCGCGGGCGAGTGAAAACCGCGCGCGCGACCGCGTGGCCGCACTGCCCCAGCCGAACAGCGCGCCCATCGGTGCCCCGTCTTCACCCGGCAAGAGACAGACCTGACCCAATGCCCCGGTAAAGCCCTGCGCCGCCGCCCAGGCCTGCGCCGGGGCGGGAAACTCGCTCAGATCCGCGCCATCGGGCAGGATGTGCAACGGCAGGGCATCGGTGGCATCGTCGGCAAAACGCATCGGCTGGGCTCCTGTTATCAGCGGCGCCAGCCTAGCCCATGGTGCCGCCCCCGCAAGGGGGGAAGCCATGCGCTCAGGTTCAGACAGACATGTCGCGCAGATCCCAGACGGCGGTCAGCGAGCGGTCGCCGATCCGCACCAGACGCCCCAGCGTGGCCGCCTGCGCCACCGGATCCCCGGCACGCGTGGCATCCACCAGATCCAGCGCCACCCGCGCCAAACTGCCCATTCCCACGTTCTGGGCCAAGGCGATCAGGCTATAGAGCGCATTGGTCATTTCCATGCTGTTGCGCGCCTCAAAGGCCACCTGCGACGAGGCCAGCAGCACCGCCAGCTCCTCCATCGCATGGCACACAAACCGCTCGGCGCGGGCATCGCCCATCGCCGCATAAAGCGCCGAAACACAGTCCGGATCCAACCGCACCTGCTCATCATGACGCAGCCTGCACAAATTCTGCATGCCCACCCCTTTTTTCCACGCCCCCACGACGTGGCGCCACTCTGCCCCAGTGAGGTCAAGAAAAGGTTGAAGCCCAGCGAAAAACCTCTCGAATTTGCTGCGTCTGCATCATATCAGAGGAAAGCGACCAGAAAGGCTGACATCATGAACCATGTTCGACCGCTGCCCTCCTATCTGATCCAGCGCTATCATGGCTGGAAAGCAACCACCTATGCCGAGAACCGCGCCTGGTACCGGCGTCTGGCAGACGAGGGCCAACGCCCCCGTGCCATGGTGATTTCCTGCTGTGACAGCCGGGTCCATGTCACCTCGATCTTCGGGGCGGATCAGGGCGAGTTTTTCATTCACCGCAACATCGCCAACCTCGTGCCGCCGTTCAATCCTGACGGCGATCACCACGGCACCTCGGCCGCCGTTGAATATGCGGTCACCACGCTGAAAGTGGCGCATATCATCGTGCTGGGGCATTCCAGCTGCGGTGGCGTACAGGGATGCGACGCCATGTGTTCGGGCCATGCCCCGGCGCTGGAAGAAAAAACCAGCTTCGTCGGCACCTGGCTGAACCTGCTGCGCCCCGGCTATGAGCGCGTGGCGCATCTGCCGGACGGCGAGCGCGTTCCCGCGCTCGAGCGTGAAGCGGTCCTCGTCAGTCTGGACAATCTGATGACCTTCCCCTTCATCAAATCCGCCATCGACTCGAACGAGTTGTCGCTGCACGGCCTGTGGACCGACATTGGCGAGGGCGGCCTGCATCAGTTTGATCCGCAGACGGGCAAATTCGCGCAGATCTGACCGGATCCGGCCTCCGCTCCCAGAGGGGACGGGGGCCGTTTTCCACCAGCGCCATACCTAAGATCATCTGCCCCCGCCGACCGGACATGCGGCGCTTTACCGGCGCTTAATTGGTTAATGGCACTCTGGGGGCATGAAACTCCAGAAACTCGTCTCATTGAAACTGCCTGCCGATCTGATCGCCGTGGTTGAGCGCGCGGCGCATGCGCAGGAACGCAGTCCGGCGGACCTCATCCGCGCGGCGCTGCTCGCGGCCTTCATGCCGCGCGAGGGGGAGGCCGATCCCGGCCTTGCTGAATATGCGGTGGTGCAAGAGGCGTTTCAGGCGGCCGAAGGCTGGCTGGATCTGCAAACCCGCCTGCGCGCCGTGGGCTTTGTGCTGCGGCTGCGCGAGGGGACCACGTTGGGTCTGCACGCCTGGCCCTCCAACCGGCATCTGATCGACGTCGAGGCTTTGGGCCAGTGCCTCACCGCCCTGACACTGCGGTTTCAGGCCCATTTCCCCGGCGTCATGCCGCGCCGGGCCCGGCTGGCCGATCTGACGGCCCCCGCGGTGGCCGCACCGCGCGGCACCCACCGCGCCGCGGGATAAGGCGCCGTCATCGCGCCCCCAGAACCGGCGCCGGGTCAACCGGTGCCGGACCGGCGTCAGCGATGATCCGCAGCGGCGCCCCTGCGCCATGGCGGCGGCGCGAGAGCCGCCACGATATGCTCCAGAAAGCCGTTGCTGCGCGCGGTCCGGACGCGGTTGGGGTTCACCAGCGCGCAGACATCCGCATCCGGCAGCTGCCAGTCCGGCAGCACCGTCACCAGCCGCCCCGCCGCCAGATCGGCGGCGACGCTCCATTCCGAGCGCTCCACAATCCCCTGACCCTCCAGCGCCCAGCGGCGCATCACCTCCCCATCATTGCAGGCAAAGACCGGCGTGATCCGCACCGAGGCCCGCGCCTTGCGCGGATGTTGCAACAGCCAGAGCGTCACATCGGCGTTGTTCTCGCGCACCACACCGCAGCGATGCCGGGCCAGATCGGCAGGTTCGCCCGGTTGCCCATGCTCTGCCAGATAGGCCGGTGCCGCGCACAGAAGTCTGCGGTTCGCCGCCAGCTTGCGCTGCGTGATGCCCAGATCCGGCAGCTGGCCGACATGGATCAGAATGTCCCACATTTCGGTTTGCAGCGCGCTGCGCGGATCCTCGGCAAGGCTGAGCAACGGATGCAGGCCCGGATGCGCGCTGGCAAACCGCCACAGCGCAGGCGCCACATGGGCGCGCCCGAACCCATGCGGCGCGATGATCCGCAACGGGCCGGTCAACAGACCGCGCCGATCGGCCAGTTGCTCCTCCAACAGGTCCAGATCCCGCAGGATCGCCTGGGCACGCTGCGCCAAAAGCGCGCCCTCATCGGTCAGCACCAGATGGCGGCCGCCGCGCTCCAGAAGACGCAGGCCCAACCGGTCCTCGATCACCGCCAGACGTTGCGACACGGCCGAGGGGGTCACATTCAGCTGCCGCGCCGCAGCCGCCAACGACGGCGCGGTCGCGATCAGCGCGAAAAACCGCAGGTCCGGAGACTCCATCATTAGCTCGCCCTTCATTCAGACCTAAGTTCAGCTTTATTTCACCGGATCGCCCCCCCCCTGTAAAGTCCCGGCACTGAACAGGAGATGCGATGATGTCCACACAGAGCTATCTGGCGGCGCTGCCGACCCCCTGCCTGATCGTCGATCAGGCCCGCATGACGCGCAACATCGGGCGGCTTGCCACCCGTGCGCGCGCTCTCGGGGTGGCGCTGCGGCCCCATCTGAAAACCGTGAAATCGGTCGCAGCGGCCCGGGCGATTCTGGGGGCGCAGGTGGCTGAAGGGCAAGCGCGGCCGATGGCGACCGTCTCAACCCTGGCCGAGGCCGAGGTGTTTGCCGCCGCGGGCATCACCGACATCATCTATGCCGTGGGGATCAGCCCGGACAAGCTGGACCGGGTGATCGCTTTGCGGCAATCGGGCTGCGATCTGGCGGTTATTCTGGATTCACTGCCCCAGGCGCAGGCCGTGGCCGAGGCCGCGCGCCGGGCCGGTCACCCCATCCCGGCGCTGATCGAGATTGACTGCGACGGGCATCGCGGCGGCTACCTGCCGCAGGATCCGGCGCTGATCGACTGCGCCCGCCTGTTGCAGGACGGCGGCGCCGAACTGCGCGGCGTGCTGACCCATGCGGGCGAGAGCTACAATGTGACGGGCCGCGCCGCCCATGCCGCCTTTGCCGCGCAAGAGCGGGATGCGGTCGTGGCGGCGGCGCAGGCCCTCCGAGCGGCGGGTCTGCCCTGTCCGGTGGTCAGCGTGGGATCGACACCCACCGCCCATGCCGCCAGCGATCTGTCCGGAGTGACCGAGCTGCGCGCCGGGGTCTATGTGTTTTTCGATCTGGTGATGGCGGGAATCGGCGTCTGCACCCCTGATGACCTGGCGCTCTCGGTGCTGACCACGGTGATCGGCCATCAGGATGCCAAGAGCTGGATTCTGATCGACGCGGGCTGGATGGCCCTGTCGCGCGACCGGGGCACCCAGCGGCAGGCCGTCGATCAGGGTTACGGTCTGGTCTGCGATGCGGCGGGAACCATCATCGAGGGGCTGATCGTGGCGGCCGCCAATCAGGAGCATGGCATCATCACCCGCCGCCCCGGCAGCGCGGCGCCGCTGCCCGATCTGCCGCTGGGCACGAAACTGCGGATCTTGCCCAACCACGCCTGCGCCACCGGGGCGCAACACAGGGAATACCACGTCCTGCCCGCGGATCCTGACGCCGAGCCGGTCGTCTGGTCCCGCTTTGGCGGCTGGTGAGGAGAAAACGATGCTCTATCTGTCCGAAGACCAGACCTCGGCCGTGATCACCCATGATCTGGCCCGCAGCGCCGTCCGTGCCGCGATGATTGCGGTGCTCGAGGATGCCGCCCACAGCTTTCCGGTGCTGATCGGCCATGCCAGCGATGCGCGCAACCGGTTCACGCTGAAATCCGCCAGTGACGCGCGGCTGGCCGGGGTCAAGGTGGGGTCCTATTTCCCCAGCAACGATGCGGCGGGGCTGCCGCGCCACAGCTCGACCACGCTGCTGTTCGATCAGACGCGGGGTGAGATCGGGGCGGTGGTTCAGGGCGGCCACGTCAATGCCTATCGCACCGCCGCCGCCAATGCGGTCGCCACCGAAGCATTGTCACGCCCGCCCTCCAGCGTGATCGCCCTGTTCGGCACCGGCAATCAGGCGGGATATGAGGTCGAGGCCGTGGCCCGCATCCGTCCCATCACCCGGGTGCTGGTGGTCGGGCGCAGCCCGGAGAAATCCGCAGCGATGGTCGCACGGCTGGCCGGGATGGGCCTGAACGCCACAGCCTGCGGGGCACAGGATGCCTGTGCGCAGGCCGATATCATCATCACCGCCACGACCGCGCGCGGACCGCTGTTTGCGGCAGATTGGGTGCGGGCGGGCACGCATATCTCGGCGATGGGGGCAGATGCCCCAGGCAAGCAGGAGCTGCCGCTGGCAGAGCTGACGCAGGCGCGGCTGTTTTGCGACCTGCCCGCGCAATCGCGCCGGATCGGCGAATATCAGCATGCGGCGCCCGATGCCCCCCTGACCGCCCTCGGCGCCGTCCTGTCGGGCACCGCGCCGGGGCGGCAGCATGCCGATGAGATCACCATCTTCGACAGCTCCGGCATCTCGCTGCAGGATCTCTACATCGCCGAAGCCGTCATTGCCGCCCATCTTGCGGCACAGGGCTGACGCGGGGACCGGATGGCCCGACGGCGGTGGCAACAGCAACGGCAACGGCCGGGCAACGCGGGCAGCTGCCCCCGCACTTGCCGGGGGGACGGCGCACTTCCCTGCCCCCCGCCCCAGCGGGACGCCCCACCAATCAGCGCCGTGGCACGCCAGATGTCACGGCGGCGCGCCACGCCCTACGGATCGCGGTTCAGGCGGCAGGATATGCTGCGGCTCCAGGGGCGCTCTGCCGCGTTTTCCACCTCGGCGGCGGGGCGATGCAGTGCCAAAAGCTGTGGGCACAGACCTAGACTCTCCCCTGTATCCCTGACCCGAACGAGGCTCCCATGACATTGTTGAAATCCATCGACCCGGCCAATCTCGGTGATCCGAAAATCAGTGAGGTGGATCCGGCCAAGATCCTTGCGGGCAACCCCGAGTTCCGGGTCTGGGCGCTGGACGAGTCCCGCGACGGCACGGTCCGCACCGGCGTTTTCGAAGGCACCCCGGGCGAGAATATCTCGATCAAGGGTGCATATTTTGAGTTTTGCCACATCCTTGAAGGTGTCGTTGAACTGACCGAGGATGGCCAACCCCCGGTCACCTATCGCGCCGGCGACAGCTTCGTGATGAAGCCGGGCTACTCAGGCCGCTGGAAGACCATCGAAAAGATGCGAAAGCTCTATGTGATGGTCGGCTGACACCCGGTGCGGGCGCAGGCGGGGCAAGATGTCCCCCCGCCTCTCCCCGGCCCCGCCCCACCCCAACGGTGCCCCGGCCATCAACCGCGCCAGATGTGACTGCAAAGCAGGGGACGCAAGGCAGAATATGCCGCACCCGCCCCGCCATTCCGCAGCCTGCCGGGTCTGGGTGGCCTATACTCGCCGTAAGACAGGATCAGGAGTCCCCATGCCCGCGCCCCTTTTGAACATCGAAACCGCGTCCGATCTGCCAAAACAGGCAGATGTCGTCGTGATCGGCGGCGGCATCATCGGCACCACCACCGCCTATTTCCTCGCACGCGAAGGTCTGCAGGTGGCGCTGATCGAAAAGGGCCGGATCGGCGCTGAACAATCCAGCCGCAACTGGGGCTGGTGCCGCCAGCAAAACCGCGATGCCCGCGAACTGCCGATGGCGCGCCTGAGCCTGCAGCTTTGGGAAGAGATCGCGGCGGATCTGGGCGTGGATCTCGGCTTTCGCCGCTGCGGTCTGCTGTATCTGTCGCGCGACGCGGCCGAGATCGAGACATGGGACGCCTGGGGGAAATTCGCGCGCGGCGAAGGGGTTGATACGCGCATGCTCTCCGCCACCGAAGCCAATGCGCGCGGCCGTGCCACCGGGCAATCGTGGAAGGGCGGCGTCTGGTCTCCCTCGGATGGCACGGCAGACCCGTCGCGCGCCGCACCGCTGATCGCGGCAGGGCTGGCGAAATATGGCAGCGCGGCGCATCAGAACTGCGCGGCACGCGGGATTGAGACCGCGGCCGGGCGGGTGACCGGGGTGATCACCGAAAAAGGCGTCATCGCCACCACCCGCGTGGTCATGGCCGGCGGTGCCTGGGCCTCTTCCTTCGTGAACCAGATGGGCATCACCATGCCACAAACGACCGTCCGCTCGACGGTGGTGTCGCTGCAGCCCAATGACCTTGATCTGCCCGCCGCGCTGCACACGGCCGCGGCCAATGTGACGCGGCGCGGCGATGGCGGCCTGGGTGTTGCCATTTCAGGCCTGGCGCGCGTCGATCCGACGCCGCAAAGCATCCGCTTCGCACGGCATTTTCTGCCGATGTTTGCCCGGCGCTGGCGCGTGCTGACCCCCGGCGATTTCCGCGCCCTTGGCTATGGGCATGAAACACGCAGCATCTGGCGCATGGACCAGCCCACCCCGATGGAGCGCTGCCGGACGCTGGATCCCACCCCCGACGCGCGGATGATCGCCAGAACATTGCGGCAGGCCTATGCGCTGCTCCCGCAGCTGAAAGATGTGGCGATCCAGACCAGCTGGTCGGGCTATATCGACTGCACGCCCGATGCGGTGCCGGTGATTGACCCCACCGTGGGGCCGGACGGATTCGTGCTGGCGGCGGGCTTTTCCGGCCATGGTTTCGGCATCGGCCCGGGCGCGGGACGGCTGATCGCCGATCTGGTGCTGGGCAAGACCCCCGCCTGCGACCACGCCGAATATGCACTGGCCCGCCTGCTGAAAAGCGTGCGCGGCAAAGTGTCTGATTTCTGACCTTTCCCCCAACCGACAGGCCCCTTCATGACGCCCGCCCATGCAGACGATTTCTTTATCGACGGCCGCTGGCAGCCTGCTGCACAGCCGGGTTTTCTGACCGTCATCAACCCCGCCACCGAAACCCCGATCGGCCAGATCGCGGCGGGCACGCCGGCCGAGGTGGATGCGGCGGTTGCCGCCGCCCGTCGGGCCTTTCCCGGTTTCGCGCAAACGACGACGCAGGCGCGCGCGGATCTGCTGGGGCGCATCCATGCGCTGATCCTCGCGCGTGCCGAGGAATTCGCCCGGGCCATCGCCACGGAAATGGGCTGTGCCATCACCTTCGCCCGTAATGCGCAGGTGCCATTCGCGGCGGAGCATCTGCGCGTGCAGGCCGAAGGGGTGCTGCGCTATCCGTTCCTGTCGCATCAGGGCACCACCGCCATCGCGCGCGAGGCGATCGGCGTCGCCGCGCTGATCACGCCCTGGAACTGGCCGCTGTACCAGATCACCGCCAAGGTCGCGCCCGCGCTGGCCGCGGGCTGCACGGTGGTCCTGAAACCCAGTGAGCTGTCACCCTACAGCGCGCTGCTCTTCGCGCAGGTGGTCGCAGATGCGGGCGCACCCGCCGGGGTGTTCAACATGATCGGCGGCACCGGCCCGGTGGTGGGCGCGGCTTTGGCGGCGCATCCGGAGGTGGATGCGATTTCCATCACCGGCTCGACCGGCGCCGGGGCCGCGGTCGCGCGCGGCGCCGCCGCGGGCGTCAAGCGCGTCGTGCAGGAACTGGGCGGGAAATCCCCCAATGTGCTGCTTGAGGATGCCGATTTCGGGGTGGCGGTCGAAAAGGGTCTGCTGGCGGGCATGCGCAATGTCGGGCAATCGTGCAGTGCCCCCACCCGGATGCTGGTGCCGCGCGCGCGCCTGCGCGAGGTTGAAGGGCTGGCGGCCCGCGCCGCTGCAGCCATCCGCCTGGGCGATCCGCAGGACGCCGCCACCGACATGGGCCCCATCGCCAACCAGGCGCAATGGGAGCGGGTGCAAAAGATGATCAGCACCGGCATTGCCGAGGGGGCCACGCTGATCGCCGGTGGCATGGGGCGACCCGAGGGGCTGGAACGCGGATATTTCGCCCGCCCCACCGTGTTTTCCAATGTGGCCACCGGTATGCAGATCGCGCAGCAGGAAATCTTTGGTCCGGTGCTGGTGATCCTGCCCTATGATGACGAAGACCATGCCGCAGAGATCGCCAATGACACCATCTATGGTCTGGGCGCGCATGTGCAATCGGCCAATGCCGACCGGGCACGCCGCTTTGCAATGCGCATCCGCGCCGGTCAGGTGCATCTGAACAACCCCGCCTGGGATCCCGAAGCACCTTTTGGCGGCTATAAACAATCCGGCAACGGCCGCGAATACGGCCGCTTCGGCCTTGAAGAGTTTCTGGAGACCAAAGCCATCATCGGCTACGGCGCGCCCTGAGCCTTCAACGGGGCCATGCGCGGCGGAATGGTCCTGAACATAAGCCTCGCCCCCCGCGCGCCGGACCCGCGCCGCTGTCACCGCCGTGGCGGCCCCGCCCGCATCCGGAGACGGCAGCGCAGGCACGCCTGTCTGGACACAGGATGGTGGCGTGGTATGTCCCAGATTATGCCACCGGAAAGGACCGCGCATGACCGTTCGCCACAAGCTTGATCGGATTGACCTGAAAGTGCTGGTCGAGCTGCAACGCAACGGCCGGATCAGCAATGTCGAATTGGCCGAGCGGGTGAACCTTTCGCCCTCGCCCTGTCTGATGCGGGTCAAGAAACTGCAATCGGCGGGATTCATCACCGGCTATACCGCGCAGATCGACACTTCAAAGCTGGGCGAAACGCTGACCGTTTTTACCGAAGTCACGCTGAAGAGCCACCGCCCGAACAATTTCTCGCGGTTCCAGCAGGCGGCCGAGAAAATCGAAGGCTGTGTGGAATGCCATATGGTGTCGGGCGGGTATGATTATCTGCTGAAATTCGTCACCGCCGGCATTGCCGATTATCAGGCCGTCGTCGAACGGCTGCTTGACGACCCCAGTTTTGAGATCGACAAATATTTCAGTTATATCGTGATCAAATCACCCTTCGTGAAGGCCGAAGCGCCGCTGATGCGCCTGTTTGAAACCAACGTCGAGCCGGACTGATCACCCTCAGTCGACGGTGGCCAGATCCACCCCGTCAAGCCAGGCCGGGTCAAGCTGCGGCACCGAGGCGATCAGCTTGCGCGAATAGGGATGGGTTGCCCGTTCCGCCAGATCTTCTGCCGGCAGCGCCTCGACCATCCGGCCTTTGTACATGACCAGAACGTCATCGCAGATGGCCTGAACCGTCGACAGATGGTGGCTGATGAACAGGTAGCTGACCCCCAGTTCCCGCTGCAATTCCGTCAACAGCTCAAGGATCGAGGCCGCGACCACGGTGTCCAGCGCCGAGGTGACCTCATCACAGAGGATAACCTGCGGTTTGGCGGCCAGCGCGCGGGCGAAATTCACCCGCTGCTTCTGGCCGCCCGACAATTCGCCCGGCAGGCGGTGGCGCATGGCGGCGGGCAGATGCACCATCTCCAGCAGCTCAATCACCCGCCGCTCGCACTCAGCCCCGCGGATCCCGTCGTAGAAAGTCAGCGGGCGGCCCAGAATATTGCCCACCGAGCGCGTTGGATTCAACGCGGTATCGGCCAGCTGAAACACCATCTGCATCCGCCGCAACTCTTCGCGCGAGCGGTTCTTCAGATCGGAGTCCAGTTGCTGGCCATCCAGCTGCGTTTCACCGCGATAGGCGGGCAGGATGCCCGCCAGCGCGCGCGCCAGCGTTGATTTCCCCGAACCTGACTCCCCGATCACGCCCAGATTGCGGCCCTTTTCCAACCGGAAGCTGACCCGGTCCAGAACCTTGAACCGCGGCTCTCCATCATGGATCGGTCCGTATCCGGCGCAGATGTTATTGGCCTCAAGGATGAAGCGCGGCCGCTTTTCAGGTGCGGCGGCGGCGGCCGGAACGCGGTGCACCGGTTTGAACGCCGCCAGCAGTTCGCGGGTGTAGGGGTGCTGCGGATTTTCAAGGATCTGGCGGGTCGTGCCCTGCTCCTGGATCTCGCCGTCGCGCAGCACGATGATGCGGTCCGCCACTTGTGCCACAACAGCCAGATCATGGCTGACATAAACGCCCGCCAGGCCCCCCCGCCGCATCACCGATTTGAAGGCGCGCAGCACCTCGATCTGGGTGGTGACGTCAAGCGCGGTGGTCGGCTCGTCAAACACCACCAGCGAGGGATCGGCGATCAGCGCCATTGCCGCGGCCAGACGCTGCAACTGCCCGCCCGAGACCTGATGCGGATAGCGCTCCCCGATGGTGTCGGGGTCCGGCAAGGCCAGCGCGCGGAACAGATCGCGGGCCTTGGCCTCGGCCTCCGGTTTGGGCATCACGCCGTGGATGCGGGTGATCTCGATCACCTGCTCCAGAATGCGGCGGCTTGGGTTGAAGGCGGCGGCGGCCGACTGCGGCACATAGGCCATGCGGGTGCCGCGCAGTTTCGCCCGCCCGGCATTGGACAGGATCACCAGGTTTTGCCCGCCAATGCGGATGGAGCCGCTGAGGAAAGTGCAGCCCTTTCGGGTATGGCCCAACAGCGACAGCGCGATCGTGGTCTTGCCCGAGCCGGATTCGCCGATCAGGGCCACGACCTCACCTTCATGCACGTCAAAGGACACGCCACGGATGATCTGCACCTTGCGGCCGGAATCGGTGACCGCCCCGATCTTGAGGTCGCGGATTTCCATCAGCGGGGCGGTTGCGGGGGTGGGGGTCAAACTGTCGATCATGCGCTGCGGTCCCGGATGATGGTGGGCAGGTTGTCGATGAAGAGGTTCATCGAAATGGTCAGCGAGGCGATGGCCAGTGACGGGAACAATACGGCCGGTGCCCCCATCGAAAGACCGGCGATGTTTTCGCGCACGAGGGCACCCCAGTCCGCGTTGGGCGGCTGCACGCCAAGCCCCAGGAACGACAGGCCCGAGAGTACCAGCACGATGTAGACAAAGCGCAAGCCGACATCGGCCAGAACCGGGCCGGTGATGCTGGGCAGGATTTCCTGCACGATCAGATAGGGGGTCCGCTCGCCCCGGGCGCGGGCCACGGTCACGAAATCCATCGCGTTGACATTGACCGCCAGGGCACGGGCAAAACGGTACGAACCCGGCATATAGACCACCCCGAGCATCACGATCAGCACCTCCAGCGACGAGCCGATGGCCGCCACCACCACGAGGCCGAACAGCAGGGACGGGATGCCGTTCAGCGCGTCCAGCAGCCGCGACAGCACCATGTCAAAGGCCCCGCCGACCACCGCCGCGATCATGCCCAGCACAACCCCGGCTACACAGGCCAGCGTGACCGCGGCCATCGAAATGCCAACGGTGTAGCGCGCGCCCACCAGAATCCGCGAAAACATATCGCGGCCCAGATAATCGGATCCCAGCCACAGCTTGGCGCTGACCGGCCCGAAATAATCCATGTCGATGATCTGGCCGACGGGATAGGTGGCCAGCCAACCGCCGAACAGGGCGATGCAGGCCCAGAACAAGATGACGCACAGCGAAATCCGGCCCGTCCAGTTGAAATGGATGCGCGGGCCGGGCGCGGGCCGGGCTGCGGCGTCTTTGGTGTCATGGGTCATGGTCATTTCCGCAGCCTCGGGTTGGACAGGATCGCCACGATATCGGCCAGCGCGATCAGCAAGAGATAGCTTGCGCAGAACAGGATCGTGCAGGCCTGGATCAGCGGCAGATCGCGGGTGGCGACCGAATCAAGCATCAGCTTGGCAACGCCGGGATAATTGAAAATCGTCTCGACGATGATGACACCGCCGAGGAGATAGGACAGCGACAGCGCCATCGCATTGGCGATGGGCCCGAGCGCATTTGGCAGGGCATGGTGCAGCACCATGCGGCGGCGCGAGGCGCCTTTCAGCAGCGCCATCTCGACATAGGGGGTGTCGATGGTTTCGATGACAGCGGCGCGCGTCATCCGGATCATCTGCGCCGAGACCACGAAGGCCAGCGTCATCACCGGCATCGCGTAGAACTGCAGCATCTGCCACAGGCTGTCGGCGCGCAAACCGCCATAGCTCAGCGCGGGCAGCCATTGCAGCCAGACCGCAAACACCAGCACCGCCACCGTGGCGACCATGAATTCCGGCACCGAAATCAGCGAAATCGTCACCGCCGACACGATCCGGTCATAGGCCGACCCGCGCCACATCGCCGCCGTGATCCCCAGAAACAGCGAGACGGGCACCGCCACCAGAGCCGTGAGCCCAGCCAGCCGCAAGGAGTTGTTCAGCCGGTCACCGATCATCTCTGCCACCGGCATTCCGGTCACATAGGATGTGCCAAGATCGCCCCGCAGCAGCCCTGTCAGCCAGATCACAAAGCGTTGCGCCGCGGGTTGGTCGACGCCCATCGCCTGCCGCAGACCGGCGGCGGCTTCGGGGGTCGAGGCCTGCCCCAGTAAGATCTCGGCCACGTCGCCGGGCAGCAGGGCAGTCGCGAAAAACACGATGAAAGACACGATCAGCAACGTCAGCAAGGTCAGCGCCAGACGGCGCCCGACAAGGATCGTGGGGGTGAGAAAACGGATCATGGGCGGCGTTCTCCGAAGGGGGCTTGCGGGCAAGGTCGGGATGGCGCGCGGGGGCGCCATCCCCATCGGATCACGCGTCTTCGAGCCAGCAGTATTCCGGGAAAACATAGCCCATCATGCCGCCCAGCGGGTTGGGTTTCCAGCCCTTCACCCGGTTTGACAGCCCGGCGATATCGGCGATGAAACAGGGGATGGCGGTGCCGGCCTCATTGGCGACCATCTCTTGCATCTCCCAATAGATCTCGGTCCGCTTCTCCTCATCGAGCATGCCGCGCGCCTCGATCAGCATGCTGTCGAACTTCTCGGATTTATACTGGCTCTCATTCCAGGCCGCATCGGATTTATACAGCAGCGAGAACAGGATATCGGGCGTTGGGCGCGGGTTGATATTGCCGAAATGGATCGGTGATTTCAGCCAGTAGTTCGACCAGTAGCCATCCGCCGGCATCCGCTGCACATCGAGATCCAGCCCGATGCCACGGCCCGAGGCCTGAATGATCGTGGCCATATCCACCGAGGACAGCGCCGCATCCGACGCGATCACCGGAATTTTCTGGCCGAGCACTCCGGCCTTTTCAAACAGGCTTTTCGCCCGGTCCGGATCATAGGCGCGCGGCAGCACATTGGGGTTGTGATAGCGGTTGATCGGGGGAACGGGCTGGTCATTCCCGATCTCGCCCATACCGCGCAGGGCCGATTGCAGGATGGTCTCGCGGTCCATCAGATATTTCATCCCCTCGGCAAAGCCTGCCTTCTGGCCGGGGTCCATATCCAGACGCATGTTCATATTGGTGTAATTGCCGAGGTTTTCCGCAACGCCACGCGCCTTGCCACTCGCTTCCAGCTGGCGGACGGCGCGCGGATTGATCGACCCGGCAATCTGGATCTGATCCGAAACCAGCGCATTGACGCGCGAGGCATCATCGGGAATGGCGAACAGCTCATGGCTGTCCAGATGCGGCAGCCCCGGCTTGAAGTAATTCGGGTTGCGCTGGTGCACCGAGCGCACGCCCGGCTCGAAGGTTTCAACGATGAACGGGCCGGTGCCGATGCCCTTGTTGAAATCGGTGGTGCCGTCCTTGACGATCATGAAGTGGTTCAGCGCCAGAATCGTGGTCAGATCCGCGTTGGGGCTGCTCAGCACGATGCGCAGGGTCAGCGGATCAATGGCGGTGATTTCCGACATCTGCTTGGCGATCGAATTGACCTTGGACCCCGTCGCCTCGTCCAGATGCCGCGCCAGCGAGAACACGACATCGGCCGAGGTCAGCGTGCTCCCATCATGGAAGGTGATGCCCGGCTTCAGGTGTACGGTCCAGGTTTGCGCATCATCAGTGTCGATGCGCTCGGCCAGTTCCATCTGGATTTCGCTGTTTTCATCAAGGAACGTCAGACGGTTATAGCTTGATGCACAGCGGATGTAATCCGGCGCGCTCGCGGCCTTGGCCGGGTCCAGCGTGTCGGCGGTTGAGCCGTGCCACAGCGCAGTCACCAGATGGCCGCCCTTTTTCGGCGTGGCCGCGGTCTGTGCCTGCGCGCGGCCCAACAGCGTGCCGCCCGCCATGACGGCGACACCCGATGCCATCAGCATCCGCAAAAGATCGCGCCGGGATGCGCCGCGGCGGATCGCGTTTTCGACCGCTGCATCGTCGTGCCGGGTCCAGTTGGTCACATTCTGATCTGACATTTCATGCTTCCCTGTTGAGATATGGCCTGTCGAGGTTTGGCCACTATGGATGGATCGTGCCGCTTTGATGCGGCTATCATTCATTCCGTTGCTTCCGTCTTCGTCGGCTGCCGCGCGCCTCAGCGCGCAGCAGCATCCACCGCATCCGCCAGCGCGCGCATGCTGTGAAAGTGGTAATCCGGCACTGTGAAAGCCTGCGGTGCGGGCGTACCGCCCCAGCCGTTCTCGGCGTGCCGGCGTTCGATCCAGCAATTGGTCATCCCAAGGCTGCGGGAGACGGCCATGTCGTGGTACTGGCTTTGGGCGGTGTGCAAAATGTCGTCCTTGCTGCCGCCATCCCGGGCCACATGGTCAAACACCGCGTGGAAAAACGCCGGGTTCGGCTTTTCCGCGCCGGTATCATCGCTGGTGAACCCGGCCCAGAACGGGTTGCCCAGCTTTTGCTCATAGCGCTCAAACCCCCAGCGCCGGGCATTGGTCATCGCGATCAGTTTGAAATGCTCGCGCAGACGGCCGAGCGCCTCGACGCTGTCGGGAAACGGGCGTGATTCGGCCACCGCCTCGACCATCGCGGCGCGGTAGGCGGGGGTGTCGGGCAGGCCCAGCGATGCCGCAATGGCGCCATAGCAATAGGCCAGATCATCCGGGCAGCGCGGCGCATCGGGACGCGAGCGGGCACCGAGATAGGCCGCATAGACCTGCTCCATGTCCAGCGTGACACCGGCCTCGGCGGCGGGGGCCTGCAGACCTTCGGCAATGGCGGTTTCAAAATCGATCAGCGTGCCGACGACATCAAAGCTCATATAGCGAAAGGCGGAAAACGGTTTCGGGGTCTCGGTCCGTTGCGGGGCAAGGGCGGTCATCTGTGTCTCCTGGCGTGGGATAGGCCGGCAATGGCTGGGGCTGCGCGGTCCGACATGCTTCGGAACCGGCGCCCTGAAGCCAGACTAGTCGCAGGATCGCAGATGATTTCACGCAAACGGGGGGCTTTCGCAGTGGAAACTGCCGTAGTTCACCCGATCGCAGCCAATTCATCGGGCATCATCTGCTGATCCGCCCATGCCCGGTTCTCTCTCCCGGGGCCAGAAAAAAGCGCCGCCGCAACGGGTGCGGGGCGCTTCAGCTCGGGCAAGAGCGGGGGCAGAGTGACGTAGGGGAATTATCGGGGCTGCGTGCTCAGCCGAGGGGCTGCGCCGCCAGCCCGTAAATCGCGGTCGCGCCGCTGCCGATGCCCGCGCGGGCGGGTACCGGGCCACGGTGCATTTCGATGACCCAATCGAAAAGCCCCAGCCCGCAGGCCGAGAGAAAGCTGCTGAGCGGGCCATTTTCCTCAGGCGTGTCCAACCGCAGAAAGGCGCCCGGATGCGCTGCGATCATCGGCGCAATCAGCGCCATCGCCGCCTCCGCCGACCCGGCGATGACCGGGCCGATCAACCTGCCCCGGCCAAAGCTGCGGATCAGCGCATAGCCGGTGATGCGGTCGCCCTCGAGGATCACGCGGCCGGTGCAGTCGGGCAGCAGATGGTTCAGCAAAGCGGTCCGCGCGGCGCCAAAGGCCTGCGCATCCAGCGCGCGCACCCCCGCGTGGTCATCGTTGGTCATATCGCGGCTGTCGAACAGCGCCGATGCCTCGGGCAGATAGATCGGACGCGCGATGCCCTGATGCTGCTGCACGGTGCGGATGGTGCGGAACCCCTCGCTTTCGTACAGGCGGTGCCCGCGCCGGGTCGAGTTCAGCAAAAACGCCTTGGCACCGCTGTCGGCCATCAGGCGGCGCAGCATCCAGCGGCCCGCACCAATGGCCTGCAGCCGCGGCGCGGTGATCATCATGCCAATCGTGGCCAGATCCGGGGTGACCGGGAACAACATCCCTGAACTCAGCGGGCGCTCGATATCATCCACGGCCAGATAGCCCTGCCCCAGATCGGTCAGCAAAGCGATATCCCGGCGACGGTGCGGCCAGCCCACGCCCACGGCCAGCTCATGCAGCGCTCGCTGATCCGCGTCGGTGCCCGCAAGCGCGCGCAGCGACACGTCGAATGCCGCCAGCCGCCGGGCATCGTCCGACCGGATATCCGAGGTTGCGTCACCCATGAGCTGATCCTTTGTCCGTCTGTGTCGCAAAACGCGCGCCAGCGCGGCCCTGCGGGTTTCCTATCACTTGACCGACAGCGATTTGCAGCGTCAAGCCGCGATCCGCGCCGCAATCCGCATCAGCCCGACATTTCCGCCACGGGCGAATGCGCGTGGCCGGTTTCTTTGCCGGGGCATCTGCGCCCTGAACCACCGGCGGCGGCGGTCAGCGCCCCCCCCCTCAGGGCAACGCATCCTTCACCCGGTAGTAGGCGCCGACAACCGGCATGAACCAGGGCTTGCCAGTGTGCAGCGGCACGGCCTTCCAGGCCATTGCGTCCAGCGGGTTGCTGCCTTCGACACCCATCGCAATATCGGCCAGGGCCGCCCCGATCAGCGTGGACATCTGCGCGCCATGACCCGAGTATCCCGCGCCATAAATCACCCCATCTGCCCGGCCCGCGCGGGGCAGGCGGTCCTGCGTGCAGCCCACCAGCCCGCCCCAGCAATAATCGATGGGGATCCCGGCCATCTGCGGCAGCATCTGAACCATCTGCCGCGCCAGCAGGTGCCCCGAGCTTTCATTCGTCCGCTGATCGGAGCGGGCCGAGAAGCGCGCCCGCCCGCCAAACAGCACCCGATTGTCGGGCGACAGACGAAAATAATTGGCGATATTCAGAGAGTTCACATAGGTGCGGTTGCCGGGCAGGATGGCCTGCGCCTCGGCATCGCTCAGCGGCCGCGTGCCAATGATGAACGAGGCAATCGGCACGATGCGCCGCCGGAAATAGGGGAAGGCCGCATCCGTATAGGCATCGGTGGCGAGAATGACCTGATCGGCGCTCAGCGCGCCTTGCGGGGTGATCAGCCGGGTGGCCGCCCCCTCGGACCGACGGGCGGTCACCGGCGTGTGCTCCCAGATCACGGCGCCATGACGGCAGGCAGCGCGCGCAAGCCCGTTGACATAGTCGCCCATGTGCATCATCGCCGATTTCGGATAGAGGATCGCGCCGTGAAACCTGTCCGAGCCGATCTCGGCGCCCAGCGCATCGCGGTCAAGCCAGCGGACACTGTCATCAACCGCGCCGCGGATCTCCCGCGCCATCGCCTGCATCCGCGGGATCTGCGAGGGTTTCGACACCAGTTTCAGCTTGCCAGAGCGGCGGAAGGCGCAATCGATGCCCTCTTCCGCGACCACCGCTTCGATCAGATCAATCGAGGCGTCATAGGCCGCCCAAAGCCGCCGCGCACGGTCGGCCCCGAGATGCGCGGCGGCATGGCCGAAACTCTCGGCCATGCCGCTGTTCAGATGGCCGCCATTGCGCCCCGAGGCACCAAAGCCGACATGCTGCGCCTCAAGCACGGCCACCTTGCGACCGGCCCGCGCCAGACGCAGCGCCGCCGACAGCCCGGTGAACCCGGCACCGATCACCGCGACATCGTAATGCCCGGCCACATCCCCGGTCTGCGCGCCGTCAAAGGCCCGCGCCGTGTCATGCCAATAGGATTTCTGTTTCATCTGCCGACCACCCCGAAGGGCGCCGGAACGGGCGGGGTGAAAGGGAATGTTGGCATGATACCTCCGTCGGCGATCAGATGCCTTTATCGCGCGGTTCCGCCGGAACAGCTTGCTGCCGTGGCGCGGTATTGCGCAGCATATTGCGTTTTTACCCGCCAGAACGGCAGGCTGTGCCGCCGGGCCCGCGCTACCACAGATCAGGCGCAAAACCGCGCCGTCAGCCCGCGATGAGGACAGCATGCACACCAAGATTTTGGCCGACCTCGTCGGGTTTCCCTCGGTCGTGGGCACCCCCAATCACGCCATCGTCGACTATGTCGAGGCGCATTTCGCCGCCCATGGCATCACCGCCACCCGGATCCCCGGACCCGAAGGCGACCGCGCCAATATCTTTGCCACCATCGGACCGGCGAATGTGCCGGGCTATGTCTTGTCGGGGCATCTCGATGTGGTGCCCGCGACCGAACCGGACTGGCAGGCGGACCCGTTCGTGTTGCGGCAGTCGGGGGAGCGGCTGATCGGTCGCGGCGCCTGCGACATGAAGGGCTTTGTGGCCGCGATGCTGTCGGTGGTGCCCGATCTGGTCGCGCGGCCGCTCAGGGTGCCCATCCATTTCGCGCTCTCCTATGACGAAGAGGCCGGGGGCCGGGGCGCGCCGCATATGATTGCGCGCCTCCCCGATCTGTGCGCCCCGCCGCTGGGCTGCATCGTCGGCGAGCCGAGCAATCTGGTGCCGGTGCTGCGCCACAAGGGCAAGATGGCCCTGCGGGTCACCGCGCGCGGCATCCCGGGCCACAGTTCCCGCCCCGATCTGGGGCGCAATGCGGTGCATATGCTGGCGCCGGTCATTGCCGCCGCCGTGACCGCGGCACAGGATCTGCAATCGGGCGCGCAGGATGCGATGTTCGCCCCACCTTGGTCCAGCCTGCAAATCGGGGTGATCCGGGGCGGCGCCGCGATCAACATCATCCCCGACCACGCCTTTATGGACATCGAGGCCCGCGCCATCGCGGGGGTTGATCCGGCCTGCCTGCTGGCGCCGGTCCGCTCCGCCGCCGCCGCCACGGGCGATGATATAACCGTCGAGATCCTGTCCTCCTACCCGCCCCTTGCGATGTCGGAAGACGATCCGTTGGCGCGGTTGATGGCCGGGATCAGCGGGCAGGCGCCGCTGCCAGCGGTCAGCTATGGCACCGAGGCGGGTTTGTTCCAGCAAGCGGGCATTCCCACGGTGATCTGCGGTCCCGGCGACATCGGGCGCGCCCATAAACCCGAGGAGTATCTGACCCTTGCCGAGCTGTCGGCCGCCCGCGCCCTGATCATGGCGCTGGTGGAAAAGGTGGCGGGCTGACGCGCCCCTGCCGCTCTGGCCCCGCCCGCCGCAAGCCGGATCCTGTGTATTTCCGGTTGCCGACAGCCGATTATGCCGCGAAACCTGCCGATCCGGTGCCATCTGTTTCGCCACAGCGGCCAAACTGGACCTGACACGTTACATCCCACCCCCCCGAGGAAGCCCATGACCCAGAACACCATTTTCACCAGTCCCGCCGGAGATGCCGACGTCACGCTGGTGCCGATGACCCCCGCGCATCTGGACGGTGCCCTTGCCCTGTCGCAGGCCGCAGGCTGGCCACACCGGCGCGAGGACTGGGCGAATTTCCTCGGCATCTCTCAGGGCATCGTCGCCCTTTGCGCGGGCGAGGTCGTCGGCACCGGCATGTGCAGCATCTTTGACGGGCGCGCCCGGCTGAGCCTGATCATCGTCTCGGAGAAGATGCGCAGCCGCGGTCTCGGGCGGCGGATCATGACCGCGCTGATCGCGCTTGGCGGCGATCTGCCCATGTCGTTGACCGCCACCGAAGACGGGTTTCCCCTCTACCGCAAACTGGGGTTTGAGACCGCCACGACAGTCTCGCAATATCAGGGCATTGCCCGGGCCGGGACAGAGCTGTTGGCGGGTGCGGGCATTCGCCGCGCGGGTGAGGCCGATATGGCCGCCCTCCTCGACATGGACCGCAAAGCCACCGGCGCGGGGCGCGCGCCGCTGCTGCAGGCTCTGGCGGCGCGGGGCAAAATGTGGATTGCTGACAAGGGCTTTGCATGTCTAGTGCCTTTTGGACGTGGTCTGGTGCTCGGCCCCCTGGCGGCGGCAGATCTGGACACGGCGCAGGCACTGCTGGCCCAGGTGGTTGCGGATTGTGACGGCATGTTCCTGCGTGTCGACACCGATCCCGCGCAGGGATTGGTGCCGATGCTCACCGCGCGGGGCCTGATGCCGGTGGGCGACGGCACGGTGATGCACCGCAGCGCAGCGCCGGTCCCGGAGGGGATGACGGCCTTTGCGCTGGCCTCACAGGCGCTCGGCTGAACACCGGATTCCGGCCTGCGGCATTGCCCGGCTGACCAGCGTGATCACAGCCGGGCGGATGGAGACATCGCGGCCGTCAGCGCCTCTCTCCGGGGCCCCGCAGGGCGGCCCGCCGGGCGCTGACACCCTGCGGGACCCGGTTTGGGGTTGATATCGGACCGGGCGCGGCTTTTAGTCGGCGGCGACATGCTACCGGAGGCCGCGATGAACCCGCAAAAGATTGCCATCATGGGCGCTGGCGCCGTTGGATGCTACTATGGCGCGATGCTCGCGCTGGCGGGCGAGGCCGTCTGCCTCATCGGGCGGCCCGCGCTGGCAGAGGCGGTCCGCGCCGACGGGCTTTTGCTTGAAAAGGCCGGCACGATGACCCGGGTGGCGGTCGAGGCCAGCACCGAGCCCGACGCCGTTGCCGGGGCAGACATTGTGCTCTTTTGCGTCAAATCCCCGGATACCGAAGCCGCAGGGGCCGCCATCGCGCCGTTTCTGGCCGAAGGGGCCACCGTGCTCAGCCTGCAAAACGGCGTCAGCAATGCCGGGCGTCTGGCGGCGGTCCTCGGGCGTCCGGTGATCCCCGCCGTGGTCTATGTGGCGGCGCAAATGTCCGGGGCGGCGCATGTCACGCATCGGGGGCGCGGCGAGCTGATCCTGGGCGAACATGCCGCAAGTGCCACGGTTGCCGCGCGCCTTTGTGCGGCAGGCATCCCCACCGAAGTCTCGGCCACCGCCGACTCCGCGCTCTGGTCGAAACTGGTGATCAATTGCACGCTGAATGCGGTGTCGGCCCTGACCGGGCAGCCCTATGGCCCGATCATCGCCATGCCGGGCGCCGAAGAGCTGATGCGCGGGATCGTGGCGGAATGCGCCGCCGTGGCCTCGGCGGCGGGTGTCCCTCTGCCCGCGGATCTTCTGGCACAGGCCATGACCATCGCGCGGACCATGCCGGGGCAGATCTCGTCGACGGCGCAGGATATGCAGCGCGGCAAGACCACCGAAATCGACTATCTGAATGGTGAGATCGTCCGCTTGGCTGCGGCCTATGGCATTCCGGTGCCGCTGAACAATGCGCTGACGCTGATGGTCCGGCTGGCCGAAACGCGCTGAGCCGCGGCGCATGCGCGGCAAAGGGCACGGCGCAAACAGGGCAGGAACCACGTGAACTGCGGATGATTTTCGGGAAATCCCCGCGGGTCAATCTTGCGCCAACCGGCTGACATCATTGACCCGCGACAGGGGGATATTTGGTCGGAGCGAGAGGATTCGAACCTCCGACCCCCTGCTCCCGAAGCAGGTGCGCTACCAGGCTGCGCTACGCTCCGACCGTGCTGCGGGGGTTACAATGTCCCCGCAGCATTTGCAAGAGGAGCGTGAGAGTTATTTTGCGCCCCGCCCCACCGGCGGCAACAGGCGCTGCAAAATGCTCGAGCGCGGCGAGGTGACCGTCTCGTTTCGGCCACGGGTGGAGAGCACCGGCTGATTCTCGGAGACCGACCCCCGGCTTTCCCGAAACACGATATACATGCCCGAGGCGATGATGGTGCCCGCGCCAATGATCGTGGCCAGATCCAGTTTTTCGCCAAACAGGAACCAGCCATAAATCGTGGCCCAGATGATCTGCGAATATTGCATCGGTGCCACCACTGCCGCTTCGCCCGCACGATAGGCCATGATGATGAGGAACGAGGCGGTGAGGCCAAAGACCGCGATCACCGCCAAAAGCCCCAGATCCGAGAGCGCCATCGGCACATAGACGAAGGGCAGCGCCGCACCCATGAACAGGAAGTTGGCCACCATAGGGTAGAGCAGAAGCACGACCGAGCGCTCTTCGGCCCCGATCTTGCGCACGATGACAGAGGCGGTGGCACCGCAAATGGCCGAGATCAGCGCGGCGGCATGGCCCACCTCGAGATCAGCCTGTCCGGGCCGCAGCACGATCAACACGCCGATCAGCCCCAGAATCACCGCGCCCCAGCGGTGCAGGCCGACGCTTTCGCCGAGGATCGGGATCGAGAGGATGGTGATCAGCAAAGGCGCCGCGAAGAGAATCGCATAGACCTGCGCCAGCGGCAGTTTGGAAAAGGCGTAGAACGCCGAGACGCCGGTGACCACGGTGCAGACCGTCCGCGCCACCATCCACCAGGGATGCCTGGGCCGCAGATTGCCCTCGCGCTTCTCATTCAGCAGAATCACGGAAACCACGGGAAAACTGAGCAGGGCCGCAAAGAACACGATCTGAAAAGCGGTCATATGGGTGCCCAGGGTTTTGATCACCACATCATGCGTCGCGTAAATGCCCATCGCGATCAGCGCGAGCAGCGCGCCCTTCGCATTACTCTTGTTCCCGCTCATGAAATTCGCTCCCGTTTGCGCTCACATTGTCGGTCTCGGGGGCGGATTGGCAAGTCCGGTTTCCCGCCATGAAAAAACGGCGCGGAAATCCGCGCCGTTCTGTGTCGTTTTGGCCCGCCTGCGCGGTTGCGCCCGGAGACCACTCTCCGAGACTTGGCTCAGAGGCTGGCGTCGAGGGCCGCGATGATCGCATCGCCCATCTGGCTGGTCGAGACCGGGGTACCGCCCTCCGGGCCCATCAGATCGGCCGTCCGCACGCCATCGGCCAGAACTTTTTCCACCGCCTTTTCAAGGCGCGTGGCCTCATCGCCCTGATCAAAGCTGTAACGCAGCGCCATCGCGAAGGACAGGATGCAGGCGATCGGGTTGGCCTTGCCCTGACCGGTGATGTCGGGGGCCGAGCCGTGTACGGGCTCATAGAGCGCTTTCGGGCGGCCATTGGCCATCGGCGAGCCGAGCGAGGCCGAGGGCAGCATCCCGAGCGAGCCGGTCAGCATCGCGGCGGCATCCGACAAAAGGTCGCCGAACAGGTTGTCGGTGACGATGACGTCGAATTGCTTGGGGTTGCGCACCAGCTGCATCGCGCCGTTGTCGGCATACATATGGCTGAGCTCGACCTCGGGGTATTCGTTGTCATGCACCCATTGCACTTCTTCGCGCCACAGGATGCCCGATTCCATCACATTGGCCTTCTCCATCGAGCAGACCTTGTTGCCGCGGCGCTTGGCCAGCTCGAAGGCCGAGCGGGCGACGCGGCGGATCTCGTTGGTGGTGTAGCGCTGGGTGTTGATGCCGACGCGGCCGCCTTCATTGTCCGGGAAAATCCCGCGCGGTTCGCCGAAATAGACGCCCGAGGTCAGCTCGCGCACGATCATGATGTCGAGACCGGCAACGATGTCTTTCTTCAGCGAGGAGAAATCGGCCAAAGCGTCAAAGCACTGCGCCGGACGCAGGTTCGAGAAGAGGTCCATCTCCTTGCGCAGGCGCAGGAGGCCGCGCTCGGGCTTTACCGAGAAGTCCAGCACGTCGTATTTCGGGCCGCCCACGGCGCCGAGCAGAACCGCATCCACTTCCTGTGCCTTGGCCATCGTGTCGTCATGCAGCGGCGTGCCATGCGCGTCATAGGCGCAGCCGCCCACGAGGTCTTCGGAGACGTCAAAGGCCAGACCGCGCTTGTCGCCGTACCAGGTGATGATTTTCTTCACTTCGCCCATGACTTCGGGGCCGATGCCGTCGCCGGCCAGGATCAGGATGGATGGGTTAGCCATGGGGTTCCTCCGATGGAAAAGCGTTCGAAAACGGGTTGCAAGCGGCCTATCCAATGGGGGACGCAGGGTCAAGAACCGGGCCGTGAAACAAGGCTATTGCAGCGAAATATCTGCCCAGACGAGGTGATGGCGCGCGGCGGCGGCGGCCTCGGCGGCACCCGGCGTCTCCGGGGCGGGCCAATAGACCCCCGCGCCCGTCACTGTCAGCGTGGCGGCGGGCAGAACATAGTCAACCCGCAGGTTGCCGGGGCCGGGCGCATCCGGCCAATCGGCGGTATCCAACGCCGGGTCGCCCCGATGGGTCGCATTATCCCCGCCCTGCCCGGCCGCGGCCACCCCGCCCGCGCTGCGCGGTGCGGGATCTTGCAGCGCAGGATGTGCCAAAAGAGCGCGCAGGGCCTCCGGGCGGCCATCGCCATCCAGCGGGTCGAGGTTGGCATCGCCCAGCAGCACGAAAGGGGCATCCGCCGGTTTATCGGGCAAAGCCCCCTCCAGATAGCGCAGCCAAAAGGCGGCTTCATCATGGTTGCGGCGGCCATTGCGGTCCTCGGGCCCGTCAAACACCGGCGGGGTGGCGGCAAAGATCCAAAGATGCAGCGGCGCGCCATTCGGCATCTGCACCGGCAGGTCCCAATGCACGGTGGAGGAGAGGCGCTGCACCGCCTGCGCCCCGGGCGAGAGCGCCGCGCCACCGATCAGCGATCCGGGCAGGTCGCGCCAGAGAAAGCCGGAGAAATCCCGAAACCCGTCCTCCAGGATCGGCAGGCGTGAGAGGACGGCGACACCTCCCTGCCCGGCAAAGCGGCCAAAACCCTGCGCGTCGCCCGCCCCGCCCCGCCGCCCGTCGCCATCAAGGTCAAGATCGGTCGCCCAGCCGCTGTTGGGGCGGGCGGTGAACTGAAACGGAAAGGGGGCGGCGAGGCCCTGGTTCAGCGCGGACAGAGCATGGGCGTCGTAGTCCCAATCCATGCCGGTCAGCACCAGCACATCGGGTTGCGTGGCGGCGATCACCGCGCGCACGGCGGCCAGTTGGGCATCCTTGCCCGAGGTCAGATCGCGCAGCAAAAGGCCCGGCCCGTCGCGGGTCAGATCCGCGTGGAAACTGGCGATGCGGATATCCTGCGCGGCCAGCGGCGCCGCGCTGAGCAGCACGGCGCACAGGCCGATCAGGCAAAGGCCGTTGCGCTGCGCGGCATGGAAAGCTGGCGTTTGTGCGCGATCATCGCCGCCACCCGCCCCATGGCGATGCCGCGCATGAAAAGACTGGCCGGAAGAAATGCCCATGCGGTCACCATCCAGATCATAGACTGCGCCGACTCGAGCGAGACCGGCGCGAAATCATGCGCCGTCAGTTTGAGCGCCGCCGGAATAAGGAACGGCAAAACAAAGCCCAAAGCAATGTTCACCCGCGCATCCCGCCGCAGCCGCGCCACCACATCGCCGCCCGCCGTCGGGTCAAAGGTCGGCAGATTGACCCAGACGTTGAAGCCGCCGCGCGGATGCGGCCAGCCCATCATCCGCAGCACGATGACGAAATATCCCAGCGTGATCAGCGAGATGATATAGGCCACCCCGGCGGCCGAGCGCAGCAGGGTCACCTGCGCGGCGCTCTGCCCCTCGGGCAGGACCAGCACCAGAAGGCGTACCGGCGAATAGGGGAAATCAATGCTCTGCGCCACCGCGCCGCCGATGGCCTGCACAAACTGGATCAGCGGCGAGCTTTGATATTGCCCCGCCACCAGCGCCGAAAGGCTGAACAATGTCAGGAACAGCGAGATCAGCCGCAGACGGTTGAAGGGCGGCGCATCGCGGAATTCGATCAGGCCGGGATAGATCGAAGCATATTCGACAAAGGTCAGCACCCCGGCAAACAGCGCGACCAGTGCCACGATTTGCGTCGTGTCATGCCCCGTCCCCGGCAACATCAGCGCCGGGGTGGCGATGACCAATATCACCAAGAAAGCGCGGATAAGCGCCCCTGTCAGCCGTGCAACCACTGCGTCCAACCTCTGCCCTGGCCGGGTTCGGTACATTGCCGAATCCCTTGTGCCGATACGTCCGCCAATTGCGGCGGAATGCCTCATTCTTGACAAAATTCTGCCCATATCGGTGCCCCTTGGCAATCTTTAGATAGGGTTAACCAAGACTTTCGGGCAGAACCGGGGCAAAACTGGTGCGGGATTGCATCAAAAGTGGCGCCAAAAAAAGGCCGCCCCCGGGGGATCCCGAGGGCGGCGCAAGATGTTGTGTTCAGGGGCTTTTCAGCCCATAGGCGCTCAGGCCCAGGGCTGCGACTGCGCCAGTTTCGCCTCATAGGCGTCGATCGAGGCGGCCTTTTCCAGCGTCAGGCCGATGTCGTCGAGACCGTTCAGCAGGCAGTGCTTTTTGAACGCATCCACCTCAAACGGATAGGCGGTGCCATCCGGCGCGGTGACAGTCTGCTCTTCCAGATCGACGGTCAGACGGGCATTGGCGCCGTTTTCCGCGTCCTTCATCAGCGCATCCACCACATCCTTCGGCATCACGATCGGCAGGATGCCGTTCTTGAAGCAGTTGTTGAAGAAGATGTCGGCGAAAGAGGTCGAGATCACGCAGCGGATGCCAAAGTCGAGCAGCGCCCAGGGGGCATGTTCGCGCGACGAGCCGCAGCCGAAGTTGTCGCCCGCCACGATGATCTCGGCCTTGCGATAGGCCGGCTGGTTCAGCACGAAGCTTTCGATCTCGCTGCCATCGAGGTTATAGCGCATCTCGTCGAACAGATTCACACCCAGCCCCGACCGTTTGATGGTCTTGAGGAAGTTCTTCGGGATGATCATGTCGGTGTCGATGTTCAGCAGCGGCATCGGCGCGGCAATGCCGGTGAGTTTGGTGAATTTATCCATCACAGGCGCTCCTTATGCGAATTCACGGATGTCGGTCAGATGACCGGTGACCGCAGCAGCAGCTGCCATCGCGGGGCTGAGCAGATGCGTGCGACCGCCGCGGCCCTGACGCCCTTCAAAGTTGCGGTTCGAGGTCGCGGCACAGCGCTCGCCCGGTTGCAGCTGATCGGGGTTCATCGCCAGACACATCGAGCAGCCCGCCAGACGCCATTCGAACCCCGCATCGATGAAGATCTGCGCCAGACCCTCTTCTTCGGCCTGTGCGCGCACGAGGCCGGAGCCCGGCACCACCATCGCCCGCATGCCGTCCTTGATCTTTTTACCTTTCAGCACTTCGGCTGCGGCGCGCAGATCTTCGATCCGGCCATTGGTGCAGGAGCCGATGAAGACGGTGTCGATCTTGATGTCGGTCAGTTTCTGACCCGGCACCAGACCCATGTATTCCAGCGCGCGTTTGGCGGCCTCAACCTTGCCACCGGTGAAATCTTCCGGCGCGGGCACGGTCGCGGTGATCGGCAGCACGTCCTCGGGCGAGGTGCCCCAGGTCACGACCGGCGCGATGTCTTCGCCCTTCAGGGTGATCACCTTGTCGAAATGCGCGCCTTCGTCGGTGAAGAGCGTTTTCCAATAGCTGACGGCGGCTTCCCATTGTGCGCCCTTCGGCGCATGCGGACGGCCCATGCAATAGGCATAGGTTTTCTCATCCGGCGCGATCAGACCGGCGCGGGCGCCGCCTTCGATCGCCATGTTGCAAACGGTCATCCGGCCTTCCATCGACAGATCGCGGATCGCTTCGCCGCAATATTCGATGACATAGCCGGTGCCGCCCGCGGTGCCCGTCTCGCCGATCACCGAGAGGGTGATGTCCTTGGCGGTGACGCCCGGACGCAGCTTGCCGGTGATTTCCACCTTCATGTTCTTGGATTTCTTCTGGATCAGCGTCTGCGTCGCCAGAACATGCTCCACTTCCGAGGTGCCGATGCCATGCGCCAGCGCGCCAAAGGCGCCATGCGTCGCGGTATGGCTGTCACCGCAGACCACGGTCATGCCCGGCAGGGTCCAGCCCTGTTCCGGGCCGACGATGTGCACGATGCCCTGACGGACATCCGACACCGGATAGTAATGCACGCCGAAATCCTTGGCGTTCTTGTCGAGCGCTTCCACCTGGATGCGGCTTTCCTCGTTCTCGATCCCCTTGGCGCGGTCGAGCGTGGTCGGCACGTTGTGATCCGGCACCGCAATGGTTTTCTCCGGGGCGCGCACTTTGCGACCGGTCATCCGCAGCCCTTCAAAGGCCTGCGGGCTGGTCACTTCATGCACCAGATGGCGGTCGATGTAGAGCAGGCAGGTGCCGTCGGCATCTTCATGCGCCACATGGGCATCCCAGATTTTATCATACAGGGTCTTCGGACCCGAAGCTTGAGCGGTCATGGCTCTCTCTCACAGATAGCTGATGGAAGAATTGGTCTGTTGCGGCGGCCCGAAACGGGTCGCGGGGACAGAGAATCAAAGTCGCGCGAGGACCGACCGGTTCTCGCGGGTGAACCGCTGAGGCAGTCTGGCGTGATCCTGTATGTCGAAAAAGCGCATCATGAGCGGTCTCATACGCCTGAATCGCCCCTCTGGCAAGGATTGGCGCGTTTTCCGCTTGGCCCGGCCGCGGTTTCTTGAGATTTAGCCGCCCTGATGTTACCTTTGACACATGCCCCGCGCCGGGGCCTTGGCGGCGCGCAACACCGGAGGACCATGTCCTGTCCCAAACTCAACCCGCAGCCGGTCTACAGGCTGTATCGGCGGCACCTATGAACAACAAAGTTCAAGGCGCCGAAAATGACGTGACCAGTGAAGAGCTTTTGCAACTCATCCTTGCGTCGCTTGAAGATGACAAAGCCGAGGAGATCGTCACCATCGATCTGCGCGGTCGTTCATCCATGGGCGATTACATGGTGATCTGCTCGGGCCGTTCTTCGCGGCAGGTGGGGGCCATCGCGGAAAAGCTGATGGACCGTCTGAAGCAAGATCACGGTCGGACCTGCAAAATCGAAGGCAAAGAGCAAGGCGACTGGGTGCTGATCGACAGTGCCGATGTCATCGTCCACGTCTTCCGCCCGGAAGTGCGCGAGTTCTACCAGCTCGAGAAAATGTGGATGCCGGGCGCAGGCCAGGCCTGATGAAAGTCACGATCTGCGCGGTCGGCCGGCTTCGTGCCGGCCCCGAGCTGACGTTGATCTCCGATTACCTTGACCGGTTCGGCAAAACGGGGCGGGCGCATAGCCTTGGCCCCGCCGCTGTCGTTGAGGTCGAGGATAAAAAGAACGCCGGCATGGGGGCGGAAGCGGTTCTACTCGAACGCGCCATCCCCGCCGGTGCCCTGATCTGCACATTGGACGAGCGCGGCAGTCTGATGAGCTCGCCGGAGTTTGCCCACAAGATCGCCGATTGGCGCGATGGCGGGCGGCAGGATCTGGCCTTTGTCATCGGCGGCGCCGACGGGATCGACCCCGGCCTGCGGGCGAAGGCGGATTTCTCGCTCAGTTTCGGCCGCATGGTCTGGCCGCATATGATGGTGCGGGTGATGCTTGCCGAACAGATCTACCGTGCCGCTCAAATTCTCGCGGGGACCCCCTATCACCGGGTCTAGCGCGGTTGCCGCGCGCCCCGCAGGCGCGTAGTAAAGGGGCCAAAGCAGCAGTGGAGGCCCCGATGACCCATCCGAAACCCGTGGTTCTGTGCATTCTGGATGGCTGGGGCGAACGCGCCGAAACCGTCGGCAATGCCCCCGCGCTGGCCCATACCCCCACCATCGACAAGATCTGGGCGACCTGCCCGAAATCCACGCTGATCACCTATGGCCCCGATGTCGGCCTGCCCACCGGGCAGATGGGCAATTCCGAGGTGGGCCATATGAACATTGGCGCGGGCCGGGTGGTGGCGATGGATCTGGGCGCCATCGACCTCGCGATCGAGGATGGCTCGTTTTACAAGAATGAGGCGATGCTCGGCTTTATCGCCAGCCTGAAGGCCTCGGGCGGCACCGCGCATCTGATGGGCGTGGTCTCGGATGGCGGCGTGCATGGCCATATCGTGCATGTGCTGGCCGCCGCCCGCGCGATTGCCGATGCGGGCGTGCCGGTGGTGCTGCATGCGATCACCGATGGCCGCGATGTGGCCCCCTCCTCTGCCGGTGATTTCATCGCGCAGGTGGTGGCGGGCCTGCCGCAGGGCGCGCGCATCGGCACGGTGATCGGCCGCTATTGGGCGATGGACCGCGACACCCGCTGGGACCGCGTCAGCCGCGCCTATGACGCGATGGTCAAGGCCGAGGGCGAACGCGCCGAAGATGCCGCCACCGCTGTCGCGCAAAGCTATGCCCGCGGCGAGACCGATGAATTCATCGCCCCCACCGTCATCGACGGCTACACCGGCGCAAAGGATGGCGACGGTTTCTTCTGCCTGAATTTCCGTGCCGACCGCGCGCGCGAGATCCTCTCGGCTCTGGGTGCGCCGGGGTTTGACGGCTTTCCCACCGGCACCCGCCCCGCTTGGGCCGCAATGCTGGGCATGGTGGATTACTCCACCGCGCATTCGGAATTCATGAGCACCGCCTATCCGAAAAGCAATGTGGTCAACACCTTGGGCGAATGGGTGGCCAAGAAGGGCCTGACCCAGTTCCGCCTGGCCGAGACCGAGAAATATCCGCATGTCACCTTCTTCCTGAACGGCGGCAAGGAAACCCCGGAAGTGGGCGAAGACCGTTTCATGCCGAAATCGCCGAAAGTGGCGACCTATGATCTGCAGCCGGAAATGTCGGCGCCCGAGGTGACCGAGCAGTTCATCAAGGCGATCGAGCATGGCTATGACCTGATCGTGGTGAACTATGCCAACCCCGATATGGTCGGCCATACCGGCGTGGTCGAGGCCGGGATCAAGGCCTGTGAAGAGATCGACCGCGATCTGACACGCGTGCTGGTGGCGCTGGAAAAGGCGGGCGGGGCGATGATCCTCACCGCCGATCACGGCAATTGCGAAACGATGATTGACCCCGAAACCGGCGGCCCGCACACCGCGCATACCACCAATCCGGTGCCGGTCGCGCTGATCGGCGGCCCAGCGCATGTCAAACTGCGGCCCGGCCGTCTGGCCGATCTGGCCCCAACGCTGTTGCAGCTGATGGGCCTTGATCTGCCGCCGGAAATGACCGGCACCTCGCTGATCGAGCCCGCATGATCCGCAGTCTGACCCCGCTTCGGGCGCTGCCGCTGGCGCTCTGTCTGCTCTCCTCTCCCGTTCTGGCGGGGGAGGCTTCCGAGATTGCGCTGCGGGCCGCTGAGGATCTGCGCGCCTCGGTTGACGCGCTCGATTCCGCCAAAAGCGCCAAGGACCGGGTGACCGCCCTGACCGAAACCATCCGCGCCTATGAAACCGGCCTTGGCGCCCTGCGCGACGGTTTGCGCCGCGCCGCGATCCGCGAGACGGAAATCAGCGGCGTTTACGACGCCAAGCGCGAAGAGGTGGGGCGCCTGCTCGCCGTGATGTCGACGATCCAGCAATCCGACGGGCCGCTCTTGCTCCTGCATCCGTCGGGGGCCTTGGGGACGGCGCGGTCGGGGATGGTGCTCTCCTCGGTGACCCCGGCCTTGCAGGCCGAGGCGCAGAAAATGCGCGCCGATCTGCAGGAAATTTCCGATCTGCGCGCATTGCAGCAAAATGCCGCCAAGACGCTCTCGGCGGGGCTATCCTCGGTGCAGGCGGCGCGCACCGCGCTGAGCCAGGCCGTGGCCGACCGCACCGATCTGCCGCAACGCTATCTGGAAGAGCCGGAAGAGCTGCGCGCCCTCGTGGAACATGCTGACACGCTGGACAGCTTTGCCACCGATCTGTCCGAGCTCGATACCGACATCGGCGCGCCGATGGCCGATTTCGAGGGGGCCAAGGGCAGCTTGCGCCTGCCGGTCATGGGCAGCGTTCTGCGCCGCGCGGGCGAGGCGGATGCGGCGGGCATTCGCCGCCCCGGTCTGGTGATCGCCACGGCGCCCGCCGCGCTGGTCACCGCGCCCTGGCCCGCCACCATCCGCTACCGCGGGCCCTTGCTCGACTACGAAAACGTGATGATCGTTGAGCCCGCAGAGGGCTATCTTCTGGTTCTGGCGGGGCTCGGCACTGTCTATGGTGATACCGGAGATGTGGTCCCGGCGGGCGCACCTTTGGGGTTGATGGGCGGGGCGGAACCCAGTGCCGAGGAATTTGGCACCGGATTTGTCGCCGCCGCCGCAGAAGGTGGTAGCGCCGGACGGACGGAAACGCTTTATTTGGAACTGCGCGTGGGCAAGGATCCGGTGGACCCGGCCGAATGGTTCACTGAGACAAAGGACAATCAGGGATAACCGATGAAGAAATTCGTATTGGCCGCTTTGGGCGGTACCGTGGCCGGGGTTCTGATCTCGACGCAAATCGCCGCCCCGCTGATCGCGCAAGAGGCGGACAAACCGGCTTCGGTCTATCAACAACTCGATCTCTTCGGCGATATTTTCGAGCGCATCCGCGCCGATTACGTCGAGCCGGTGGATGAGAAAAAGCTGATCGAAGCCGCGATCAACGGCATGCTGACCTCGCTTGATCCGCATTCCTCCTACCTGCCGCCCGATGATTACGATGACATGCGGGTGCAGACGCGCGGTACTTTTGGCGGCCTCGGCATCGAGGTGACGCAAGAAGAGGGCTTTATCAAGGTCGTCTCGCCGATGGACGGCACCCCGGCGGCGGAAGCGGGCATCGAATCCGGTGATTTCATCACCCAGGTCGACGGCGAAAGCCTGATGGGGCTGACGCTGGATCAGGCGGTCGAAAAGATGCGCGGGCCGGTCGGCTCGGAGCTGACCATCACCGTCGTGCGCGAAGGCACCACCGAGCCGTTTGACGTGACGCTGACCCGCGACACCATCAAACTGACCGCCGTGAAGGGTCGCCTTGAGGGCAAGACCGCCGTGCTGCGGATCACCACCTTCAACGACCAGACCTATCCCAACCTCGAAGACAGCCTGAAAAAGGCCGTCGATGAGGCGGGCGGGCTGGACAAGATCAACGGCGTCGTCCTCGATCTGCGCAACAACCCCGGCGGGCTGCTGACGCAGGCGATCAAGGTCTCGGATGCTTTCCTCGACAAGGGCGAGATCGTCTCGACCCGCGGCCGGAACCCCGAGGACAGCGAGCGCTACAACGCCACCGCGGGCGATCTGGCCAAGGGCAAGCCGATTGTCGTGCTGATCAACGGCGGTTCGGCCTCGGCCTCCGAGATTGTCACCGGCGCGCTGCAGGATCATCACCGGGCGGTGGTGGTGGGCACCAAGAGCTTTGGCAAAGGCTCGGTGCAGACCATCATGCCGATCCAGGGCGATGGCGCGATGCGGCTGACCACGGCACGCTATTACACGCCCTCGGGCCGCTCGATTCAGGCGCTTGGGATTGCGCCCGACATCACCGTGCAGCAACCGGCGAAAGCGCCGGACACCGAGACCGAGGATAGCGCCACCCCGCCGGCAAGCCGGTCGGAGGCCGATCTGCGCGGCGCGATCACCAATGACTCGATGACCGAGGATGAAAAGGCGCAGGCCGCCGCCGAGATTGCCGCCGCGGAAGAGGCCGCCAAGCTGCGTCAGGACGATTATCAGCTGGCCTATGCGATCGACATTCTCAAAGGTCTCTCGACCATTGAAGGCGAAAAGACCGGCGAGTGATCGCAGGTTCCACATCAGACTGCGGGGGGCCAATGGCCCCCCTTTTTCACTCCGGAGACCGACAATGACCCCCGAAGAGCTTGCTGCTTTGCCCTATCGCCCCTGTGTCGGGGTGGTGCTGATCAACGCCGAAGGCGCGATTTTCGCCGGGCAGCGCATCGACAACGGCGGCACTGGCAGCCCCGCCTGGCAGATGCCGCAGGGCGGGATTGACGAGGGCGAAAAGCCCCGCGCCGCGGCGCTGCGCGAGCTTTGGGAAGAAACCGGCGTCACCGAGAATCTGGTGGAATTTGTCGCCAAGACCGAAGACTGGGTCACCTATGATCTGCCGCCGGAGTTGCTGGGCAAGGTCTGGAAGGGCAAATACCGGGGCCAGCGGCAGAAATGGTTCCTCTACCGTTTCACCGGGACAGATGCGCAGGTGAACATCGCCACCGACCATCCCGAATTTGCGGCCTGGCGCTGGGTTGGCGCCGATGAGCTGCTGGCCAGCATCGTGCCCTTCAAACGTGCCGTCTATGACACGGTGGTGGCGGCTTTTGCCGATCACCTGAAGCGTTGATTTTCAGATTACTGAAAATACCCGAAAATCAGAAGTAATTTTCAGATCAATATCTTGGCCTCAGAAATCGAGGCCAAGATCCAGGGTTTGTGCCGAATGCGTCAGCGCTCCCGATGAGATGTAATCCACCCCGGTTGCCGCCACTTCCGCGATCCGCCCGAGTTTCATATTGCCCGAGGCTTCGGTGACAATCCGGCCCTTGGCCAGCGCCACCGCCCGGATCAGCGTCGGCGTGTCCATGTTATCGAGCAGCACAACATCAGCGCCGCCAATCGCCAGCACCTCTTCCAGCTGATCCAGCCGGTCCACCTCAATCTCGATCCGCATCATATGCGAGCGCGCGGCCTTGGCAGCCTCCAGTACCGCCGCAATTCCGCCTGCGGCGGCAATGTGATTGTCCTTGATCAGGATCGCATCCGACAGGCCATAGCGGTGGTTCGACCCGCCGCCGTGCAGCACCGCCATCTTTTCCACCGCGCGCAGACCCGGCGTGGTTTTGCGGGTGCAGGTAATCCGCGTCGCGGTGCCGCGCGTCTCGGCGACAAAGGCCGCCGTCAATGTGGCAATCCCGGTCAGCCGCCCGGCAAAGTTCAGCGCCACCCGCTCCGCCATCAGGATCGAGGCGGCGGAACCTTCGATGGTCATCAGCACATCGCCAGCGCCGCAGGGCTGACCATCGGCAATCAGGGTCTCCACCTTCAGGCCCGCATCCACCAGACGAAAGGCCATCGCGGCGATCTGCATCCCCGAGACCACCCCCGCCTCGCGCGCGTTCAGCCGCGCGGTATAGCGCAGATGCGCCGGGATCACCGCCCTTGTGGTGGCATCGCCCATCGGCGCCAGATCCTCGACCAGAGCCGCACGGACGAGGGGTTCGAGGATCAGGTCAGGCAACATCGGCGGTCTCCGAAACGGCAGCGGCGCGGATTTCCAGCGCCCGCGCAAGGGTGAAATGCGAGCGCTGCGCCAGCGCCGGATCGGCGGCAGGGTAATCGCTTCGGAAATGTCCGCCCCGGCTTTCGTGGCGGGCCAAAGCGGCGGCGGTGATCAGCGTGGCGGTGGCAGTCATGTTGCGGAAGGCCTCACAGGCGCCGCCCGCCGCCTCCAGCGCGGCGATGTTCGCCAAAGCGCGGGTCAGCCCGGCGCCATGGCGTACGACGCCCACATCATTGCTCATCATCACCCGCAACTCTGCCACCAGCGCCGGATCGGGCTGGCTGCCGCCTGCGGGGAAATCGAGCACCACCGGCGCACTCGGCACCTCCACGCCCAGCGCGGCAGCAATGTCGAGCGCGCAGATGCGGCCATAGACCAGCGCCTCCAACAGCCCGTTGGAGGCCAGACGGTTGGCCCCGTGCAGGCCGGTCGAGGAGGCTTCGCCGCAAACCCAAAGCCCGACGAGGCTGGCGCGGCCCTGACGGTCGGTCTCGATCCCGCCCATATGGTAATGCGCGGCGGCAGCGACCGGGATCGGCTCGGTCACCGGATTGATGCCCGCGCGGGTGCAGGCCTCGGCCACCGCCGGAAAGCGGGTCATCACCTCGGCCCCCAAGGCGGCGCGGGTGTCCAGCGCAGGACGGCGCCCGGCCTGATATTCGGCAAAGATCGCCCGGGCGACGATGTCGCGCGGCGCGAGTTCGGCATCGGGATGCAGCGCCAGCATGAAGCGCTCGCCCGCCGCGTTGATCAGCGTGGCGCCTTCACCGCGCAAAGCTTCGGTCGCCAAAGGGGCCGGATCCTCACCGCTGGCAATCGCTGTCGGGTGGAACTGCACCATCTCGGCATCGGCAATCACCGCGCCTGCGCGTGCCGCCATGCCGATCACCTGACCCCGGATGCGCGGCGGATTGGTGGTCACCGCATAGAGCCCGCCCGAGCCGCCGCCCGCCAGCAGCACCGCCGCCCCGCGCAGCAGGATCCGGCCGGAAGGCTGATCGGCCCGCTCGACCCACAATCCGGTGACGCGGCCCTCGGTGACCTCAAGCCCGGAGGCGAGAACCCCTTCGGCCACCTGAATGCTGGCGGTATCGCGTACCGCCTCGATCAAGGCCTGCATGATCTCACGCCCGGCCTGATCGCCCTTGACCCGCACAACGCGGGCCTGCGAATGCGCGGCTTCGCGCGAGAGGACATAGCCGCCATCCGGCGCACGATCAAACGGCGTGCCAAGATCGGTGAGGTTGAGGATATGCGCCCGCGCCTCGGCGGTGACCATCTCGGCGACGCTCGCGTCCACCGTCCCCGCCCCGGCGCGCACCGTATCGGCAGCATGCGCGGTAGAGGTATCCGAGGCGGCCATTGCCGCCGCCACCCCGCCCTGCGCCCAGGCCGAGGACGCCCCGGTGCCCAAAGCCTCGGGTGAGATCACCAGCACCGGCCGCGGGGCCAGTTTCAGCGCGGCATAAAGCGCGCCCAGACCCGCACCGACAATGATCACCCGTCCGGTGTCAACCACCGGGCCGCCCGCCGCCAGGGGGGCGTTCATCCCGCGATCTTCCGGCTGAGGTCGATCATCCGCTGCACCGCGATCCGGGCTTTGGCGGCAACCTCAAGATCAACCACCACTTCCTGGCTCATCGTGTGCAGCGACCACAGGATCTTCTCCAGCGTGATCTTTTTCATATAGGGGCACATCATGCAGGGGCCGACGAAATCCACCCCCGGCAGCTCATCCGCGATGTTCGAGGCCATCGAGCATTCGGTGACGAGCATCGCCGATTTCGGCTGATGCTTGTGCACATAGTCGATGATGCCGGAGGTCGAGCCGGAGAAATCCGCCTCGGCCACCACATCGGGCGGGCATTCGGGATGCGCGATGATGCGGGTTTCGGGGTTGAACTTGCGGAAATCGCGCAGGTCCTGCGGGGTGAACTGCTCATGCACGATGCACGAGCCCTCCCACCAGACCACGTTCTTTTGCGGCACCATCTTGGCCACGTTCTGCGCCAGATATTGGTCGGGCGTCATGATCACCGTGTCGCCCTCCATCGCCGCCACGATCTGCGCGGCATTGGACGAGGTGCAGCAGATGTCCGAGGCGGCTTTTACCTCCGCGGTGGTGTTCACATAGGAAACCACCGGCGCGCCGGGATATTTCGCCCGCATCTCGGCAATCCCCGCAGCGGTGATGGATTCCGCCAGCGAACAGCCCGCTTCCATATCCGGGATCAGCACGGTTTTGGCAGGGTTCAGGATTTTCGAGGTTTCGGCCATGAAATGCACACCGCATTGCACAATGACGTCCGCCTCGACTTCCGTCGCCTTGATGGCGAGTTGCAGGCTGTCGCCCACCACATCGGCGACGCCGTGGAAAATCTCGGGCGTCATGTAATTATGCGCAAGGATCACGGCGTTCCGCTCGGCCTTGAGCCGGTTGATCGCAATGACATAGGGGGCATAGCGCGCCCAATCCGCGAAGGGCACCACCCGGTCCATTCGGGCGTGAATGTCGCGCGTGGCCTCGGCGGCCTCCACCGACGGGGCCAGATCATAGGCCTCGGCCAAAGATCCGCGCATCGAAGCGATGTCCAGCATGGGTACCTCCCCCTGACTGTAGCAGCCCCAGCACTGGCTGCAGGCTGCATGTAAGGGCTGGAGGGGCAGAGTTAAATCAAAAAGTCGTATCTGCCTTGGAAAATATGACGGTAATACGTCAAGAGGCACTGCGAGGCTGGGGTTAGCGCGAACAAATACTGGCTTTACTTGCCGTAGCGTAATGTCGCTCCAGCTCAATCAGCTTTTGCTTGCGCCAGAGGCCGCCGCCATAGCCGGTCAGCGTGCCATCGGCACCGATCACCCTGTGGCAGGGAATGATCAGCGCGATCTGATTGGCACCATTGGCGCGCGCCACCGCCCGGCTAGCCCCGGGCTGGCCCATCTCGGCGGCCAATTGGCCATAGCTGCGGGTTTCCCCTGCAGGAATGCGCAGCAGGCGCTGCCAGACCTCGCGGGTGAACGGCGTGCCGTGCATCACCAGCGGAACAGTGAAATCCGCGCTGTCTCCGGCGAAAAATGCCGCGAGTTCTGCGGCGAGCAGGTCATGCACGGGCGTGCGCCCGATCCCCAGATCACCCTTGCAGGCCGCGAGCAGGCGCTTCAGCTCACCGGGCAGCGCCGGACGGTCGATGAATTCCAGCAGGTGCAGCGCGCGGGCATCACACACCGCCAGCATCGGCCCCAGCGGCGTTTGCAACCAATCGGCGCGCAGCAATCCGGGGCTGGCAAAGCGCCCCGGCGCCTGCCCCAACAGCCGGGCAAAGGCGGCCCGAAAGGCGGCAGGTGAGTCAAATCCCGCCTCCTGCTGCGCCTCGATCACCTTGGCGCCTTCGGAGAGCGCCTCAAACCCCTCGCCGATCCGTCGCAGTCGGGCGAGATCCAGAAAGGTCAGGCCAAACTGGCGTTTGAACGCCCGCCGCACGGTCGAGGGATCATATCCCCGGCGGATCACGTCCTCCTCGCTCCAGCGGTGGTCGGGGTCATCCTCCAGCGCCGCCAGAAGAGCCGCCACCGCCCGATCGGCCTGTGCCGAGGGGGCCAGCGGATGGCAGCGTTTGCAGGGGCGGAACCCCGCCTCCAGACAGGCGGCGATACTGTCGAAAAAGCTGCAATTGGCAGCAAGCGGTTTGCGCGCCGGACAGGTCAGACGGCAAAACACGCCGGTGGTGCGGACACAGACATAGGCCCGGCCCTCATAGGCCGGATCGCGGGCGAGGAGGGCGGCGTAGAGCACCTCCGACGGGGGAAGATCGAACAACATGCGCCACCCTAGCGCGGGCGGCCCCGCCCTGCCGCCCGAAATCGGGCGTCTATTTCAGATTTTCCGCCCGCCGCCCGGTCAGAGCGTGGTGCGCAGATGCCAAAGCTCGGGGAAAAGCTCGACCTCAAGCATCCGGCGCAGATAGCTGACCCCGGCGGTACCGCCCGTGCCGCGTTTGAAACCGATCACCCGCTCGACCGTGGTGACATGGTTGAAGCGCCAGCGGCGGAAGTAATCCTCAAAATCCACCAGTTTCTCGGCCAGCTCATAGGCCTCCCAATGGGTCTCGGGCGCGCGGTAGACGGTTTCCCAGACCGCCTGCACCCCGGCATCCGCCGCCCAGGGCTGCGCCAGATCGCGGCTCAGCACCGCTTCGGGCACCGGCAGCCCGGCGCGGGCCAGATGCCGCAGGGCCTCGTCATAGAGCGAGGGCCGGGCCAGCTCGGCCTGCAACAGCGCCAAAAGATCGGGCCGGTGCTCATGCGGGCGCAGCATCGCGGCATTGCGGTTGCCGACCGCATATTCGATCAGCCGGTATTGCCAGGACTGAAAGCCCGAGCTTTGCCCCAGCCCGTCACGGAAGGTGGTGTAATCGCTGGGCGTCATCGTGCGCAGCACATCCCAGGCCGAATTCAGCTGCTCAAAGATCCGCGCCACGCGGGAGAGCATCTTGAAGCTCTCGCGCAGCCGGTCGCCCGCAATCGCACGGCGGGCGGCGTCCAGCTCATGCAGCGCCAGCCGCATCCACAGCTCCGAGGTCTGGTGCTGGATGATGAACAGCATCTCATCATGCGCGCCGGTGCGCAGATGCTGGGCGTTCAGGATGGTGTCGATCTGCAGGTAATCGCCATAGGACATCCGGTCCTTGAACGACATTTCAGCGCCCTCGCGGGCGGGATCATAGGCGGTATGCGGGCATTTCTCGGTCATCAGGACCTCCTCCGGAGCAATTTTCCCCGGCAGGAGCCGGGATCAGGCGGGCAGCATCGCGCCGCCCTGCCGCGCCAGAACCGACATCTGGCCGATCTTGCGCCAATGGCAGATCCAGCCCGCCACCGCACAAAGCGGCCGGTCGCCGGTGGCCTCGAAAAGGCCGGGCAGGGGCAATCCCACAGCCCGCATCAGGTCACCCGCGCCCGGGTTTTGAACTCGGGCCGGTCCCAGAGCGCGTCGCGCATCACCTCGGCGATGATCGCCACCGCCATGTCGACATCTTCGCTGTTGATATACAGCGGGGTAAAGCCAAAGCGCAGGATATCGGGGGCGCGGAAATCCCCCACCACCCCTTCGGCAATCAGCGCCTGCATGATCGCATAGCCCTCGGGGTGGCGGAAACTGACCTGGCTGCCGCGTTCGTCATGCGCGCGCGGCGTGGCGAGGACCAGCTCCGGGCAGGCGGCCTCGACCCCGGCGATGAAACGATCCCCCAATGCCAGCGAGACGCGGCGGATATCGGCCATTTCGACCCCGTCCCAGACATTCAGCGCCGCCTCGAGCGCCGCCAGTTGCAGGATCGGCGGCGTGCCCACCCGCATCCGCTCAATCCCGCGCCCGGGGCGGTAGCTGGGCTCAAAGGCAAAGGGCGCCTCATGCCCCAGCCAGCCGGACAGCGCCGGGCGCGCCCGCTCGGCATGGCGCGGGGCGACATAGATGAAGGCGGGGCCGCCCGGGCCGGAATTGAGGTATTTATAGGTGCAACCTACCCCGAAATCGGCCCCGCCCGCCGCCAGCTCCACCGGCAAAGCCCCCGCCGAATGCGCAAGGTCCCAGACCGCCAGCGCCCCCACCTCATGCGCCCGCGCGGTCAACGCCTTCATGTCGTGCCGGCGGCCCGTGCGGTAATCCACCTCGGTGATCATCATCACCGCCACGCTGTCATCCAGCGCCTCCATCACCTCTTCGGGTGCCACAACACGCAGGGCATAATCCGGCCCCAGACTGCGACAAAGCCCCTCGGCCATGTAAAGATCCGAGGGGAAATTGCCGCTGTCCGAGAGGATCACCCGCCGCTCCGGCACCATCTCCAGCGCCGAGGCCAGCGCCTGATAGACCTTGATCGACAGCGTATCGCCCATCACCACCGTGCCCGGCTCGGCGCCGATCAGGCGGGCGATGCGGTCGCCGATGCGGCTGGGCTGCTCCATCCAGCCGGCCTTGTTCCAGCCGGTGATCAGCATCTGCCCCCATTCCTCGGTCACGCACCGCGCGACCCGCGCCGCCGCCGCCCGCGGCAAAGGCCCCAGTGAATTGCCATCGAGATAGATGACCCCCTCGGGCAGATCAAACTGGGCGCGGGTTTCGGCGAAATCGGTCACGGGCATTCTCCTTGCTGCCTCTGCCCGGAAAAACCGGCCGCAGAGAGGGCGAGATTTTCACGCCCCCGGCGCGGCTTCAAGGGCTTTGCGCGGGCCCGCACAGCATAACGTCGCGCCGCCCTCAGCCCAGTACCACCTGCGGCTCGGCCCGTCCGCGCAAATCGGGGGCTGTGAGGCGATAGGTGCAGCCCACCCCGGCGCCCTTGTCCCCCACCGCGGCGGTGGTCACAAACAGCTGGTCAAACGCCGCGCCGCCAAAAGCAGGGCATGAGCTTTGCCCGGCAGGCAGGCTGAGCGCGCGCAGGAAATTGCCCGCCGCGTCATAGCAGGCGACGCGGCCCGCGCCCCATTGCGCATTCCACAGATTGCCCGCCGCATCGGTCACCGCGCCATCGGGATAAATCCCCTCAGGCGCCAGATCGCGGAAGAGCTGCGGCGCGCCCTCGGGCCAGCCCGCGGCATCAAGGCGCTGCCGCCAGATTTTCTGCGCATCCGTGTCGGCATAATAGGCGCAGCTTCGGTCCGGCGCGAAACAGATCGCATTTGAAATGGTGATCTCCGGGACGATCCGGCGCAATTCACCGCCGAAATAGCGGTAGATCGACCCCGCCTGCGGCTGCGCGCCCTTGCCCATCGTGCCGATCCAGAAGCCACCCCAGGGATCGGCGCGGCCATCGTTGGAACGCGTCACCGGGTTCTCTGCCTCCAGCGCACAAAGGTCGCTGCGGCTGCCGGTGATCAGGTCAAACCGGAACAAAGCGGTTTCCGAGGCGATCAGCAGCGTGTCGGCATCAATCCAGCCCGCCGCCGAGCACATCTCGGTCATCTGCCACTCCTGCGGGCCGTCTTCGGTCCGGGTCAGCAACTTGCAGTTCAGAATGTCGAACCAAAAGAACTGCTGCCGCAGCGGATGCCAAAAGGCGCCTTCGCCCAGCGCACAGATGCGGTCGTCAAAGAGAATATCGGTCATGGCTTCCTGCAGGTTGCGGGTATTTCCGGCAGTCTAGCCGAGCCGTCGGGGCGCGTCACCCGGCGCGCCCCGGTCCGTGGTCGAAATCCTGTTATTGCAGGACTTTACCGCTGGGCCAGCTCAGCGTGGTCTCGATGCTGATCTCTTGCGTCTCGCCGGCGGCGATCTCGCTCTCCCAGGCCAGCACCCCTTTTTGATCTTTCACATCCGTCTCGGTCGCCGCAGGGCTGGCGGTGTAGGAGATGCTCAGATCTTCCTGTTCCGAATAGGGCACCTGATCCAGCACATAGAGCGGCCAGCTTTCTTGCGTCAGGTTCTCAACCTTGATCTGCACCATTTCGGTCTTTTGGTTCGATTTGCTGATGATGCCCCGGTCGCCTTCGTTGTTGCTGACCGTGCGGGTCAGCCGCAGCCCGTCGATCGGGCCAAAGCCCAAGGTCATTTCGGCCCCGGCCGCCGTCAGCGGCAGATCGGTCGCGCCCACCAGCGCCCCATCGGCAAAGAGCATGGCCCGGCCCGGCAGCAACACCTCGCCGCTGGAGTTTTTGGTCAGCGCGGTCAGATAGGCGGTCATGTCGCGCGCGGGCACCGCTTCGGCGCGGATCTGCGGCGCAAGCGTCACCTGATCGAGCGCCAGCCGCAGACCATCCACCCCATCGCGCAGATCAACCGGCGTGGCGTAGTGATAGGTCAGCGTCGCGCCCATCATCTCGGCGCTGCCAGCGGAAACCACCGCCGGCGCGGCCTCCATCGCCATGTCAGAGCGCAGCGCCTTGGGCGACGGGGCGGCGTCATAGGCCACGGGCGGCATCGGATCGCCAATGCGCCGCAGGTCCGGCCAGAGCATGCCCGGCGCCGATTGGTCCGAGGGGCGGGCGGTGGAGAGCACCAGATCAACCCCGCGCCAATCCTCGCCCGAGTTCTGCGACACGGTCACACCCCGGTCCAGCGTCAGGCTGGGGTTGTCACCGCGCGTCAGCCGCAGGTCATAGACGGGGGCCCAGCTGGCCGCATCCGTGTAGCTGGTGATCGAGAAGGTGGTCGGCCCCTGCCCTTCCACGCCCAGCGCCAGCACCTCTTTCTCGGCATCCGCCTCCTGCAGCGCGGCCAGGGCCTGCTCGGCGGCTTTCAGCGCGTCCTGATCCGCCTCCTGCGCCCGTTTCATCGTCTGCGCCTCGGCCTCGGCCGCCAGTTTGGCCTGACCCAGTTCCAGCGCCTGACTGCCCATCATGGCGGCCAGCGCCTGCATCTGCGCCGGGTCCGCCGCTGTGCCCGTGCTCAGGTTGCGCAGAAAGGCCAGCTGCTCCTCGGCGGCTTTGGCTTTCAGCTCGACGGCGGCGATGGCCTGATCGCTTGTGCGAAGCACCTCTTTCAGCCGGTCAATCTCGGCTTTGGCGGCGGTGACCTCGGCGCTCTCGGGACGCTCGGTCACCGGCAGACGGTCACTCATCAGGGTCATCGTGCTCAGCGTCACCCCGCCGGTGCCCGCCACCCGCAGCGAGGAAGGATCGGTGTTGGCGGGCAGGCCTGGAATCAGCAGCTGATGCGCGCCGGGGGTCAGATCAAGGCTGACCTCCCGGGTAACGCTGGCGCCCCAGGGATAGAGCGTGACCTGCGAAATCTTGGCCTCCGCCTCAATCGTGTCGGCCAAAGCGGTCAGCGGGAAAGCAGCGGGAACAAGGGCAAGGGAAAACAAGAACGGGCGCATGGAAATTCTCCTCCGGGTTGCGGCGCAGCATCCCATGAGGGCGCGGAAACGCAAGAGGGCACCCGCCGGGGTGCCCTCACGTTCGCGCCAGTCGGCTGTGATCTGCCGATGGGTCCGGACCGGCCGGTCAGCCCTTTTTCAGGCAGCGGTTGCCCAAAGTCTCGGCGATCTGCACCGCGTTCAGGGCAGCACCCTTGCGCAGGTTGTCCGACACGCACCACATGTTCAGACCATTCTCGATGGTGCTGTCGGTGCGGATGCGGCTGATATAGGTGGCGTAATCGCCCACGCATTCCACCGGGGTGATGTAACCGCCGTTTTCACGCTTATCGATCACCATGATCCCCGGCGATTCACGCAAGATGTCACGGGCTTCGTCTTCGTCGAGGAATTCCTCAAACTCGATGTTCAGCGCCTCGGAATGGCCGACAAACACCGGCACCCGCACGCAGGTGGCCGTGACCTTGATCGCCTTGTCGAGGATCTTCTTGGTCTCGGCGACCATCTTCCATTCTTCCTTGGTCGAGCCATCGTCCAGGAAAACGTCGATATGCGGGATCACGTTGAAGGCGATCTGCTTGGTGAATTTCTTCGGCGCGACCTCCTGCCCCGGCACATACATGCCTTTGGTCTGGTCCCAGAGCTCGTCAATGCCTTCCTTGCCCGCACCCGACACCGACTGATAGGTCGAGACGACCACGCGCTTGATCCGTGCACGGTCATGCAGCGGCTTCAGCGCCACCACCATCTGCGCGGTCGAGCAGTTGGGGTTCGCGATGATCATCTTGTTTTTATATTGCTCCACGGCTTCCGGGTTCACTTCCGGCACCACCAGCGGGATCTGCGGATCATAGCGGTAGAGCGAGGAGTTATCGATGACAACGCAGCCCTGGCTGGCGCAGATTGGCGCGTATTTCGCCGTGGCTTCCGAACCGATGGCGAAGAGCGCGATGTCCCAACCGGTGAAATCGAAACCTTCGATGTCCTTGGTCTTCAGGGTCTTGTCGCCAAAGCTGACTTCGGTGCCGAGCGAGCGGCGCGAGGCCAGAGCCACAATTTCATCGACCGGGAATTCCCGTTCGGCGAGGATATTCAGCATTTCGCGACCCACGTTCCCCGTGGCGCCGGCGATGACGACCTTATAGCCCATGAGAGCCTCCATTCAGACAGAACGAGGCCCCATACCGCACCGACCGCCGAAGGGGAAGGCAATTCGCCTTTTTTTCCGGGCGGTGGTGGGGGTCAGCGGGTCAGGGTCAGCCGGGAATCGGCCTCTGTCACCGCGCTGACAAAGGCGGCCTCGGCGGCGAAATCATGCGGCACATCGCCCGCCGTGCGGCGGCCGGAGAGCGAGAGTGAGGCCATGAAGTCAAAACCAAAGAGCGTCAGCCGGGCCAGTTCTGACCGCATCAGAAGATCAATCAAGACAACGCCGGTGGTGGGCGGTGCGCCCATCCTGTCCGCCATCACGCGATAGTCCGCGAGGGGATGCAGATAAAACCCCGGTGAGGTGGCGGTGGCGTAATCCAGACGCTTGCGCTTGTGCGACATCCACAGATAGCGCCCCGCCGAAATCCGGGCGCGGTCTGCAGCGCCCAGCGCGGTGGCCAGCGCCAGCCAGTCGGTGCGTGTTCCATGTGAAACAGCGGCTGGCATCGGCGCGCGGTTGATGCGGATCACCAGATCGGCGGCATCAATCGCCGCGCCATGGCTGCTCTCGGCCAAGGCGCGGGCATTGCCGACCAGCGCCACGGATTTCCCCCGCAGATCCGCCAACAACGCCGCCTGCGGCACCGAGAGCGCCGCCAAGGGCGCTTCGCGCCGCAGGGTCCGGGCGAGGAGGAATCCGGCTCTGTTCATGCCAAAAGCTGCCGGTAGATGGCGATCAGCTGCGCCGCCTCGCCCTCGATGGCATGGTTGGTGGCCACATGGTCACGGGCCAGCGCGCGGGCCGAGGCCAGACGCGCGCGGTCGTCGATCCAGTCCCGCAAGGCATCGGTCAGCGCCGGGGCGTCATCTGCGGGTACCAGCGCGCCCACCTCCGGCCGGATCAGCGCCTCAAAGGCGCCTACGCGCGCGGCCACCACCGGCACGCCGCAGGCCATCGCCTCCAGCGGCGTCAGGCCGAACCCCTCCCAGCGGGCGGGGGCGACGAAAAGATCCAGCGCCTGATAATGCCGGACCACATCCTCCCAGGGCAGCTCGCCCAGAAACCGCACCCGGTCGGCCAGACCCGCCGCCGTCAGCTGCGCCATCAGATCGGCGTGAAAGCCACGGTGCTCCTCGGTCACCCGACCGGTAAAGATGATCTGCACATCCGGGCGCGCGGGCAGCAGCTCCAGCGCCGCCGCGACCAGGAGATCCACCCCCTTTTGCGCCCGCACCCGGCCAAAGCAGCCCAGGATCACCGCATGTTCATCAAGCCCCAGATCACGGCGGAGCGCGGCGCGGTCCGCCACGGGATGAAAAATCTCGGTATCCACCCCATGCATCACCACGGTGGCGGGCACTTCCAGATAGCCCGCCGCCTGCGGCGTTGTGGCCACCACCGCCTCTTGCTGGCGGATCAGCCATTTGGTCAGGCTTTTGTGGTGCCGCTGCGCCGCCGAGGTGAACATCAGCCTGAGCTTGCGGCGGAAGAGATGCCGCAGGATCAGCCCCAGCACCATTTCCGTGTTGCGCCGCGCATGCCAGACCCGCCAGCGGTTGCGCGGCAGCGCAAACATTTGGCCGAGCGAGACATGCGGCAAGTCCGGCGGCAGGCCCGGCCCGGTGGTCGCAATGCCGATCTCGCGCGCCATCACCGGCACCAGCCGTACGACCGTCGTCGTCACCCCCGAGAGGCGCTTTTTCAGATTGGGCGCGATCACCTCGGTGGCGGTGATCTGGGCTGAGGTCAGCTCGGGCATCGGTTTCTCCGGTTTTTTCCCTTGCTAGCGCAAAGCGCCGCCAGCCGAAAGCCGCCGCGGCTTAGGGCTGCGCCGGATCGCCACCCCGGATCGCACTCAGCGGCGGCGCGGGTTCTGGCGCGACGGGCTCGGTGACGGCGGGGGCCACCGGACGCTCGGGTCCGATGAAGGGCGAGGTGGCGGGCAGATCGCTGCCCGGCATGCTGCCCATGGTCGCGGGCACGCCGGAGGCCAGACTGCCATCGGGCATCTCTGCCGCCGCCGGTGCTGCCACCACCGCGGCTCCTTCGGCACCATTGTCAGAACAGACATAAACCGCACCCCCGACAGCCACGGCAGAAACCGCCGCAGCCGTCAGCACGGCGGGGGCTGACAAGGTGCTCATCGCCGACACCCCAAGGCCCGCCAATTGCTCGCCCAACAGCTGGCCCGAGCCGTTCAGCACCACCGCGCCAGACGGCGTCATCACCGCCCGCAGCCCCGCCCCGGTGGCGAAATCGGCCGCGTTGCCGCTGATCCGAGCCGCCGCGCGTTTGGAAGCATTCACCCGCTCACACACGCTTTTTGACGGGGTTTTGCAGATCAGATAGGCGTCCCGCTCGCCCTCGGCATAGCCGATATAGGTCTTTTCCTTGCGGTCCCATTGCAGACAGAACGGCCCCCGCTCGGCATCGGTCAGTTCGGGCGTCAGCACCCGCAGACTGACCAGCCCGGGACAGGTGATCGCGCCCCGGTCGCCCAGCAACCGCTCGCGCCGCGACTGCGCATCCTTGAGCGCGGCATTCTCCGGGTCATAGACAAAGCTCTGGCTGGTACCGCGGATCGACGTGTCACAAGACACGAGATCTGCCCGCGCCGGAACTGCCGTCAGCCAGATCCCGAAAAGGGCCAGCCCCATCTTGCCTGTCCTGCGCATCCGAACCCCGCGAAAACCCTGCCCTCTCTTAACTCCCGGCAGGGCAAGGCGCATCCCCCGACAATTGCCCGCCCGGCGCCGCAGCACCGGACGGGCGGCTTTCTGCCGATCGGCCTGTCAGAGATAGAAATCCGCCGATGTCAGGATATGGCTGCCCGCCAGCAGGACCGCGAAATCCGCCACCCGATCGCCGTCGACATCCCCGGAGATCAGCGTCCCGCCAGCATAGACCTGATAGCGCAACTCCCCCGCCGCCCCGTTGAAACCATCGGTGCCGATGAAGCTGAAGGCCTGGTTGCCCGTGTTCAGCGTGTCGGCGTCGATATTGGTCAGCACGATCCGGTCATAGGCCTCGTTGAAATTCTCAATCCGGTCATATGCCCCGGCACGAGAATCCTCTACGCTGTTGAAAACAAAGGCGTCGTATCCCGTATCCAGACCGCCGTCCAAGGTATCCTGCCCCAGGCCACCGATCAGCGTGTCGCTGCCCTGTCCGGCCCGCAGCACATTGTCGCGGTCATTCCCCGTCATCTCGTTGTTCAGATCATTGCCGAAGCCGCTGGTCGCCGTGCCCACCAGCGTCAGATGCTCGACATTGTCCCGCAGCGTCAGGCTCACCTCACTGATGATCCTGTCGTAGCCGCTGCTGCTTTCCTCGGTGACGACATCCGAAGCAGTATCGACATAATAGACATCATTGCCCGCGCCGCCGATCATCGTATCGGCCCCGGTGCCGCCGTTCAGCGTGTCATCACCCGCCGAACCCCGCAGCGTGTCACTCCCGCCGCCGCCGATCAGTTCAAAATCGGTATAGGTTGAGGTGCTGCCGCTGTTCCAGCCGATGATATCCCCGACCGCCGTGCCTTCCACGATCTCGATCGAGTTGTTCAGGATCGTGTCATTGCCTTCGCCGGTGATCACCCCGGTCGCCAGATTGACGTTGACGCCGCCGGTCGTGAGATGGGCATAGCTGATCATGTCACGGCCATAGCCGCCGTCGATCACGTCATTGCCGCCGTTGCCATAGAGCGTGTCATCGCCATAACCGCCGCTGATGGTGTCGTTGCCGCCACCGCCGTAAATCAGGTTGTTGCCGCTGTTGCCACCAAGCGAATCCGCATAGGCGCTGCCCACGATATCCTCAAAGCCGCTGACCGTGTCGGTACCATTGGCGGAGGTGAACGTCGCGGTGGAGTAATTGTCCAGCGTGCCGCTGACCCCGGAGGCATTGTCCGAGAAGTTCAGCCTGTCGGTGCCATTGCCCCCCACCAGACTGTCAGATCCGTTGCCCCCGAGAATATTGTCATCGCCATCACCACCAAGGATCGTGTCCGCGCCCGCATAGCCGCGCAGCAGGTTGTTGACGCTGTTGCCGGTGATCGCATTGGCGCCGGCATTGCCGGAACCGCTGATGTTGTTCAGGCCGGTCAGGGTCAGGTTTTCGATGTCCACGTCGCTCAGCGCGAAGGACACCGACGATTGCACCAGATCAGTGCCCTCTCCGGCCAGCTCACTCAGCACATCCGCGGCAGAGGTCACCACATAGGTGTCGTTCCCCGCGCCACCAAACAGCCGGTTCGCCCCCGCGCCGCCGATCAGCACATCCGCGCCGTCCCCGCCGCGCAGGGTGTCGTTGCCGCCACCACCTTCAAAGGTTTCATCGGCGACGGAGCCCACGAGGCTGTCGCCGTAATTCGTGCCGATGATCCACTCAAAATTGCTCAGCGTGTCGGTGCCGGTGGCGTTGCCCTGAATGGTGCCCGCGATGTTGCCGCGGATGGCCGCTCCGGCGCCGGAATAATCCGCCACATCGATATCGACATAGGAAGAGGAATAATTGACGCCGCCATCCATGGTGTCATTGCCCGCGCCGCCGATCAGCGTGTCGCTGCCAAAGCCGCCCTGCAACAGATCGTTGCCAGCCCCGCCGTCAAACAGGTTGTTGAGCGACCGGCTGTAATTCCCATCTGAAATCCGGTCGCCATAGCCGCTGCCGATGATCGCCTCGATGTCATCGAGCGCATCGCTGCCTTCCGCACCATTGCCGCTGCTGGACGTGCCGCCATAATAGCTCTGGTTCAACGCCACGGTCACAGCTGAGGTGGCGGATGCAAAGCTGACGGTGTCAAACCCGGCGCCACCATCAATGGTGTCATTGCCGCCGCGGCCGATGATCACATTGTCACCGCCGTCCCCGGTCAGGTCGTCGCCGTAATTCGATCCCCAGATGTTCTCGAACCCGCTCAGCACATCGGTGCGCCCGTTCAGCAGCCCGCTGCCCGAGCTCAGATCGACACTGACCCCTTGGGTGGCTGCGGTGTAGGACACAGTATCAACACCAAAACCACCGATCAGCGTGTCACCGCCCCCGATCCCCTGAATGACGTTGTTGCCAATGTTGCCCTGAATGACATTGGCCAGCGCATTCCCGGTGCCCGAAATATTCCGCGAGCCCATCAGGGACAGATTCTCGATATTCGCCCCCGAGGCCGCGCTCAGGCTGAAACTGACCGTGCTTTCGATACCATCAGTACCGGCATTGGCAGCTTCAACGATCACATCCCCGCCGCTGTCGACGCGGTAGATATCGTTGCCGGTGCCGCCCTGCAGCGTATCCACCCCCGCCCCGCCGTCCAGCGTGTCATCGCCCGCGCCGCCGTAAAGCCGGTCATTGGAAACCAGCGCCCCGACCGACACGGTCTGCACGGTCGAGATATAGCTGGAGGCGCCGTCGTTCAGCAGCAGCCGCGCCTCAATCTGGTTGGTGCCGCCGCTGCTCAGGCCCGGAATCGTGTAGGAATATTGCAGACCAAACGGCGTCTGGGTCAGCTGTGCGGCGCTGAGCGTGGTCAGCAATGTGCCGTTGCGCCAGATCTGCAGGCCCGCCACATCGGCCAGATTGACCTGCGAGTTCAGCAAACCGGCGGTCAGATCCGCGGGGTCGACCACATCAATGGCGGAATCATTGGCGCGCCCGTCATCCAGAGCATCCAGAACATCGTAGTAGCTGCCCGCCCCGGCGCTGATGCCCAAAGCCCGGATGGTGGCATTGATCCCGTCCGGATCCCGCAGCTGATTGAGATAGCTCGCGTAGGGCGTGCCATCTGGCTGCCCGTCCGACAGGAAGAAGACAAAGTTGTTGCCCTCCGGCGTGGTGTTGAAGAAATCCACCGCATTGCCCAGCGGGTTGGCATAATTGGTGCCACCCGACGCCAGAAGATCACGCGCGGCCTCGATCACATCGGCAACGCCATCGCCATTGGTGTCCGAGGTGCCCGTGCCGACGGTCGAGACTTCGCTGTAGCTGTCAAACGGAATCAACGCGATGCGGACATTGTCGCCCAGACCGGCGGCATTGATCGACGCGACCAGCGCCTCAAACGACGCAATCGCCGCGTCAAGGTTGGTGTTGGCCACCCCGTCGCCGTTGCGGTCGCCGACAGTCGCGCCGCTGAAAGCATCGGCCATGCTTCCCGAAACATCCAGAACGAAGGCAAGGTTGAACGTGCCGCCATCCAGGGTCGAGTTGTTGACATAGCCCGACACGGTGGTGCTGTTGCCCGCCGTCACCTCGGGCAGGGTCATCGACAGGGTGATCGGCTCGGCCGGATCCTGCGGCGAGGGCGCGCTGACCGTGGTGGTCACGAATGAGGCACCGGCATCGCCGATCAGCCAGTCATCCCCGGCATTGCCATTGATCACGTCATGCCCATTGCCGCCCCGGATCGTATCGTCACCGCCATAGCCCGACAGCGTGTCATTGCCACGGCCACCGATGATGACATTGTCAGAGCCGTTGCCGATGCCGGTGAAATTGCTGCCCCCGACATAGGTCAGATTCTCGACCTCATTCGCCAGCGTGTGGCTGGACAAGGCGGTCTGCACCCGGTCAATCCCGCCTCCGGCCACCTCGAACACGCGGTCGTATTGCGAATTGACGATGTAGACATCATCGCCGCTGCCGCCAACCATACTGTCATTGCCGCCGCCGCCATCCAGCGTGTCATTCCCCTGATAGCCGAAGAGCCGGTCGTTGCCCGCGCCGCCATAGAGCGCATCATTGCCCTCATACCCACGCAGGGTCTCGGCCGCGCCCGTGCCGGTGACCGTGTCGCCGCCCGCCAGCAAGCCACGCAGGTCATCATTGCTCATCGCCGTTTCGAACTGGTCAAAGCCCCAGCCCAATGCGCTCAGGGTCACGTTGCGCAGGCCGCCATCGGAATGGGTCAGGCCCGAGATGGTGCCCGAGACCGGCAGGCCGCCGCTCAGCACGAACGCGCCGTAAATCACCAGTGCTTCGGAACCCAACCGATAGGTGATTGAGGTGCTTGTGGCGGTAACGGTGCCAAAGGCAAAATCGCCCAGATGCAGATTGGCAATATCGTAAGCGCGGTTGAGAGCAATGCGGGACATAATACCACCCATGAAGGCTGCGAAAATCGCCCTCACTTTGTCGGTGCTGCCTGAAAAAGTCGAGTCAGGTGTTCCCGACCCTTCCGCATGATCGCGCACAAATGTTTGCCCCGAAGGGCAAGGCAATCTTCGCGAAAAAGGGAAGTGGTGCCGCTGAAGGGACTCGAACCCCCGACCCCATCATTACGAATGACGTGCTCTACCAGCTGAGCTACAGCGGCCTGGTGGCGGTGCGATTAGCACGCACCGCGCGGGATGTGTAGCCCTATTTTTTCGGTTCTTGTCCGCGCGCCATCGCGACGGACACCGGCACCGCCAAAGGATCCACGGTTTCCGCCTCCGGGATCTCGGTGAAATCCATGCCCAGATCCTCATTCGTCTCCGGATGCGTCACGGATTCGGCCACAAAAGCCGGTTTTCCCACGATCAGCGGCAGCATTTCCGCGCCATTACCCAAGGGCACCCCGCCCTGCGGCGGCTCGCGCCAGCTCAGCGTGTCAAAGCCACCGCAATTGTCGCAGACCGGGCCCCATTCGGCCTGAATGTTCTGGCATTTGTCGCAGCACCATTGCGGGCCCCGGCTCGCGGTCAGCGCCCGCGCCAGCCAGCCGCGCACCACCGCATCATCGGCGCCCTCGCCCCGCTCGATCGCAGCCATGATGGTCAGGCCCCGCGCGGTCGGATGCACCTCATGCAGATCGCCCAGCGCGCGGCGCGCGGCGGGGAAATCTTCGGCGGCAATGTTCAGCTCGGCGCTCAGCAGGCGGCTTTCCTCGGCCTTCGGCTGCCGCGCGATCAACACCTCAAAGCGCTTGAGACGTTCAGCCGGCGTCTCTTCCGGCGCGATGGCGGCAAAGGCGGCCGCCAGATCAGGATGCGGCTGCGCCTCCCAGGCCTTCAAGAGCACCCGGGTGGCATATTTCGGCTTATCCGCCGCAATATAGCTCTCGGCGGCCATGACCGCGGCGGGAATCAGATCGGGCGAGGCTTTGTTGGCGGCAATCGCCGCTTCCCGCGCCTCGATGCTCGAGCCTTCGTCGATCACCACCTTGGCCTCTTGCAGTGCCAGCACCGCATCGCGCCGCTTGGCCACATCGCGCGGCAAGAGACCCTGTTTCGCCTTGGCACCGATGGTGGCGCGCGCGCCTTTCCAGTCGCCACTCTCGGCCTGCAGTTTCAGCAGGACGTTCTGCACTTCCTCATGCCGCGGCTTCAGCGCCCAGGCCTTTTCCGCCAGCTTCAGCGCCGTCGCCGTGTCGCCCTCATCCAGCTTTTGCTTCATCAGCCCGCGCACGCCCACAAACCGCGTGCGGTCATCCGCCAAGAGCCGTTTGTAGATCGTGGCCGCCCGCTTGCCATCGCCCGCAAGCTCCGCCGCCTGCGCCGACAATAGATTGGTCAGCTCCGGCCGGCCCAGATATTTCTCGGCCCGCGCCGCCTTGGATTGCGCCACCTTGCCCTCGCCCGAGGCGATCGCCATCATCCCTTCGGCCAGCGCCTCATAGCCCTTACGCTCGCGGTTGCGGTCGAAATAGCGGCTGACGGCGGTGTCATCCCCGTTGAGAAAGCGCAAAAACGCCACCAGAAGCCCCAACGCCTTGAGCACGATCCAAAGTGCCGCCATCGCGACAATTGCCGCGATCACCGCCTGCAGGGGGCCAAAGCTGTATTCCGTGCCCGCCACGACCAGACGGATGCCGGTGCCCATATCGGCCACATGCATCGCCCCCAGCGTCAGCGCCGCCACCAAAACCAGAAACAGCGCGATTTTCACGAATGACCAGATCATCGCCGCCCCCTCACTTCAGACCGGCAGAGAGCGCGCCCAGCGCATCCCCCGCCGCCTGATAGGCCTTGGCATCCGACACCCAGGCCGACAATTCCGCCTGCGCCGCCTCGGGCAGTGCCGCAATCTCGGTCAGCGCCGTCGCCACATCGCCGCTCTGCACCGCCGCCTCGGCGCGCGAGAGCACCGCATCCGGATCGCTGCCCTCCTGCGGGCTGAGCGAACGCGCGCCGGTCTGCGCCATGAAAAACGCCCCCAGCCGCTCCAGCGTGCCGCTGCCCGCGGTCTCACGCCGCGCCACGGCCAGCGCCTGCCGCGCCGGTTCCGCGAATGAGGCACGCAGCTCGATCAGGCTGGGCACCGGACCCGACAAAGCGGCGGGCAGTTCAATCCCCGCCTCGGCCAGATCGGCCTTGGCACTCTCGGCCGGTGCCCCGGTCTCAAGTGAGGCCCGCAGATGCGACAGCGCCGCCTGTGCCAGCGCCCGCTTGGCCGCCGCCTGGCTTTCCGCCTGCAAATCCTGCGCCTGTTTTTCCGCCGCCGCGATCCGTTCCGAGGCCGCCTCTGCCGCCGCGGCAATCTGCTCTTGCGCCGCCCCCGCGCCGGAGCCGTCCACAATCATCTGCCGCAACTGCGCAATCTCAGCCTCCATCGCGCTCATATCCTGCGCGGGGGCCGCAATGGCCTCGGCAGGCGGCGCGGCTTCCAAAGCGCTGATCCTTTCCTCCAACGGCGTCAGATCAACTGCAGGTGCTGGCTTGGCCGCCGCCGAAAGCTTTTGGGTCAGCTGCGCAATTTCGGCTTTTTGCGCCGCGAGTTCTGCCTCCAGCGGTGCGATATCCACCGCGGGCGCAACCGGCGGCAACCATTCGGGCGGCAGTTGCGGCAAAAGATAAATCGTTGCGCCCGCGCCCAGCGCCGCGGCGCAAACGCCCCCCAGTACCATGCCCAGAAACCCGCCCCGGCGCGCCGGAACGGCTTTCGCCGCCGATGCCTGAGACGCGGCCTTGCTGCGGGACGCCTCCGGTGCGGCCACTTTCGGCGCCTCGGGAATCACCGGTTCCGCCGCAGCATCCGGTTTTGCGGCATCCTGAGACATCGCCGTTTCCGCCTTCATATCCTCCGAAACGGGCGATTCCGGCGCTTTTTCCATGCCATCCGGGCGGGTTTCAGCGGTTTCATCGGTTTCATCGGTTTTCGGGGGAATTGGCTGGGTCACAGGATGTCCTTCCACTGGCGCCGCGCGGCAGAGCGCTTTGAAATCAATCTAGTCCGCCCGCCCACTGGTCTCAAGTCGGGTGGTCCGCATCCGGCGCCTCTGCGGCAATCAGTACCGCCAGCGCCTCCAACATCGCCCCTGCATCCGGTGTCGCCGCACCGACCTGCCGGGCGGCCCGCAAGGGTGCCGCTGCCCCACGCACCGCCGGGCTCATTGCCGCCAGCCAGAGTGGGGCGCGGCGGATCGGGCAGGCCTTTTGCAGCAGCTCCGCCGAGCGGGGCGAGAACAGCGGCAGCAGCACCGGCGCCTCTCCGGCCAACACGTCGGTCAGCGCCGCGGGTGCGGGCACAGCGATCTGGTCATAAATCACCACCGAAAGCGTCTCTATTCCGGCGGAATTCAGCGCCAGGGCCAGATCCTGCGCCACATGCCGCCCCTGTGCATGCAGCAAAGGGCCGTCAACCGCATCCGCCGCGCGGATCGCCGCGACAAGGCCCTGTGCATCGCCGGGGCCCTGCCGCACGGCAAATCCCGCCGCCGATGCCGCCGCCGCCGTGCGTGCGCCCACACACCAGGCCAAGGATGGGCGCGGCGCGGCAGCGGGCCAGAAGCGCACCGCATTTTCCGAGGTGAAGATCACCGCTGCTGCCGGGGGGATCTCCGCCGGAACCGGCACAATCTGCATCAGGGGCGCGATCAGCACCGGCCAATCTTCCCCGAATCGCCCGGCAAAGGCCGCCGCGAACCGGCGCGAGGCCGCCTCCGGACGGGTCAGTAGCAAAACCGGGCGCGGATCGGCCATCGCTTCCCCCCTGAGGATTGTGTGAAACCTTCCCCGGTGTTACCTGCGACGGGGAACCCTCGCAACCGGCAGAGCATGACACAGACCCTGACCCTCCTCGGTATTGAATCGAGCTGCGATGACACCGCCGCCGCCGTGGTCCGGCTGAACGGTGCACATGGAACGGTGCTCGCCTCCATCGTCGCGGGGCAGACCGCGCTGCACGCGCCCTTTGGTGGCGTGGTGCCGGAACTGGCCGCCCGTGCCCATGCCGAAAAGCTGGACCTCTGTGTAGAAGAGGCGCTGGCCGCCGCCGGGCTGAGCCTGCGCGATCTGGATGGCGTGGCGGTGACCGCCGGGCCGGGGCTGATCGGCGGCGTCCTTTCCGGTGTGATGTGCGCCAAGGGGATCGCGGCGGGGGCCGGATTGCCGCTGATCGGCGTCAACCATCTGGCAGGCCATGCGCTGACGCCGCGGCTGACCGACGGGCTGAGCTTTCCCTATCTGATGCTGCTGGTCTCGGGCGGGCATTGCCAGTTCCTGATCGTCAAAAGCCCCGAAGATTTCACCCGCCTGGGCGGCACCATCGACGATGCCCCGGGCGAAGCCTTTGACAAAACAGCAAAACTGCTGGCCCTACCACAGCCAGGCGGCCCCTCGGTCGAGGCCGAGGCGCAGCGCGGCTCCGAAAAAGCCTTCCGCTTTCCGCGCCCTTTGCTGGACCGGCCCGGCTGCGACATGTCCTTCTCCGGGCTGAAAACCGCGCTGTTGCGGGCGCGGGATGCGGTGGTGGCCGAGCATGGCGGGTTGCCGCAGCAGATCCGCGCCGATCTTTGCGCCGGGTTTCAGGCGGCGGTTGTCGCGGTTCTGGCCGAGAAATCACGCCGCGCTTTGGCAGAATACATGGCGCTTGGCCCTGCCGAACCCGCCTTTGCCGTGGCGGGGGGCGTTGCCGCCAACAAGGCCATTCGGGCCGCATTAGAGACGGTTTCTGTGGAAATGGGCGCGCGGTTTCTGGCCCCACCGCTGGGTCTGTGCACCGACAATGCCGCAATGATCGCCTGGGCGGGGATTGAGCGGTTCCGCAGCGGCGCGCGTGATGACATGACGCTGTCCGCACGTCCCCGCTGGCCGCTGGACAAAACCGCGCAGCCCATGCTCGGTGCCGGGAAAAAGGGAGCCAAGGCATGAGCATCGCGATTCTGGGTGCAGGCGCCTTTGGCACCGCGCTCGCCGTCACCCTCTCCCGCCAAACCCCGGTGATCCTCTGGGCGCGCGACGCCGAACAGGCGCAGCGGATGCAGAGCGGGCGCGAGAACCGCCGCCTGCCCGGCGTGACCCTGCCCGAAAACGTCACTGTTACAGCTGAAATGGCGGATATTTCGGCAGCCGAAGTGGTCTTGCTCGGCGTGCCGATGCAGCAACTCGCGGGGTTTCTGGCGCAGCATACCGCGCAGCTTGACGGCAAGATCCTGGTCGCCTGTTGCAAAGGCATCGACCTTGCCACCGGCAATGGCCCCTCCGCCCTGATTGCCGATGCCTGCCCCGCGGCAGTGCCCGCCGTGCTGACCGGCCCGAGCTTTGCCGCCGACATCGCCCGCGGCCTGCCCACCGCGCTGACGCTGGCCTGCGCCGATCCCGAGGTCGGGCCGCGGCTGCAGAGCCTGCTTTCCACCCCCGTATTGCGGCTCTATCTCAGCACCGATCTTCGCGGGGCCGAACTGGGCGGCGCATTGAAAAACGTCGTCGCCATCGCGGCGGGCGTGGTGATGGGCGCGGGCTTGGGTGACAGTGCGCGCGCCGCGCTGATGACCCGGGGTTTTGCCGAGATGATGCGCGCGGCCACCCTCTGGGGGGCGCAGGCGGAGACGCTCTCGGGCCTCTCGGGTCTGGGCGATCTGGTGCTGACCTGCGGCTCGGACCAGTCGCGCAATTTCCGCTATGGCCATGCGCTCGGCGCCGGCCAAGCCTTTGACACCACCACCACGGTGGAGGGTGCCGCCACCGCCCGCGCGCTCGTGCCGCTGATCGCGCGGCATGGGCTGGATCTGCCCGTCTCGCAGATGGTCGCCGCCCTTGTGGATGGCAAGATCACCGTTGAAAATGCCGTTACCGCGCTGCTCGCGCGGCCGCTGAAACAGGAGTAACCCATGCTTTTCGCCGTCATCTGCCGTGACAAACCCGGCCATCTGCAAACCCGCCTCGACACCCGCGCCGCGCATCTGGCCTATATCGAGGCGACCGGCATCGTGAAAATGGCCGGGCCGTTCCTGGAAGCCGGGCAGATGTGCGGCTCGCTCGTTGTGGTGGAGGCCAATGATCTGGCCGGGGCCGAAGCCTGGGCCGCAGGTGATCCCTATGCCGCAGCGGGCCTTTTCGAGAGTGTCTCGGTCACCGAATGGAAAAAGGTGATCGGCTGATGGCGAAATGGCTGTTCAAATCCGAGCCGGATGTCTGGGGCTGGGACGCGCAGGTCGCCAAGGGCGCGGTCGGTGAGGAATGGGGCGGCGTGCGCAACTACCTCGCGCGCAACAACATGCGCGCCATGCAGATCGGCGATCAGGGGTTTTTCTACCACTCCAATATCGGCAAGGAAGTGGTGGGCATCGTCGAGGTCTGCGCGCTCTCGCATCCCGACAGCACCACCGAGGATCCGCGCTGGGATTGTGTCGACATCCGCGCGGTGCGGCCGCTGAAAGTGCCGGTCACACTGGCGCAGGTGAAAGCCGACCCGCGGCTGAGCCAGATGGCCCTCGTCACCTCGATGCGCCTCTCGGTGCAGCCGGTGACGGAAGAAGAATGGAAGATCGTTTGCGAGCTGGGCGGCATCGAGCCCTGAGGCGACGCCGCCACGCAAAATATCCCCCGTCAAAAAACGGAGGGTCCCGGCACCCCTACCAGGACCCTCCACCACCCCACGTGCTCCCCTAACGCACCACACGTGAACTAAATTCGGGTTCTGGCCGTCCTGGCCGGATGTGTTCTGTATGCGGGAAGTTCTGAGTCGGGGCAAGAAAATGCTCTGTAAAATACGACACGAATTCATAGGCTTGCCGGTAATACTCGCTTAACACTTGCCGCCCGGCCCGCGCGGACCACATTCAGAGGCGCGCTTGCAGGAGAGAGATATGCCCGACGCCCTGATCATCGCCCACGGAGCCCCGGCCGACCCCGAACCGCAGGAGCGGCACCTGCAAGCCTTGGCACAATCGGTTGCCGCACAGCTGCCCGGCTGGCGCGTGCGGGGCGCGACGCTGGCCGCCGAGGGGGCATTGGCGGCCGCGCTGGAGGGGCTGCAACGCCCGGTGATCTATCCGTTTTTCATGGCCGAGGGCTGGTTCACCGGCACGCATCTGCCGAAACGTCTGGCCGAAGCAGGTGCGGTAAACGCGCGGCAGGTGGCGCCCTTTGGCGTTGATCCGGCTTTGCCCGATCTGATGGCGATTGTGGCCGAAAACGCCGCCAAGGCAGCTGGCATCCCGCCGCAGGCGAGCACGCTCCTCCTCGCCGCGCATGGCTCGAAAGTGTCGAAAACCTCGACCCGCTCCACCTATGACATGGCCGAGGCTTTGCGGCAGCGCACGGGCTTTGCCCGCATCCTCTGCGGCTTTATCGAAGAGGCACCGTTTCTGGCCGAGGCGGCGCGCGATCTGACACCGGCGATCTGTCTGCCGTTTTTCGCCCTGCGGGCCGGGCATGTGGCGGGCGACCTGCCCGAGGCGCTGGAGGAAGCAGGCTTTACCGGACCGCTTCTGCCCGCGATTGGCGAGCACCCGGAGGTGCCCGCCCTGATTGCTGCCGCGCTTTTGCGGGCAGAGGCTCAGACGCCCGCGGCGATGTAATCCATCGAGGCGCGCAGCGCGGCTTCTGGGTCCGCCAGCGCATGCACTTCGCTGGCGAAGGGCTCAAAGCTGCAGGGTCCGTCGTAGCCCGCCGCCAGCAAGGCTTTGATCTGGCTAACGTTATCCAGACGGTCCGCTGCATCCACCAGCACGCGGTGACTGTCGCGCATGTCGGGCACGGTGACGGCGGCATCAGTGACGCCCGAGATATGGATCAGCCCGGTCAGCTCCGGGAATGTCGCCGCTTCGCCCGCCAGATGGTGGTGGAACGTGTCATGCACCAGTTTGAAGACGCCACGCCCGTCCACCGCATCAATCGCCGCCACCGCTTCGGATTTGTTGCGCAGGCTGCAGAATTCAAAGCCCAAAGGCTCGACCAAGCCGATCAGCCCGCGCGCGGTCAGAATCGGCTTCAGCGCCGCGAGGGCTTCGACCAATTTATCCTGATCCGCCGCCGTACCATCGCAGACCGGCACCAGCACCAGCGCCCTGCAGCCGCAGGCCTGCGCGTAATCGGCAAGCGCGGTCGCCTCCGCTGCACGCACCGGCCCCCAATCGTTGAAACGCTGCTGCGCGTTGATCGTGTAAATCGTGACGCCTGCCGCCGCGGCCGCCGCTTTCACCGTGGCCGCCGGGGTGCCGTCCAGAATCGCATTCCCGTCGAGATCATTGCGGATTTCCACCTCGCGCATCCCGAGACGACCGGCCAGCGCAAAGAAATCCGTCACCGACAGCTGCGGCGTCGTCATGTGATTCAGGGCAAAGCGCAGGCTCATCAAAACACCTTTCGGGCGGTTTCGCGCGGGCGTCTGCCCGCGACATCAGGGAAATTGCCGCAGCCTCCACGCCGCGATGGCACGAGCATAGCGCGGGGTCGCTGCGGCAGCTTGTCCGGGCTTGACGAAAACCCCTCAAAGCCGCAGCTTCGCGCGATGGAAGAGGAAACCGCCCCCCCGCAAACCGCCGTGGCCCCGCACAAGGCCGCTACACCCCGTCGCAAACGCAGCCCGCGCCTCGATGAGATCGCGGCGGCGGCGGGCGTCAGTCTGGCCACGGTGGACCGGGTGCTGAATGAGCGTGACAGCGTCTCGGAAACCGCCCGCGCCAAAGTGGTTGCGGCGGCGCAAGCGCTGGGTGTGCGGCGGCTTTTGCCCGATGCCCGGCGGCAGATCGTGCATCTGGACATTCTGATGCCCCGCAATGAAACACCGTTCTTCCGGCGGTTGACGGCGGCATTGCGGGACGCGGCGGCAATGCTCGACCGCGGGATCACCGTTCACCGCCGTACTCTGCCCGAAGGCAATACCGCCGAGATGATCCGGGCGCTGGAAAGCCCCGCCTATCCGCGCGCGGGGGTGATTTTTGCCGCCCCGGACGAGCCTGCGGTGCGCGCCGCCATCGCCAAGGCGCAGGCGCGGGGCGAAAAGCTGGTGAGCATCGTCACCGATCTGCCCGGAATCGCGGGGCTGGATTACCGGGGGCCGGACAATCTGCAAGCGGGGGCCACGGCAGGCTTTCTGCTCGGGCGGCTGACGCCGCAACCGGGGCGGGTGCTCTTGCTGTCCTCGCGCGCCGATTACCGCTCGCATCAGGATCGCGTCGCGGGGTTTCGCGGGGTGATCGCGCGCAATTTCCCGCATCTGACGGTGGAAACGCTTGATACCGATACCCGCGACGACCCGGAGCGCTGCCTGCGGGCGGTGAAGGCGGCACTGACGCGTGGGCCGGTGGCGGCGCTCTACAACACCGGTGCGGGCTCGGCGGGCATTCATCAGGCGCTGCGGCCATTGGCCCAGCGCCCGGTCTGGGTGACGCATGAGGTGTCCGACGACCATGTCGCGCTGCTCAAACGCGGCGCGATGGATATTGTGATTGACCAGAACCCTGACGGTCAGGCGATGGCGGCGCTGCAAACCCTGCTGCACCGCTGCGGCTTGCTGGAAAACGGCCCGGCAGAGGCCGAGACCGAGCTGCGCATCTACACGCCGGAAAACCTGCCCCGGCGCAGTTATGCGCCGGGTTAGAGACTATTCTGCCGCCGAAAGGGTCAGGGAGACGGTTTCCAGCCCGGCGATCTCGCCCCGGATCTGATCGCCCGCGACCACCGCGCCCACACCCGCAGGCGTGCCGGTATAGATCAGATCGCCCGGCTGCAGATGATAGAGCGTCGAGAGATGGCAGAGGATCTCGGGCACAGGCCAGACCATGTCCGAGATTTTGCCCGCCTGACGCGGCGCGCCATTGACCGAAAGGGTGATCGGCTGATCGCCGGGGGTCCAATCTTGGGCCGGGGTCAGCGCGGTGATCACCGCTGCGTTTTCGAAATCCTTGCCGGTGTCCCAGGGCCGCCGCTTGTCCTTGGCCGCCGCCTGCAGATCGCGGCGGGTCATGTCGAGCCCCGAGGCATAGCCATAGACCGCCGCCATCGCCACCTCGGGCGTGGCGCGGAACAGCGGGGCCTTCAGCGCCACCACCAGCTCCATCTCATGGTGGAAATCCTGCGTGCCGGGCGGATAGGGCACCGCGCTGCCGCTGGCCACCAGAGCATGCGCCGATTTGGTGAAGTAGAACGGCGCTTCGCGGTCCACCTCATTGCCCATCTCGGCGGCATGTTCGGCGTAATTCCGGCCGACGCAAAAGATGCGCCGCACCGGAAAGAGGCCGCTTTGCCCCAAAACCGGCACCGTGGGCTGTTCGGGTGCTGTGATCACATGGTTCGTCATGCCTGCTCCTGGGTCGCCAAAAATGCCTCAACCTCCACCCGTACCGGGATCGCCTCGGCGGCACCGGCCCGGGTGACTTTCACCGCCGCCGCCGCTGCGGCGAGGCGCAAAGCCTCTTGCGGGGAGGCGCCGGAATCGCGGGCGGCGACGAAATAGCCCGCGAAAGTGTCACCGGCGGCGGTGGTGTCCACCGGTTTCACGGGAAACGACGGCTGGAACAGCCGGGTGCCCGCCGCCAGATCATACCAATCCGCGCCCTCTGCCCCCCGGGTCACCAGCACCTCGGCCACCGGCAGCGCCTCCAGCGTGATGCCCAAAGCGGCGGTCAGCTGCTCGGCCTCCACCGCGTTCAGCGCCAGCGTGGTGACATAGGGCAGAACCGCCCGCACCGCCTCGGCGTCAAAGGGCGCGGCGGAATAGACCACCCGCAGGCCATTTGCCTGCGCCAGCTGCGCCGCCTCGACCTGATAGGCGGTTTCATTTTGCAACATCAGCGTATCGCCTGCCGCGGCATGACACAGCGCCGTTGCCACCGCCGCGAAGTCAAAGTCACGGTTGGCACCGGGGAAGAGCACAATGACATTCTCCGCCCGCGCATCGACGCTGATGATCGCATGGCCCGTGGGCGTCTCGCCCACCGCCACCGCATCGCAGCCGACGCCAAAGCTGCGCAGCCGATCCAGCGTCCACAGACCATCGCGCCCGATTGCCCCCAGATGCTGCACAAAGGCGCCGCCCCGCGCGGCGGCCACCGATTGGTTGGCCCCTTTGCCACCCAGCCCCACCGCGTAGCTTTCGGCGGCCAGCGTCTCACCCGGTTCGGGCAGATGCGGCAAACGATACACATGGTCGATGTTCACCGACCCCAAATTCCAGATGGCCATGCTCTGTCCTTGCCCCTGCCTGGTTTGCGCACCGGGGGCCACCGCCCCCGGCGCCTGCTTTGCCCGTTACTTGTCCTGACCCAAACGGCAGGCGGCAATCGCCGCCATGTTCAGGATGTCGTTCACCGTGGAGACGGTCGAGCAGATCTGGATCGGTTTCGCCACCCCGGTCAGGATCGGGCCAATGACGGTCGCACCGGCCATTTCCTGCAAGAGCTTGACCGAGATCGAGGCCGAATGCCGCGCCGGCACCACCAGCACATTGGCCGGCGCGGTCAGGCGGCAGAAGGGATAATGCGCCATCTGCTCCATGTTCAGCGCCACATCCACGGTCATTTCGCCTTCATATTCAAAGTCGACTCCGCGCCGGTCGAGGACTTTCGCCGCCTCATACATCTTCGTCGCCCGCTCCGAGACCGGATAGCCGAAGGTCGAGAACGACAGGAACGCCACCCGCGGCTCGAGCCCAAGGCCGCGTGCCACCTGCGCGCCCCGTTCGGCAATATCGGCCAGATCGTTCTCGTCCGGCCATTCGCGCACGAGGGTATCGCCGATCAGCACGATCCGCCCTTTGAGCAACACAGCCGTGATCCCCACCGCGCCATCGGCGGGCTTGGCATCAAACACCTTGTTGATCAGTTCCAGCACATGCGCCGATTTGCGGGTGGCCCCGGTGATCAGCCCGTCGCCATGCCCATGTTGCAGCATCAGCGCCGCAAAGACATGCCGGTCGCGGTTGGCCAGCTGCGCCACCTCATGCCGGTCCACCCCCTGCCGCTGCAGACGCGCATAGAGGAAATCCTTGTAGGTCTCGAGATGCGGCGTGTTGGCTGCGTTCACCACCTCCAGCTCGCGCACCGCATCGCCAAGGCCCGCGGCCTCCAGCTTTTCCTTCACATCGGCTTCGCGGCCCACGACAATGGATTTGCCCTGACCCGAGCGCTGAAACGCCACCGCGGCGCGCAGCACGCGGGCGTCATCGCCCTCGGCAAAGATCATCCGCGATTGCGCCTGACGCGCCCGCGCATGAATGCCCTGCAGGATCGAGGCGGTCGGGTCCATCCGTGCCTTGAGGCTGTGGGCATAGGCCTCCATGTCGATGATCGGGCGGCGGGCGACGCCGGTATCCATCCCGGCCTTGGCCACGGCGGGCGGGATCACATAGATCAGCCGGGGATCAAAGGGGGTCGGAATGATGTAATCGCGGCCAAAGGTCAGCTTGCGACCATAGGCAAGGCCCACCTCATCCGGCACATCCTCGCGCGCGAGTTTCGCCAGCGCCTCGGCACAGGCGATTTTCATCGCATCGTTGATCGCGCGGGCATGAATGTCCAGCGCACCGCGGAAGAGATAGGGAAAGCCCAGCACGTTGTTCACCTGGTTCGGATAATCCGACCGCCCGGTGGCGACGATGGCATCTTCGCGCACGGCATGCGCCTCTTCCGGGGTGATTTCCGGGTCCGGGTTGGCCATGGCGAAAATCACCGGGTTCGGCGCCATCGAGGCCACCATCGCCGGGGTCACCGCGCCCTTGGCCGACACGCCGAGGAAGACATCGGCCCCCAGCATCGCCTCCTCCAGCGTCCGCGCATCGGTGCGCGCGGCATGGGCGGATTTCCACTGGTTCATCCCCTCGGTGCGGCCCTGATAGATCACACCCTTGGTGTCGCACATGATGCAATTGTCATGTTTCGCGCCCATCGCCTTGATCAGCTCCAGACAGGCGATCCCCGCCGCCCCGGCGCCATTCAGCACGATCCGGCAGTCCTCAATCTTTTTGCCCGAGATTTCGAGCGCGTTGATCAGCCCTGCCGCGCAGATCACCGCGGTGCCATGCTGATCGTCATGGAACACCGGGATGTCCATGATTTCCTTCAGCCGCTGCTCGATGATGAAACATTCCGGCGCCTTGATATCCTCAAGGTTGATGCCGCCAAAGGTCGGCCCCATCAGGCTGACCGCCTGAATGATCTTCTCCGGGTCTTCGGTGTCCAGCTCGATATCGATCGCATTCACATCGGCAAAGCGTTTGAAGAGCACGGCCTTGCCCTCCATCACCGGCTTGGAGGCCAGGGCCCCCAGATTGCCCATGCCCAGAATGGCGGTGCCGTTCGAGATCACCGCGACCATGTTGCCCTTGACGGTATAATCATAGGCGGTCTCGGGGTGATCGGCGATCGCCTGTACCGGCACGGCCACGCCGGGGCTGTAGGCCAGGCTCAGATCGCGCTGGGTCGCCATCGGGGTGGTCGCCATAATCTCATATTTCCCGGGCTTGGGATCGAGATGATAGGCAAGCGCCTCTTCCGGCGTGATACGGTTTTTGGTGGACATTGGGGCCATTTCCTCCTGCAAGCCCCGAAGTCATAACGCCCCGCTTCCATTGTCTCAATGCAATTGCGCCCCCCTTCCCCCGGCCGCCCCGGTTTTGTAGGGTCACGCTCAATCGCAGGGGGAAGCATGTCCGAACCGACCGTCACGCCGATGATGGCGCAATATATGGAAATTCGCGCCGCCAATCCGGGGGCCCTGCTGTTCTACCGGATGGGCGACTTTTACGAGATGTTCTTTGAGGATGCGGTGGCCGCCAGCGCCGCGCTCGACATTGCGCTGACCAAACGCGGGATGCATCTGGGCGAAGAGATCCCGATGTGCGGCGTGCCGGTGCATGCGGCCGAGGGCTATTTGCTGAACCTGATCCGCAAGGGCTTTCGCGTGGCGATTGCCGAGCAGCTGGAAGATCCGGCCGAGGCGAAAAAACGCGGGTCGAAATCCGTGGTGAAACGCGATGTGGTGCGGCTGGTCACCCCCGGCACGCTGACTGAGGAAAGCCTGCTCGAGGCGCGGCGGCACAATTTCCTGGCCGCCTGGGCCGAGCTGCGCGATGAGGCGGCGCTGGCTTGGGTGGATATTTCCACCGGCGAATTCCGGGTGATGCCCTGCCCCCTGGTGCGGCTGGCGCCCGAGCTGGCGCGGCTGGCGCCCCGCGAAGTGCTGGTGCCCGATGCCAAAGAGCGAGAGCTGGCCGAGATTGTCACGGATACCCGCGCGGCGATGACACCTTTGGCGCGGGCGAGTTTCGACAGCCAGAGCGCCGAAGGGCGGCTCTGTGATCTCTTCAAGGTCGGCACGTTGGAGGCCTTTGGCACATTCACCCGGGCTGAGATTTCGGCGATGGGGGCGATTGTCGATTACCTCGACATGACCCAGCGCGGGAAACTGCCGCTCTTGCGCGCGCCTTTGCGGGAAAACGCCGGTGAGGCGGTGCAGATCGACGCCGCCACCCGCCGCAATCTGGAACTGACGCAGGCGCTGTCGGGCGGGCGCGAAGGCTCGCTGCTGGCGGCGATTGACAGGACGGTCACTGCTGGCGGCGCGCGGCTTCTGGAGCGCCGGATCTCGGCCCCGTCGCGCGAATTGGCGCAGATCCGCGAGCGCCACACCGGCGTGCGTTTTTTGCTGGAACAGAGCCGCTTTTCAGAAGATCTGCGCACCGCCCTGCGCCGCTGCCCGGACATGGACCGCGCGCTGTCGCGTCTGGCGCTTGACCGGGGCGGCCCGCGCGATATGGCCGCGATCCGCGCCGGGCTGACCCAGGCGGAAGCGATTGCCGCCGCCCTCGGCGCCTCTGAGGCGCCACGGTTGTTGACCCGCGCCGCGACGGCACTGGTTGGGCATGAAGACCTTATTGCCTATCTCGATGCTGCCCTGATCGCCGAACCGCCGCTCTTGGCACGGGATGGTGGCTTTATCGCCAGCGGCTATGACGCCGAACTCGACGAGACCCGCGCGCTCCGTGACGAGGGGCGCGGCGTCATTGCCCGCATGCAGCAAGAGTACATCGAACAGACCGGAATCAACGCGCTGAAGATCAAGCACAACAATGTGCTGGGCTATTTCATCGAAACCACTGCCACCCACGCCGAGCGGATGCTGGCACCGCCGCTGAATGAGACCTTCATTCACCGCCAAACCACCGCCAATCAGGTGCGCTTCACCACCCTGCCGCTCTCCGAGATGGAAACCCGGATTCTGAATGCCGGGAACCATGCGCTCGAGATCGAAAAACGTCTCTATTCCAGCCTGAGAGAGGCGATTCTGGCCCATGCCGGGCCGATCGGGGATGCCGCGCGGGCGCTGGCCGAGATCGACCTCGCCGCCGCCTTTGCCGATATCGCCGCAGCTGAAGACTGGGCGGAGCCGCTGATCGACGACAGTCGCGCGCTGGAGATCGAGGCGGGGCGGCATCCGGTGGTGGAACTGGCGCTGAAACGCGCGGGCGAGCCCTTTGTTGCCAATGATTGCGGGCTGACTTCGGGCGATACCCCGGCGATCTGGTTGCTGACCGGTCCGAACATGGCGGGTAAATCCACCTTTCTGCGGCAAAACGCGATCATTGCGCTCTTGGCGCAGGCGGGGAGTTTTGTCCCCGCCCGCCGGGCGCATATCGGCCTGGTCAGTCAGTTGTTCAGCCGGGTCGGCGCGGCGGATGATCTGGCGCGTGGCCGCTCGACCTTTATGGTCGAGATGGTCGAGACCGCCGCCATCCTCAATCAGGCCGATGACCGCGCGCTGGTGATCCTGGATGAGATCGGCCGCGGCACCGCGACCTATGACGGCCTTTCCATTGCCTGGGCGGTGCTGGAGCATCTGCACGACAGCAACCGCTGTCGCGCGCTTTTTGCCACGCATTACCATGAGATGACCGCTTTGTCGGCCAAGCTGCCGGGGGTCGAAAACGCCACCGTCAGCGTCAAGGAATGGGAAGGCGAGGTGATCTTTCTGCATGAGGTGAAGAAGGGCGCGGCGGACCGCTCTTACGGCGTGCAGGTGGCGCGTCTGGCCGGGCTGCCGCAATCGGTGGTCGAGCGCGCCAAACTGGTGCTGGAGACGCTGGAAACGGGGGACCGCGAGTCCGGGCGCAAACAGACCATGCTCGACGATCTGCCGCTGTTCCGGCTGGCCCCGCCGCCCGCGCCGGCAGCGCCCAAGGCCGATCCGGTGGCGGCAGAACTGGCCGAGAGACTGGCCAGCATCCATCCGGATGAGCTCTCTCCGCGTGAGGCTTTGGCCGCGCTATATGAGCTGAAGGCGTTGCAGGCCAAATGACCCTGCTCCGCCTGCATCACGCGGCGATCATCGCGGCCGACTACGCGGCCTCGCGCGATTTTTACACCCGGATTCTCGGCCTGCGCATTCTGGCCGAGACGCATCGGGCGGCACGCGACAGCTGGAAGCTGGATCTGGCCCTGCCCGATGGCAGCCAGATCGAGCTGTTTTCCTTTCCCAACCCGCCGGCCCGCCCCAGCCGCCCCGAAGCCTGCGGCCTGCGGCATCTGGCCTTTGCGGTGACGGATCTCGACAGTTGGGTCACCCGGCTGGACGGGCTGGGCGTGACGGTTGAACCGGTCCGGGTGGATGAACTTACCGGCGCGCGTTTCACCTTCTTCGCCGATCCTGACGGTCTGCCGCTGGAGCTTTACGAAACCCACGCATGAAAAAGGGGGCCCGAAGGCCCCCAGATCCCGCACGGTTTCCCGTGAAACAGCTCAGCTTTTCGGGGTCGAAGAGACGCCCACCTGCGCCGCCCGCAAGAGACGGTCGTGCAGCATGAACCCCTCGGCCATCACCTGAATGATGTCGCCCGCCTTGGTGCCCGGCACCGGCGCTTCAAACATCGCCTCATGCTCTTTCGGATTGAATGTATCGCCCACCTGCGGCGCCAGCATCTGCAACCCATGCTTGGAAAACACATTGGTCAGCTCGCGCAGGGTCAGCTCAACCCCCTCGATCAGCGCCGTGGCGGCGGTGCGCTGCTCCTCGCCGACAGCGTCGAGCGCCCGGCGCAATGCGTCATACACCGGCAGCAAATCGCGCGCCAATTTCGAGCCGCCGTATTGCTCGGCCTCACGCCGCTCGCGGTCCGCGCGTTTGCGCAGATTCTCGGTATCCGCCAAAGACCGCATGAAACGGTCCTTCAGCTCATCCCGCTCGGCCCGCAGCGCGTCCATTTCGTCATACATCGCGGCCTCGGCCTCAATGTCGAACTGCGCCTGTTCCTCGGCGATTTCGTCTTTTTTCATGTCGCTCATGCGTCTTACCCCTTGCCGCGGCCGGAGAGCATTCGCCCCACCAGCTGCGCTGTATAGTCCACGATCGGAACGATCCGTCCGTAGTTGAGCCGTGTGGGTCCGATGACCCCTACAGCCCCGATGATCTTCCGGTCCGCGTTCATATAGGGAGAGACCACCAGAGAGGAACCCGAAAGTGAAAAAAGCTTGTTCTCGGAGCCAATGAAAATGCGCACCCCCTCGCCCGCCTCGGTCAAATCGAGGAATTCGGCGATATCCCGCTTGCGCTCCAGGTCGTCGAACAGGCTGCGCACCCGTTCCAGATCCTCGGCCTCGCCCTCGATCAGGTTGGACTGGCCGCGCACGATCAGCCGCTCCTGCCGCTCGCCGGGGGCCTCCCAGACCGCGAGGCCGCTTTCCACCATCTCACGCGCCAGCACATCGAGTTCCTGCCGCCGGACGCTGATCTCGCGGGTGATATGCGCGCGCAGCTCGGACAGGGTGCGCCCCTCGGCCAAAGCGTTGAGGAAATTCCCCGCCTCGCGCATCGACGAGGGCGTTTGACCGAGCGGCGGCGTGAACACGCGGTTTTCCACCTGACCATCGGCAAAGACCAGCACCACCAGCGCCCGGTCCGGCCCGAGGCTGACAAATTCGATATGGCGGATCGGCGCCTCATGCTTCGGCGTCAGCACCAGACTGGCGCCGCGGGTGATCCCCGAGAGCGCCGCCCCCACCCGGTCGAGCAGGCCACTCACCTCCGGCTCATTCGCGCCCGCACTCGCGTCAATGCGCGCACGGTCGTCGGCAGCGAGTTCGCCCACCTCCATCAGCCCGTCCACGAACATCCGCAGCCCCAGCTGCGTCGGGATGCGGCCTGCCGAAACATGCGGGCTGTCGAGAAGCCCCATATATTCCAGATCCTGCATCACATTGCGGATGGTGGCGGCGCTGACCTTCTCGCTCATGCTGCGGGTCAGCGTGCGCGAGCCCACCGGATCGCCACTGTCAAGATAGCCCTCAACCACCCGCCGAAACACTTCGCGCGAGCGGTCATTCAGATCTTGCAGCACTTTGCTTGCGTCATTCATCGCCCTATCTCCATCCAAGGAGTTAAGGTCTGCAGGGCCTCCGCGTCAATGCGCCACCGCACTTCGCACGACACCACACCAAGACCGGGCCCAACAAGGGTTGCATCGCCGCGAATCCCGCCTGTAATTGGCCCAAACACTGGGAAAGGACCCTGACCATGCGCCCCTCTGGCCGTAAGCTGAACGAAATGCGCCCGATCACCATCGAAACCGGGGTGACGAAACATGCAGAAGGCTCGTGCCTGATCAAAGTGGGCGACACCCATGTGCTCTGCACCGCCACGATCGAGGACCGCGCGCCCTCCTTCCTCAAGGGCACCGGGCTGGGCTGGGTAACGGCGGAATACGGCATGCTTCCGCGCGCCACCAACAGCCGCAACCGCCGCGAAGCCGCGATGGGCAAGCAATCGGGCCGCACGCAGGAGATCCAGCGGCTGATCGGCCGGGCGTTGCGCGCGGGCGTTGACCGTTCGGCCCTGGGCGAGCGGCAGATCGTCATCGACTGCGACGTGATTCAGGCCGATGGCGGCACCCGCTGCGCCTCGATCACCGGCGGTTGGGTGGCGCTGCGTCTGGCGGTGAACAAACTCATGAAGGCCGGGCTGATCACCTCTGACCCGCTGATCGACCATATCGCGGCGGTCTCCTGCGGCATCTATGCCGGGCAAACCATCCTCGACCTCGACTACCCCGAGGATTCGGAAGCCGGCACCGATGGCAATTTCATCCTGACCGGGCGCAACCGTCTGGTGGAAGTGCAGATGTCGGCCGAGGGCGCCAGCTTCTCGCGCGAGGAAATGAACCAGCTCCTCGATCTGGCCGAAGCGGGCATCGCCGAGCTGGTCGCCGCGCAGAAGGCGGCCATCTGATGCGGCGGTTCACCGGGAAAAAACTGCTGATCGCCACCCATAACGCGGGCAAGCTCGAAGAGATGTCAGAGCTGCTGGCCCCCTTCGGCATCACCTGCGTGGGCGCCGCGGAATTGAACCTGCCCGAGCCGGAGGAGACCGAGAGCACCTTTATCGGTAATGCGCGGATCAAGGCGCATGCGGCGGCCAAGGCCACCGGCCTGCCCGCCCTCGCCGATGACAGCGGGATCGAGGTCGACGCGCTGGACGGCGCGCCGGGGGTTTATACTGCCGATTGGTCCTTTACCCCGCAGGGGCGCGATTTCGTGCAGGCGATGACCCGCACCTGGACCGAGTTGGAAGCGGCGAGCGCCCCCTATCCGCGCACCGCCCGCTTCCGCTCAACCCTCGTCCTCGCCTGGCCCGATGGCCATGACGAAGTCTTCGAAGGCAAGGTGGAGGGGCAATGCGTCTGGCCGATGCGCGGCAGCATGGGGCATGGCTATGACCCGATGTTCCAGCCCGAGGGCTATGCGATCACCTTTGGCGAGATGTCGCATGAGGAAAAGAACCGCATCAGCCACCGCGCCGATGCTTTTGCCAAACTGATCCCCTGTTTTGAGGCTGAATGATGACTGAAGCGATCCTGATTTCAGGCGGTTCCGCCTTTGAAGCGACGATGGGCTATTCCCGCGCGGTGGTGAAAGGGCCCTGGTGCTTCGTCTCCGGCGTCACCGGCTATGACTACGCCACGATGGAGATGCCCGTGAGCATCGCCGATCAGGCGCGCAACTGCTTTGCCACCATCCGCGCCGCGCTGGAAAAGGGCGGCTTTGCGATGGAGGATATCGTGCGCGTGCAATACACCGTGACCGATGCCGCGCTGGTGCCCGAACTGGTGCCCGCCTTGGGCGAGGCGCTGAGCGTGATCCGCCCCGCCGCCACCATGGTCATCGCCGGGCTGATCAAGCCGGAGATGCTGGTGGAGATTGAAGTCACCGCGTTCAAGGGATGATGCAGATGGAGGATTGGCGGAACGGCGGCTTCGGGCTTTACCTGCATTGGCCGTTCTGCGCCTCCAAATGCCCCTATTGCGATTTCAACAGTCATGTCTCGGCGGAAATCGACCAAAACCGCTGGATGAGAGCCTATCTGAGCGAGATTGAGCGGGTCGGCGCCGAGACGAAAGACCGGGTTCTGAACACGGTCTTCTTCGGCGGCGGCACGCCCTCGCTGATGGACCCGGAGCTGGTGCAGGCGATCCTCGACAAGATCCGCGCCACCTGGCCCCAGGCGAATGATGTTGAGGTGACGCTGGAGGCCAACCCCTCCAGCATCGAGGCCGGACGGTTCCGCGCCTATGGAGAAGCGGGGGTCAACCGCATCTCGATGGGGATGCAGGCGCTGAACGACGCTGATCTGAAACGGCTGGGCCGCCTGCATTCCCTGGCCGAGGGCCGCGCCGCCTTTGACATCGCCCGCAACACCTTTGACCGCGTCAGCTTTGACCTGATCTACGCCCGCCAAAACCAGACCCTTTCCGACTGGCGGTCTGAATTGACCGAGGCCTTGTCGATGGCGGTCGATCACTTCTCGCTCTACCAGCTGACCATCGAGGACGGCACCGCCTTTGGCGCCCGCCACGCCGCCGGTGGCCTGAAAGGCATGCCCGAAGATGATGATGCCGCCGACATGTATCTGCTGACGCAAGAGCTCTGCGCGGCGGCCGGCTTGCCCGCCTATGAAGTCTCTAACCATGCCAAAACCGGATCGGAGAGCCGTCATAACCTGATCTATTGGCGCTATGGCGATTATGCCGGGATCGGCCCCGGCGCGCATGGCCGTCTGACGCTGAACGGCAACCGTTGGGCGACGGACACACCGAAAGCCCCCCTCGCCTGGCTGCGGCAGGTCGAGACTCAGGGCCATGGCGAGGCCCCGCGCGAAGCGGTGCCCCTGAAGGATCAGGCGGCGGAATATCTGATGATGGGGCTGCGCCTGTCCGAAGGGCTGGACCGGCCCCGCTATGAGGCACTGGCGGGCGCGCCCCTCTCGCCACGCGCTTTAGGGGAATTGCAGGATTTGGGGATGATACTGGTGGATGCGGAACGGATCAGAGCCACGGCGGATGGGCGCGCCGTGCTGAATGCCGTGATCCGGGAGTTGATGCTGTAGATGCGCATTTTGTGGCTGGCGGCGGGTCTTTTCTGGCTGGGGTTCGGGATCGTCGGCGCCTTCCTGCCGCTGATCCCCACCGTGGGCCCGATGCTGCTGGCCGCCTTCTGCTTCTCGCGCTCCTCCGAGCGGCTGCATCACTGGATCCTCACGCATCCGCAATTCGGCCCGCCGATCATCGCCTGGAATGAACATGGCACCATCAGCCGTCGGGCAAAAAAATGGGCCACCGTCTCGATGACGATGGCCTTGGGTCTGAGCCTGATTCTGGGTCTGCGGCCGCTGATTCTGGCGGTTCAGGGCAGCGTGCTCTGCGCGGTTGCCCTGTTTCTCTGGACCCGGCCGGAAGGCTGATCAGTTGCCGCCCGAGAGCAGTTGGCACAGCTTGTCCAACTGATCGAGATCGCGGTAGCTGATCGTCAACGTGCCGCCATCCTCTCCCTTGTGGTCGATATTGACGTTCATACCAAGGTTAGCGGAAAGATCACCTTCTAGTGCCCGCGTATCCGCATCCTTCTCAGTGCTGCGGTTATTGGTGCGCACATTGCCCTTGGCCCCACCCGGCACCTTCTTCGCCAGCGCCTCGGTTTCGCGCACCGACAGGCCCTTTTCAATCACCTCCCGCGCCAACGCCACCGGATCCACCGAGGTGATCAAGGCCCGCGCATGGCCGGCCGTCAGCAGACCTTCGCGCAACCAGGTCAGCACCTCCGGCGGCAGCTGCAGCAGCCGCATCAGGTTCGCAATATGGCTGCGGCTTTTCGACAGAGCTTCGGCCAGACGCTCTTGCGTATGGCCAAACCGCTCCATCAGCTGCCGATAGCCCATTGCCTCTTCCACCGGGTTCAGATCGGCCCGCTGGATGTTCTCGATGATCGCCACTTCGAGCACTTCGGTGTCGGAAAACTCGCGGACGATCACCGGCAATTCGTGCAGTTGCGCCATCTGCGCCGCCCGCCAGCGGCGTTCCCCGGCAACAATCTCGTAGAAATCATCCTTGCTCGGATGCTTCCGCACGATCAGCGGCTGAATCACGCCCTTTTCGCGGATCGAGGCGGCCAGTTCATTCAGCGAATCCGGCGTGAAATCCCGCCGCGGCTGATCCGGATTCGGCGCGATCTGCTCCACCGGCACCCGCATTTCAGCGCGCCGCGGCGCGGCTTCCTCACCCGCAGGCGCCATATTCACATCCGCCATCAGCGCCGAAAGGCCCCGGCCCAGCCCGCGGCGTTCAAATTTCTTGTCGCTCATCCTGCAATCCTTTCGCGATTGGACTGTGCATAGCGCGACAGGAGTTCCTGTGCCAGCGCGCGATAGGCCACCGAGCCCTTGGACGACGGATCATAGGTCAACACCGGCATCGCATAAGACGGTGCTTCGGACACCCGAACATTGCGCGGAATCATCGTCCGGCAGACAACTTCGCCCAAGGTCGCGCGGGCGTCCGCCTCAACCTGTTGTGAGAGATTGTTGCGAACATCATACATGGTGAGGACAACGCCCTCGATTCGCAGGTTGCGGTTCGCGGTTTGCCGCACTTCTCGGATCGTCAGCATCAGTTGCGACAGCCCTTCCAGCGCGAAAAACTCGGCCTGCAACGGCACGAGCACGGCATCCGACGCCACCATCGCATTGACCGTCAACAGGCTGAGCGAGGGCGGGCAATCGATCAGTACATAGTCAAAGCCAAAGCTCTGCATCGCCACCTGGCGCAAAGCGTCATGCAGCAAGAAGCTGCGCTTTTCATTGGCAACCAGCTCCATATCCGCCGAAGACAGATCGGCGTTTGCCGGGCAGAGCCAGACATTGGGCACCGCAGTGGCGACGATCACCTTTTCCAGCGGCGCATCATCGATCAGCAGATCATAGGTGGTGAAGCGTCGATCGGCGGGTTCCACCCCGAAACCGGTCGAGGCATTGCCCTGCGGATCCAGATCCACCAGCAAAACCCGCAGATCAAGCTCGGCCAGAGCCGCCGCGAGGTTGATCGCCGTCGTGGTTTTCCCCACCCCACCCTTTTGGTTCGCGATGGAGATGATACGCGGTGCGGCGGTGCGCGACAGATCAGACACGAGAGACTCCTTGAATTTTCAGGATGACCGCTTCGGGGTCCGTTACGCTGGGCTGCTCTTCGAGCGCGAATGACCAGATCTTGCGCGCCTCGTCCAGTTCGGTTTTCCAGGCGCTGCCCTTGGGAAAAACCGCAATGCCCGTGCCGGCCAAATGCATCTCGGCAAAGGCCAACAGTTGCGGCAGCGCGGCAAGCGCCCGCGCGCTCAGCACATCTGCAGCCAGCGGCGGCACTGCCTCAATGCGCTCGGCCAGCACCCTCGCCGTCACGCCCGTCTCACGCAGCACGGTCGAGAGGAAGGTCGCCTTCCGGCGATCGCTTTCCACCAAAGTGACCTGCAAATTGGGCGCGGTTTCCGCAGCGAGAATAGCAATGACCAGCCCCGGAAAACCGCCCCCACTGCCAAGATCCGCCCAATGTCGGGCGCCTTGCGGCAAGAGCGCGAACACCTGCGCCGAATCCAGCATGTGCCGCGACCACAATGTGCTCAGCGTGGATTTTGACACCAGATTGATCGCCGGGTTCCATTTCTCCAGCAGCTCCGCATACCGGATCAGCTTGTCGAGTGTTTCACGTGAAACATTCATCTGCCCGAAAGCAGCCTCAGCCTGTGCCAGCATCATGCGATCTTTGCCTTCGCGGCCTGACGCAGGCGCGCCAGGATCAGCGTCAGGGCCGCCGGAGTCATCCCCTCGACACGCGCCGCCTGCCCCAGCGAGACCGGGCGGGTTCTGGTCAGCTTCAACCGCAGTTCCGTTGACAGGCCCTGAAGCGTGTCAAAGGCGAAATCCGCCGGAATCTCAATGCTCTCATCACGTTGGATGGCGGCAGCATCGCGGCTCTGACGGTCAATATAGTTGGCATAGAGCGCGTCACAGCCCAGCTGCGTCAGGATCTCATCCGAGATCTCATCCAACGCCGGTGCCGCTGCTTTCAGCGCCTCAAGCGTGATGTCCGGGAAAGACATCAGCTCAAAAGCCGAGCGGCGGGTGCCGTCATTGTTCACCTTGATCCCGGCGGCCAAGGCCTCTTTCGGCGTGAAGGTCACGGCCTCCAGAATGGCACGGCCCGCAATCAACTGCTCCATCTTCTGCTCAAAAGCGACAGCGCGCGCCGGGGAGACAATTCCCAGATCGAGCCCCATCGGCGTCAGACGCTGGTCGGCATTATCCGCCCGCAGCGACAGGCGGAACTCCGCGCGTGAGGTGAACATGCGATAGGGTTCGGTCACACCACGGGTGATCAGATCGTCGATCATCACCCCGATATAGCTGTTGGTGCGGCTGAAGCTTACAACATCTCGGCCCAGAGTCGCATGCGCCGCATTCAAACCCGCCGCCAGCCCCTGCGCCGCCGCCTCCTCATACCCCGTCGTGCCGTTGATCTGCCCGGCCAGATACAGACCCGGCACGTCGCGCAACTCCAGCGTCGGCTTCAACGCGCGCGGATCGACATAGTCGTACTCGATCGCATAGGCTGGCTGCAAAATGGTGACATTCTCCAGGCCCAGAATAGACCGGACATAGGCCTCCTGCACGTCCAGCGGCAGCGAGGACGAAATCCCGTTCGGATAGATCGTGGGATCGTCCAGCCCCTCAGGCTCCAGAAACACCTGATGCGAGGTTTTGTCGGCGAAGCGCACCACTTTGTCTTCGATGGAGGGGCAATAGCGCGGCCCCACCCCTTCGATATGGCCGCCGTACATCGCCGAGCGGCCGAGATTGGCACGGATCACGTCATGCGTCCGCTCATTCGTGTGGGTAATGCCGCAGGCGATTTGTTTCACCAGCGGCCTGCGGTTCATGAAGGAGAACATCACCGGGTCATCATCGCCCGGCTGGCTGTCCAGCACATCCCAATTGATCGTCCGGCCATCGAGGCGCGGCGGCGTGCCGGTTTTCAGCCGCCCAAGCGGCAGACCAAAACTGTCCATGCGTTGCGCCAGCGCGATCGAGGGTTTATCCCCCATCCGCCCACCCGGCTGCTGTTGATCGCCGATATGGATGATGCCGCGCAGGAAGGTGCCCGAAGTCAGGACCACCGCGCCCGCGCGAATCTCGGATCCATCCGCCAAAGCGACGCCCGAGACCCGACCTTCCTGCATCAGAAAATCCGCAGCCTCGCCCTCGATGATCTCAAGGTTGGGCTGCGCTTCGGTCATCGCCAGCATCGATTGCCGGTAGAGTTTGCGGTCGGATTGCGCGCGGGGGCCCTGCACCGCCGGACCCTTGCGCCGGTTCAACAACCGGAACTGGATCCCGGCGGCATCTGCAGCGCGTCCCATAACCCCATCCAGCGCATCAATTTCACGCACCAGATGGCCCTTGCCCAGGCCGCCAATCGCCGGGTTGCAGGACATCACGCCAATGCCATCGCGGCGCAGCGTAACCAAGGCCGTGCGCGCGCCGGTACGCGCCGCAGCATGTGCCGCTTCGGTTCCGGCATGCCCGCCGCCCACCACGATGACGTCAAAATGTTTCACGTGAAACACTCCTACTTTCCGATACAGAAACTGGCAAAGATCTCATCGAGCAGATGTTCCACATCCACCCGTCCGACCAATGCCGCCAATGCCCGTGCCGCCCGGCGCAGCTCTTCGGCTGCCATCTCCACCCGGTCCGGGCCTTCTTCTACCTCTTTTCGCGCCGATTCCATAGCCTCGATCGCGCGGGTCACGGCGTCACGATGTCGTTCCCGGGTCAATACGCCCGCCGAAGCCGCACGCCCCGAAAGGATGCCGGAGATTTCAGCGACCAGCCGGTCCACCCCTGCCCCGGTTTTGCCGGAAACCGCCAGGCCTGCCGCCGATCCAAGGTCTGCCTTGCCCTGCACCACCAGATCGCCCGGCAAAGGCGCAATCAGCGGCACCTCTTCACCGTCGAGCAAGAACACCCGCAGATCCGCCGCCGCCGCCCGCTCCAGCGCCCGCTCGATGCCGATGCCTTCGACCACATCCGTGGTTTCCCGAAGACCGGCGGTATCGAGCACCGTCACCGGCAGCCCGCCCAGATCCATCCGCACCTCGATCACATCACGGGTGGTTCCGGCATATTCCGAGGTAATCGCCGCCTCACGTCCTGCCAAAGCATTGAGAAGTGTCGATTTTCCGGCATTTGGCCGCCCGACAATGGCCACTTCAAAGCCATCACGGATCCGCTCAGCGGCGCCATAACGGCGGAGTTCCGTCCGCAGGGCGGCATCGACGCGGTCCACCAGATGCAACACCTCTGGCGTCACATTCACCGGCACATCCTCGTCGGCAAAATCAATCGTCGCCTCGATCAAGGCCGCGGCGCGCACCAGATCGGCCCGCCATTGATCCGCCGCCTTACCCACCGAACCCGAGAGCACCTTCAACGCCTGTTTGCGCTGCGCCTCGGTCTCGGCCTCGATCAGATCCGAAAGCCCTTCGACCTGGGCCAAATCCAAGCGGCCGTTTTCCAGCGCCCGGCGGGTGAACTCTCCCGGCTCCGCCATCCGCAGATCCGGCTGCGCCCCCACCGCCCGCAGCACAGCGGCCACCGTCGCCATGGCCCCATGGACGTGCAACTCAGCCACCTGTTCGCCGGTAAAGCTGGCGCCCGCAGCAAAGCAGAGCACCACCGCCTCATCCAGCATTTCGCCATCCAACTTCAGCCGCCGCAACCCGGCCTTGCGCGGTTCCGGCAAGGGACCCGAGAGGGCCTCAACCGCCGCCCAGGACGCCGGACCGGACAGCCGAATGACCGAAACGCCCGCTTTTCCACGGGCGGAGGCCAGAGCATAGATCGTATCCATTTCGGTAACCCCTTGTCGTAAAACGACAATTAAGGCGATAGCGCCTTAGCCGTTCATGGATTCGAAGAATTCGCTGTTGGACTTGGTCTGTTTCAGCTTGGAAATCAAGAACTCGATCGCATCGGTGGTGCCCATCGGGTTCAGAATGCGGCGCAGCAGATAGGTTTTCTGCAGATCCTTCTGATCCACCAGCAGATCCTCTTTCCGGGTGCCGGATTTGAGGATGTCCATCGCCGGGAAGACGCGCTTGTCGGCAACTTTGCGGTCGAGCACGATCTCGGCGTTGCCGGTGCCTTTGAACTCTTCAAAGATCACCTCATCCATCCGGCTGCCGGTGTCGATCAGCGCGGTGGCGATGATGGTCAGCGAGCCACCCTCTTCGATGTTCCGCGCGGCCCCGAAGAAGCGTTTCGGGCGTTGCAGCGCGTTCGCATCGACACCGCCGGTCAGCACCTTGCCCGACGACGGCACCACGGTATTGAAGGCCCGGCCCAGACGGGTGATGCTGTCGAGCAGGATCACCACGTCGCGCTTGTGCTCGACCAGACGTTTCGCCTTCTCGATCACCATCTCGGCCACGGCCACGTGACGAGTCGCGGGCTCGTCGAAGGTCGAGGAGACCACCTCGCCGCGCACAGAGCGCTGCATGTCCGTCACCTCTTCCGGGCGCTCGTCGATCAGAAGCACGATCAGATAGCACTCGGGGTGGTTGGTGGCGATGGAATGCGCAATGTTCTGCAACAGCACGGTTTTACCGGTCCGCGGCGGTGCCACGATCAGGCCACGCTGGCCCTTGCCGATCGGCGCCACCAGGTCGATGATCCGGGCCGAGCGGTCGCGCACGGTCGGGTCTTCGATCTCCATCTTCAGCCGCTCATCCGGATAGAGCGGCGTCAGGTTGTCAAAGGCCACCTTGTGGCGGGCGCGCTCGGGATCTTCAAAGTTGATCTTTTCCACGGCGGTCAGCGCGAAATAACGCTCATTCTCGCCGGGGGCACGGATCACGCCTTCCACCGTATCGCCGGTGCGCATCGAATATTGGCGGATCATTTCCGGGCTGACGTAGATGTCATCCGGACCCGGCAGATAGTTGGCCGAAGGGCTGCGCAGAAAGCCGAAACCATCCTGCAGCACTTCCAGCACGCCATCGCCGCCGATGACCCAATCTTCTTCGGCATGCTCTTTCAGGATCGAGAACATCATCTCGCCCTTGCGCATGGTCGAGGCGTTCTCGATCTCCCATTCCTCGGCCAAAGTCAGCAGGTCAGCCGGGCTTTTGGCTTTCAGATCAGCAAGGTTCAAACGCTCAAGCGTCATGGGCATACCACCATCAGGGCCGCGATGCGGCACATTCTTTGCAAAATTGTCAATTCGGGAGCCCCCAAAGCCGGACGGCCGGGGTTTGGATATCGCAAATAGGGGTAAAGACCCCCTGAGTCAATCAAACTCGGTTTTGCGGGCAAATGCGGTCTTGCGGGCAACCTCAGAACTTCACGATCACCGAGAGCACGATCACGATCATCAACAGCGTCGGCGCTTCGTTCGAGATCCGGTAGGCGCGGCCGGTGAAGCGGTTCTGGCCCTCCACAAAGTCCTTGCGGCGCGCCGAGAGCCACATGTGAAACCCGCTCATGGCAATGACGCTGGCCGCCTTGGTCCAGGGCCAGACCATAGACCAGTCCACAATGCCCGGAGTCGCCACCAGCGCCAGCCCAAAGGCCCAGGTCGCGATCATGGCGGGGTTCATGATGGCGCGCAGCAGTTTGCGCTCCATGACCTGCAGCATCGCGTCTGATGCCGATCCGGGTTCGGCGGTCTCGGTGTGATAGACGTACAGTCGGGGCAAATAGAACAGCCCGGCCATCCAGGCGATGACGGACATCACGTGAAACGCCTTTATCCAAGGGTACCAGGTCGCCAGCAGGTCGGTCATCGCGTTCTCCAAACACAGGCATTCATCTTTAAATTTAAGAATATAGAAAGAAAAGATGATGATGATGTAAGGCCGGTGGATAACGTGGATTACAGCGATCCGCGCCGATTCCTCCACATTCCGGCGTCTTGGGCCGGAATCGGTGGATGGGCTGTGGATAAAACGCTTTCTTTCGCGGCACGGAGTTGAATCCCTGAGGGATGCACCTGCGCAAAAAAAATTTCCGGGCTGCGCCGTGCTGTGCGCAACCGGGCGACCTGCGGCTTCTCCACACCGACTGTGACTCCCCTCCCACAGGTGGAAAAAACCCGCGTGGTTTTGGCGACTCGGGTCGAAAAACGGTCACATCCCTGTCAAGCAGAGTCTCAAGACTCTTGCCCCCGCGCGCCGCGCCCGGATATCCACAGGCTCATGCACATCCTTCTTGCCTCCCAATCCGAAATTCGCGCGCAGTTGCTGCGCAATGCGGGCCTGACCCTCGACATCCGCCCGGCGCGGATTGATGAGGAAATGATCCGCCTCAGCCTGCAATCCGAAGGCGCGACGCCGCGCGATCTGGCCGATGCTCTGGCCGAGATGAAGGCGCGCAAGATTTCGGAGAAAGAGCCGGGGCCGATGGTGCTTGGCGCCGATCAGGTGCTGGCGCTGAAGGGCAAGGTTTTCGCCAAGCCCGAGACCCCGGAAGAGGCTGTCACGCAACTAACTGAATTATCAGGACAAATTCACCGACTTTTGTCGGCGCTGGTGGTCTATCAGGATGGCAAGCCGCTCTGGCGGCATGTGGGCGAGGTGCGGTTGCACATGCATGCGCTGTCGCAGGCCGAAATCACAGCCTATGTATCACGACATTGGGAGAGCATCCGCCATGCGGTAGGATGCTATAAATTGGAAGAGGAAGGCGTGCGGCTGTTTTCCAAGGTTGAGGGCGATTATTTCACGGTGCTTGGCTTGCCGTTGATCGAATTCCTCTCCTGGCTGCGCACCAGAGGAGATCTGAGATGACGGACGCGCATCCGCGTATTCCTGTGGCCTGTGTGATCGGCTCGCCGGTGGCGCATTCGCGCTCGCCTGCCCTGCACGGCTATTGGTTGAAGAAATACGGGTTGCAGGGGCATTACATCCCGCTCGACATCGCCGGGCAGGACCTGAAAGAGGTGCTGGTGGCGCTGCCGAAGGCCGGGTTTGTCGGCTGCAATGTCACCATTCCGCACAAGGAGGCGGTGCTGGCGCTCGCCGATCACGTCACCGACCGCGCGGCGCTGATCGGGGCGGCGAACACGCTGATCTTTGGCCATGACGGCAAGATTCACGCCGATAATACAGACGGTTATGGCTTCATCGCCAATCTGCGGCAAAACGCACCGGATTGGATCCCGGAGCTGGGGGCGGCGGCAGTGATCGGTGCGGGCGGCGCCTCGCGTGCGGTGGTTGCCTCGCTTCTCGAGGTCGGCGTGCCCGAGATCCGCATCGCCAACCGCACCCGCATCCGGGCCGAGAACCTGCGGGCCGAGTTTGGCGCGCGGGTGGTGGTTTATGACTGGGCGCAGGCCGGGAACATGATGGAAGATGCGGTGACGGTGGTGAACACCTCCTCGCTCGGCATGGTGGGCAAGCCGGAATTCCGGGTGCCGCTGGAGGCTTTGTCGCCGGATGCGGTGGTGAATGATCTGGTCTATGCGCCGCTGAAAACCGCCTTTCTGACCGAGGCCGAGGCCAAGGGCTGCACCGTCGTTGACGGTCTCGGCATGCTCCTGCACCAGGGCGCGCCGGGGTTTGAGCGCTGGTTCGGCGTCCGCCCCGAGGTGGATGACGAGCTGCGCGCCGCCGTTCTGGCGGTATGAGCGGCAAGACGCGCCCGTTCCGGCTGGGGCTGACCGGCTCGATCGGCATGGGCAAATCCACCACGGCGGCGATGTTTGCCGCCGAAGGTGTGCCGGTCTGGGATGCAGATGCCGCCGTGCACCGGCTCTATGCGGCGGGCGGGCCTGCCGCACAGGCGCTGGCCCCGCTCTTTCCCACAGCGATTGTCGAGGGCGCGGTGGACCGCAGCGCGCTGAAAGCCATCATTGCCGCCGATCCGACCGCCCTGCCCCGGCTGGAGGCCGTGGTGCATCCCCTCGTCACCGCCGACCGCGCGGATTTTCTGACGGTCCATGCCGATGCCCCCCTCGTGCTCCTCGACATTCCCTTGCTCTTCGAGACCGGGGCTGAGGCGCAGATGGATGCCACCCTCGTCGTCTCGGCCCCGCCCGAGGTACAACGCGCCCGAGTGCTGGCGCGGCCGGGGATGACGCCCGAACAGCTGCAGATTATCCTCGACCGGCAGATGCCGGATGCCGAAAAACGCGCCCGCGCGACCTATGTGATCGAGACGGTGACGCTTGAAGCGACGGCCCGTGCCGTGCAAGAGCTGATCCGCAAACTGGAGGCCCAAGATGCGTGAGATCGTTCTCGATACCGAAACCACCGGCTTTGAACCCTCCGAAGGGCACCGCATCGTCGAGATCGGCGCGGTTGAGCTCTATAACCACATGCCCACCGGGAAGGTGTACCACCAATACATCAACCCCGAGCGGATGATGCCGAAAGAGGCGTTTGAGGTACATGGCCTGGGCGATGATTTCCTGCGCCCGCAGCCGAAATTCGCCGCCATCGCGCAGGCGTTTCTGGATTTCATCGGTCCGGATTCCAAGCTGGTGATCCACAACGCCGCCTTCGACATGAAATTCCTCAATGCCGAGCTGGGCTGGGCGGGCAAGCCCTTGATCGGCAACGACCGCGCGCTGGATACCCTGCTGATCGCGCGGCGGAAATTCCCCGGCTCGCCGGCCTCGCTCGATGCGCTCTGCCGCCGCTTTGGGGTGGATAACTCGGGCCGCGAAAAACACGGCGCGCTGCTGGACAGTGAAATTCTGGCCGAGGTCTATCTTGAGCTGATCGGCGGGCGGCAGCCGGATTTCGGTCTGGCGCCGGTGGGTCAGCAATCGGGCAGCGGTGGCGGCACGACCGAGGTCTGGCGCCCGCGCCCGCGTCCCACGCCCCTGCCCGCCCGGCTGACCGAGGCGGAATCCACAGCGCATCAGAGTTTTGTGGATAAGTTGGGGGAGAAATCGATCTGGAAACGATATTCCTGATCTGAAATATAAAAAAAGCGGCCGATTTGGCCGCTTTTTTCAATGTGGATAACTCTGTTTATACAAAGCGGTTCCAGAGGTTTTCCAACCGCTCCTGACGGCCCGAGACCGGCTGCGGATTGATCCCGCTGGCCACCACCTGATCATAGATCGAGGCGAGGTCGGTTTTCATCAGCGCGGCCCCCTCCGGCTTGTCCCAGCCTGCGTAACGGGCGTTGCGGGCGGCCTCAAGGCTGCCGTCTTCCAGCAGTGCGGCGGCGGCCTTCAGCGCCCGCGCACAGACATCCATCGCGCCTGCATGGGACAGGATCAGATCCTCCGGGTCGAGGCTTTGACGGCGCACTTTGGCGTCGAAATTGGTGCCGCCGGTGGTAAAGCCGCCCGCGCGCAGCACCTCATAGAAGGCGCGCGCCATTTCCGGCACCGAATCCGGGAATTGGTCGGTGTCCCAGCCGGATTGGTAATCGTTGCGGTTCATGTCGATCGAGCCGAAGATCCCGAGGCTCGCGGCCAGCGCCAGCTCATGCTCAAAGCTGTGACCGGCGAGGATCGCATGCCCCTGCTCGATGTTCACCTTGACCTCATTCTCGAGGCCAAACCGCTTGAGGAAGCCATACACCGTTGCCACATCGTAATCATACTGGTGTTTCGAGGGCTCCTGCGGCTTCGGCTCGATCAGGATCGCGCCTTTGAAGCCGATCTTGTGCTTGTACTCGACCACCATTTGCAGGAAGCGGCCCATCTGCTCGGCCTCACGCCCGAGATCGGTGTTGAGCAGCGTCTCATAGCCCTCGCGCCCGCCCCAGAGCACATAGTTCTCGCCGCCAAGTTTCAGCGTGGCGTCCATGCAGGTTTTCACCGTTGCCGCCGACCAGGCAAAGACCTCCGGGTCCGGGTTCGTGGCCGCGCCCGACATGAAGCGGCGGTTCGAGAATAGGTTCGCCGTGCCCCAAAGGAGCTTGGTCTTCGAGCTTTGCATCTTCTCGCCGATGTAATCGACGATGACGTTCAGATTATGGGTGTTTTCCGCGAAAGTCGCGCCTTCGGGGCGGATATCGGCATCGTGGAAGCAGAAATACGGCGCGTCGAGAATGTCGAACATCTCAAAGGCCACATCGGCCTTCAGTTTCGCCAGATCCAGGCTCTCGCCGAACCAGGGCCGCTCAAAGGTCTGGCCGCCGAAGGGATCGCCGCCCGGCCAGGCAAAGCTGTGCCAATAGGCGACGGCAAAGCGCATATGGTCTTCCATCCGCTTGCCCATCACCACCTCATCGGGGTTGTAATGGCGGAAGGCGAATTCATTGCGGCTTTCCGGCCCCTCATAGCGGATTTTCGGGATGCCTTTGAAAAACTCGGTCATGTCAGTCCTCGGATAGCGGCCGCTGCGGCACGGTAGCGCGCATGGCCTTGGTCAAATGCGTCAGTCAGGGCGGCCACGGGTTCAATCACCCGTTCAATGGCCGGTTGCACGGCAATTTCGGCCCCGGCGCCGGTGGCGGCCATCAGCCCCAGCCGCGCCGCGCCAAAAGCGCCGCCGAAATCGCCCGCCACCGGCAGCGACACCGGAATCCCGAGCGCCGTGGCGATGGCCTGCAGCCAGTAGTCAGAGCGGGTGCCGCCGCCCACCGCCAGCAGTGTGTCGATGCGGGTGCCGGTGGCGGCCAGAGCGTCACGGCAATCGCGCAGCGCGAAGGTCACCCCCTCCAGCACCGCGCGGGTGGCGGCGGCTTGGTCGGTGGCATGTTCCATGCCGATGAAGGCCCCGCGAATGGCGGCATCGTTCAGCGGGGTGCGCTCGCCGCCGAGATAGGGCAAAAACCGCGCCTTCCCGGGGGCTTGCAAGTCACCGAGACTGCCGGTCAGCGTGGCGGCATCCGATCCGGCCAGCCTGGCGAACCAGTTCAGCGCATCGGTGGCGGCAAGGATCACCCCCATCTGGTGCCAGGCATTCGGCAGCGCGTGGCAAAAGGTATGCACGGCGGTGGCGGCATCCGGCTGATAGCCGTCATTCGCCGCAAAGAGCACGCCGGAGGTGCCAAGGCTGACAAAGGCCTGCCCCGCCTTGACCACGCCGACCCCAATGCCGGAGGCAGCATTATCCCCTGCCCCGCCCGCGACCACCACGCCCGAGGGCAGGCCAAAGCGCGCCGCAAGCTCGGGGCGCAGGACGCCCGAGACTTCGGAACCCTCCACCAGACGCGGCATCTGCGCCCGGCTCATCCCGGATTTCGCCAGCAGCACATCGGACCAGTCGCGGGCGCCGGTGTCAAACCAGCTGGTGCCCGCCGCATCCGACATCTCGGCCACATGCTCGCCGGTCAGCCAAAGGCGCAGGTAATCCTTGGGCAGCAGGACCCGGGCGGTTTTGGCGAAAATCTCCGGCTCATGCCGCGCGACCCAGAGGAGTTTCGGCGCGGTAAAGCCCGGAAACACGATATTGCCCGAAATCGCCCGGAAATCCGGATCGCTGTCCAGCTCTGCGGCTTCCGCATGGCTGCGGGTGTCGTTCCACAGAATGCAGGGCCGCAGCACATCATCGGCGGCCGAGAGCAGCGTGGCGCCATGCATCTGCCCCGACAGGCCAATGCCACGCACCGCGCCAAGACCCCTGGCGGCCAGCTCTGCCAGTACCGCCTCAGCGGCACCAATCCATTGCGCCGGGGCCTGCTCCGACCAACCCTCTGCCGGGCGGTTGACGGTCAGCGGCGCCGAGGCCTCGGCCAGAACCTGCTGATTGTCATCAATCAGCAGGCCCTTCAGCCCCGAGGTCCCCAGATCAAGACCGAGATACATCAGGCCACCTTTTCCGGCTTTTTGCCGAGGATGATCATCGCCAGAATGTCGTCATCGGTGACTTCATTCACATTCACCGTGCCAACCATCTGACCGTTTTTCATCACGCTCGCACGGTCACAAAGCTCCATCACCGCGTTCACATCATGCTCGATCAGGAAAATCCCCAGACCCTGACGCTTCAGCTCTTGGATCAGCTCAGCCACCATCTGGGTTTCATGCGGCCCAAGCGCGGCGGTCGGCTCATCCATGATCAGGATTTTCGCGTTGAAATAGACCGCCCGCGCAATGGCCACCGATTGCCGCTGCCCGCCCGAAAGCGCCGAAACCGGTTCCGCGAATTTGCGGAAGTTCGGGTTCAGCCGCGCCATGATCTTGCGCGTCTCCGCCTCCATCCGCGCATCATCGACAAAGCCGCCCCGGCCCACCAACTCGCGCCCCAGAAACAGGTTCGAGGCGGCATCGAGGTTATCGGCCAGCGCCAGCGTCTGATAGATCGTCTCGATGTTATAGCTGCGGGCGTCGCGCGGATTGCGGATCTCGGCCTTGTCGCCGTTGATGTAAATCTCGCCGCTGTCCATCTGATAGGCGCCCGAGAGGCATTTGATCAGCGTGGATTTCCCGGCGCCGTTATGGCCCAGAAGCCCAACGACTTCACCGGGATAGAGGTCGAGCGAGACGTGATCGACCGCCTTGATGCCGCCAAATGAGATCGAGATGTCGCGCAGCTCGACCAGCGGTGTGCCTTTGTTCATATCCATGGCTCCGGCCCTCACTTCGATTTGCGGCGGTAGAGAATGTCGAGATAGACCGCGACGACCAGAACACCGCCGACCACGATCTGCTGCATGGCGGCGTCAAAGCCGATCAGCACCATGCCGGTCTGCAGGCTCTGCATCACAAAGGCCCCGAGGATGGCGCCGTAGATGGTGCCGACACCGCCCGCGAGCGAGGTGCCGCCGATCACCGCCGAGGCGATAACATAAAGCTCATCCAGCGTGCCAAGCGCGTTGGTGGCCGAGTTCAGGCGCGCCGAAGCCACGACCGAAGAGAGACCGCAGAGAAAGCCCATCAGCGCAAAGATCTTGACGGTCATCCAGCGGGTGTTGATCCCGGCGAGTTCCGCCGCATCCGGGTTGCCACCGATGGCAAAGACATAGCGGCCAAAGCGGGTGCGGTTCATCAGGATGGTCATGGCGATGCCGACCACGGCCAGGATCAGCACCGGAATGGCAAAGCCATGGCTGATGAACAGGCCCTCGGCCGGTACCTCGATGTTGTTCGCGGCGGCATATTGCCGGACGATGCCCTTCGGCCAGGGATAGGCATTGACCAGCAGAACCGCGCCGATCACCACGCCACAACCCAAAAGGCCCAGCGTGTATTCCGCCCACATCGGGCGCAGCGCGAATTCAAAGGTGCGGCGCTGTTGGCGGCCGCGCACCAGCATCCAGATGATGCCGATACAGGCCAGAATGCCCACAACCCAGCTGCCGGTCGCGCCGACAGCGCCGTAAGGCCCGCCGCCGAGCAGCGTGAAGGTAGGGTCCAGCGGCGAGATCGTCTCGCCCCGCGCCACGAGGAAGGCACAACCACGCCATACCAGCAGGCCGCCCAGCGTCACGATAAAGGCCGGAACCTTGCCATAGGCGATGATCGCGCCCTGAAACGCGCCGATCAGCGTGCCAAGCGCCATGCCGGTGACGGCGGCGATGATCCAGATCATCGGATGGCCGAGGCCCAGGACCGGCGGCAGTATGTAGGATTGCATCATCCCCATGAGAATGGCGCAGAACCCGAGGATCGAGCCGACCGAGAGGTCGATGTGGCGGGTGACAATCACCAGCACCATCCCCGTCGCCATGATGCCGACCGAAGAGGTCTGCACCGAGAGGTTCCACAGGTTGCGCGGCGTCAGAAAGGACCCGGATCCGTTGACCAGCGCGCCATAGAAATGGAAGCCGACCCAGATCAGCACCAGCGCGCCGACCATGCCCAGCAGACGTGTGTCGATTTCGGTGGCACGCAGGAATCGGGTAAAAGCGCCGCTCTGGCCCGCGGAGGCGGACGGCGTCGAAGTGTTCTGGCTCATGAGAATGCCCGTTTTTACGGTTATGGCGCCGCAGCTCCGGCGTCGGATACGGGCGGCATCCGCCCGTCGGAAAAATCCGATGCCGCCCGGTCAGGCGGCATCGGTGGTTCGCTTATTTACAGGCAGCCACGTCGGCCATCGCGCCTTCGCAGGCCTGATCCTTGGAGATGACACCGGCGTCGATCACGACGTTCAGGTTCTCTTTGGTGATCGGGGTCGGCGCGAGGAAGATCGCGTTCATTTCAACGCCTTTGTCGCCGCCGCTCCATTTTTGCGCGCCTTCAACCGCGTCGAGCGCAGCGCCACCGGCCATCGCCACGGCGATATCTGCCGCCGCTTTGCCCAGCTGGCGCGAGTCTTTCCACACCGAAACGGTCTGGGTGCCGCGCGCCACACGGTTCAGCGCGGCGAGGTCGCCGTCCTGGCCGCCGATCGGCACGTTCAGGCCCTGCGCCGAGAGGGCGGCAATCGCGCCACCGGCCATGCCGTCATTTTCAGCCAGAACCGCGTCGATCTTGTTGTCGTTGGCGGTCAGGATCTGCTCCATGTTCTTCTGGGCATTGTCCGGTTTCCAGCCATCCGAGAAGCTCTCGCCGACGATCTTGATCTTGCCGTCGTTGATCGCCGGGCTCAGCACTTCCATCATGCCTTCCAGCAGGAAGGCGGCGTTCGGGTCACCCTTGTCGCCTTTGATGATCGCGTAATTGCCTTCGGGCTGCGCGGCCTGCACGGTTTCCGCGATGATCTTGCCCACGCCTTTGTTGTCAAAGGTCAGGTAGAAAGCGCGCGGATCTTCGATCAGGCGGTCATAGCCCACAACCGGAATGCCTTCGGCGGCGGCTTTGTCGATGGCCGGGCCCACGGCATCCTTGTCGACCGACAGGATGATCAGCGCATCGGCACCCTGGGTGATCAGCGCTTCCACGTCGGTCAGCTGTTTCGCAGCCGAGTTCTGCGCATCAGCCGAGATGTATTTGTTGCCCGAGGCTTCCAGCGCGGCCTTGATCGCGGCTTCGTCGGTTTTCCAGCGTTCTTCCTGGAAGTTGGACCAGGACACACCCACGGTCATTTCCGCAAAGGCCGACGTCGACAGACCGGCCGTCAGCACGACGGCGGCCAAAAGAATCTTTTGCATATCTTCCTCCCATAGAAGGGGCTGCGCGCCCCGGCCGACCTAACCAGTCGGACTGGGCGAAATTTGCGGGGAATAAATTCAGTTGTCAAATTAAAAAACTCGGGTCAAACATCAAACCCAGGGAGAACTGGGACAATATTGCCGCAGTGCGGCGCTATGGACCGGAAATTGATGCTGCAACTGCAGATATTTCTTTGGGGGGTGAATAAATGAAACCGGATCGGGGTGCCCGCAAGGTGCTGCGTGGTGTGCCGGACCCGGGTTGTGGTCCGTTGATCCCGCCGCTGTCGGAAACCGCGCGCCCGCTGCGCCAGCAGATCTTTGAGCGTGTGCGGGCCGCAGGCGCTATTGCGCGGGTGCAGGTGGCCAAGGACCTCTCGGTCAGCCCGGCTTCGGTGACGATGCTGACCTCTGAACTGATCGAGGCGGGATTGCTGGAGGAGGTGCAGACCACCCGCGACGGTGACGGTGGCCGTGGCCGCCCCGCCGTTGCCCTGGGGGTGCGGGCCGGCGCCTATCATGTGGCCGGGATCAAGCTGCAGGACCGCGAACACACGGCGGTGATCGTGGATTTTTCCGGCAAGCTGATCGCCAGCGTCGCCATCCCCCGGCGGCCCGGGGCAATGGAACTCTCGCATCTGCTGGATGCCACCGAAACGCTGCTGCACCGGGTCTGTGAAAAGGCCGGCCTGCAGCGTTCGGACCTGACAGCTTTGGGGCTGGGCGTTCCGGGGTTTGTCGATACGAAACAAGGTGTTGTGCATTGGTCTCCGGTTTTGATGAACCGGCATGAGCCGCTGGCGGCGGCGCTGTCGCAACGGTTGGCCTTGCAGGTCTATATCGACAACGACGCCAATCTGGTGACGCTGGCCGAGCTGTGGTTCGGCGCCGGGCGGACCCTGTCGGATTTCGCCGTGGTCACCATCGAACATGGTGTCGGCATGGGGCTGGTGCTGAACCACCGGCTCTATCGCGGCGCGCAGGGCATGGGGATGGAGCTGGGGCATACCAAGGTGCAACTCGATGGCGCGCTCTGCCGCTGCGGTCAGCGGGGATGTCTTGAGGCCTATGTCGCCGACTATGCGCTGGTGCGCGAGGCGCAGACCGCGCTGAACCTCTCGCATTCCGACAATCAGACGGTGGGGGCGCTGCTGGAAAGCCTGTTCGACCACGCCAAGGCGGGCAATTCCGCCGCGCGCTCGATCTTTCACCGGGCGGGGCGCTATCTGGCGCTGGGGCTCTCGAATGTGGTGAACCTTTTTGACCCCGAGCTGATCATCCTTTCGGGCGAGCGGATGCGCTATGATTACCTCTATGCCAAGGAAACCCTGTCGGAAATGCAGGGGATGACGCTGAACACCGAACGGCCGATGCCGCGAATCGAAACCCATGCCTGGGGCGATATGCTCTGGGCGCATGGGGCGGCGGCGCTGGCGCTTTCGGAGCTGACCGAAGGATTGCTGACGCAGGGCAGGGAGGCCGCAGCATGAAAATTTTCTTTTGCATCATCGGGATGATCGGCGCGGCAGGCACGGCGGCGCTGGCCGATCCGGCCTTTGTCGACGACAGCAAGGCGCTGCCCGCCGAGCAGATTTACGGCGGCGGCTGGGAGCATTTCGTCGGCGGCGGCGTCGCGGTTTTTGACTGCAACGGCGATCAGCGGCCTGATCTTTACGCGGCGGGCGGCGGCAATCCCTCGCGCCTGTTTGTCAACAAAAGCGCGCAGGGCGGGCCGATCCGTTTTGACCTCGGACAGGTGCCCGAGCTGACCGAGGTGACGGGTGCCTATCCGATCGACATCGACAGCGATGGCGCGCTGGATCTGGTGGTGCTGCGGGTCGGGCAGAACGCGCTGTTGCGCGGCGATGGTCATTGCGGTTTTGCTGATGCGACGCAGGAATGGGGCCTGACCGCGCGCGACGCCTGGACCACCGCCTTCACCGCCACCTGGGAAAAGGGGCAGGACTGGCCGACGCTGGTTTTCGGCAATTACGTCAACCGCGCCGATCCGAACGGCCCGTTTGAGGCCTGCGACACCTCGGAGATGATCCGGCCCAAAGGCCGCGAATATGGTGAAACAGAGACGATCCGGCCCGGCTATTGCGCGCTGTCGATGCTGATTTCCGACTGGCAGCGCAAGGGCACGCCGGAGCTGCGGATCTCCAACGACCGGCATTATTACGTGCGCGGCGGCTATGAGCAGATGCTGCAGCTGAACCCGCTGGCCGAGCGGGCAGATTGGCCGAAAATCTCGCTCTGGGGGATGGGGGTCGCCAGCCGCGACATCACCGGTGACGGGCTGCCGGAAGTGGTGATGACCTCGATGGGCGATCAGCTCTTGCAGTTCAACCGGGGGGACGGGTTCGAGAATGCGCCCTACAGCATCGGCACCTATGCGCAGCGGCCGTTCTTTGGCGATGACGGGCGGCCCTCAACCGGCTGGCATTCGGAATTCGGCGATATCGACAATGACGGGCGGCCGGATCTGTTCATCGCCAAGGGCAATGTCGATCAGATGCCGTCGAATGCGATCCATGACCCGAACAATCTGCTGATGCAGCAGCCGGATGGCACCTTTGTCGAAAAGGCGGATGTCGCGGGGGTGGCCACGGCCGAACGCTCGCGCGGCGCTTCGCTCTCGGATCTGAATGGCGACGGATTGCTGGATCTGGTGGTGGTCAACCGGCGCGCCCCGCTGGAGATCTGGCGCAATGTGACGGCGGATGCCGGGCATTGGGCCGAGATAGAGACGATTCAGCCGGGGATGAACCGCCGCGCGGTGGGATCCTGGGTTGAGCTGCGCAGTGGGGACCGCGTGCAATCGCAGGAGGTGACCATTGGCGGCGGGCATGCCAGCGGCGAGGCTTTGCCGCTGCATTTCGGGCTGGGATCAGCGGAAAGCGCGGAAGTTCGGGTGATCTGGCCCGACGGGCAGGTGGGGGATTGGCTGCCGGTGGTGGTGAATGCTTTGACCAAGGTGGAGCCTGACCGCACCGGTGGCTAAGCGGTGAGGCCGGGGGCTGTCTGCCCCCGGACCCCCGAGGATATTTTCAACGAAGCAAGCCTATTTATCCATCTTCAGGCCGCTCGGGACACTTTCGGGCACGCCGAGGCGGCCTTTGATCGCGGTGGGATCGGTCAGACTGTCGAGGAAGGCGAGGATCTGCGGGATCTCGGCCTCACTCAGCGGGCGGGTGTGCAGGGAGGCGGCCTCAATCGCCGCCATTTCGGCGGGATCTTCCAGAATGGCCCAATCGGGTTTGGTTTTTGGGAAAGCGGGCAGGGTGGCCGTGGCGGTGTAGGCCGCGAGGCTCTCGGGCTGACCATGGCCGCGCAGGAAAGCGGCGAGATCGGTGGCGCCGCCCGCATGGCCCCAAGGGCCGGTTTTCATCACATTGCGCAGGGAGGGGGTGCGGAAGGCAAAGCGGTCTTTCGGATTGCCGGTGACCCGCATCCGCCCTTCGTCGCGGCTGTGATTTTCAAAGCGTTCCGCCTTGCCGGGGCCGAGTTGTGGCGCCGCCATCGCGTGGAAATCATGGTCGGTTTGCAGCGCGCCCGCGTGGCAGCTGCTGCAGCCGGCATCGCCGTAAAAGAGGTCGGCCCCTGCTTGCGCCTCGGGCGAAAGCGGTGTTTCGCCGCGCAGGGCGGCGTCGAACGGGCTGGTGTCCGAGCGCCATTCCTCGGCGACAAAGGCGGCGATGGCGTTGGAGATTTGCGGGAAGGTCAGCGGCGCTCCCGTGGTCAGTTCGGGGTGCAGCGCCTCAAACCGGCTGCGGTAGGAGGGGATCGCCCAGACCCGTTGCGCGATGATGTCCCAGGCACCGCCGGGGCCGGTGATGCGGCCCGAGCGCACAGCCTTGGAGACGTCGTTCTCCTGATAATGCCCGGCCATTTCGTCGGGCGAGAGCACCGGGAACATGTTTTGCGCCGAGAGGATGCCGGAAAACCCGGTGAGCATCTCATCTTCCAGTGGCGTGCGCAGGCCATTGGCATGTTTGGGATCTTGTTCGACGCGGCCGTCGTGGAAGAGGCGGGTGAATTGTGTCGCCCCCAGATTGAACAGCGCGGGGGAGTTCCGCGGTATCCGCTGCTCGGGCAGGTCATTCGGGTCGGGGTGCCGCGCGGGGCCGAGGCCGATGCCGCCTTCGCCCATGCCCAGTGACAGCCCGTCGCCGGTGGCGAAATCCGGATGGTGGCAGGTGGCGCAGCTGATGTTGCGGTTGCCCGAGAGAATCGGGTCGTAGAAGAGATCGCGGCCGAGGCGGGCTTCGGCCTGATCGATGGCGGTGTAATCGGCATCGGTCATCGGCGCGGGCATCTCTGCCCAGGCCGCCGTGCCAATCAGGGCGCAAAGCCCGGTCGAGACCCAGAGCGCGGGTTTCATTCCGCAAGCTCCGCCGAGCGCGCCCAGAGGTTGATCGCCTCATCCTGCGCATGGCTGTCGATTTCGGCCAGCTCGGCCTCGGTGAACTCGAGATTGCCGATGGCGCCGCAGCAATCGGTGACCTGCGCCGGTTTCGAGGCACCGATCAGCGCCGTGGTGATGCCGCCGCCACGCAGCACCCAGGCGATGGCCATTTGCGCCAGCGTCTGGCCGCGCCGCTCGGCAATCGCGTTCAGCGCCGTGATCTTGGCAAGCGCCTCCGGGGTGATCGTGCCGGGGTTGAGCGATTTTCCCTGCGCCGCGCGGCTGTCTTCGGGCGTGCCGTTCAGATATTTCTTGGTCAACAGCCCCTGCGCCAGCGGCGTGAAGGCAATCGAGCCGACGCCAAGATCGGCCAGCGTCTCTTTCAGGCCGTCGCGCTCGACCCAGCGGTTGAGCATGTTGTAGCTGGGCTGGTGGATCACGCAGGGCGTGCCCAGATCTTTCAGGATCGCCACCGCCTGTTTGGTCCGCTCGGCATTATAGGACGAAATCCCGGCATAAAGCGCGCGGCCCGAGCGCACGATATGGTCGAGCGCGCCCATGGTTTCCTCAAGCGGGGTCTCCGGGTCGAAGCGGTGCGAATAAAAGATATCCACATAGTCGAGGCCCATCCGCTTGAGGCTTTGATCGCACGACGCGATCAGATATTTGCGGCTGCCCCATTCGCCGTAAGGGCCGTCCCACATCTCATAGCCTGCCTTGGAGGAGATGATCAGCTCATCCCGGTACCCGGCGAAATCGGTTTTGAGAATGTCGCCAAAGGCTTCTTCGGCGCTGCCTGGCGGCGGCCCATAGTTGTTGGCCAGATCGAAATGGGTGATTCCATGGTCAAAGGCGGTCTGGCAGATCGCGCGTTTGGTGGCATGCGGTGTGTCATGGCCGAAATTGTGCCACAGCCCCAAGGAAATGGCGGGCAGTTTCAATCCTGAGTTGCCGCAGCGCCGATAGGTCATGCGGGAATAGCGGTCCGGAGCCGGTGTGTAACGCATCTGAATTCCTCCCTGTTAGCGCAAGCGAACCAGAAACCGCGTGCGCGTGCAAGTTGCACCTGAGCGGATCGCCGCTAAGTTAGGGGAAACAAGGACTTTGAGATGATTGTATCGACCTGGCGCTTTCTCGTCGCAATTGCCACCCGGATGGGCGAGGGCCATGTCGGCCTCGTGGCGGCGGGGATCGCCTTCTATGCGATCTTTGCGATTTTCCCCGGCATGGCGGCGACCATCGCGATCTGGAGCCTCGTGGCGGATCCGGGGGTGATGCAATCCTATCTGCATGTGGCGGCGGAATTCATCCCGCCCGAGCCCTGGGCCATCCTGAATGAGCAGATCGGTGCCCTGTTGAGCGCGCCGAAAGCCAGCCTGGGCTGGACCACCGGTGTCTCGGTCGCGGTGGCGCTTTACTCGGCGCGGGCCGGGGTCTCGGCCTTGGTGCAGGGGCTGAACGTGATCCGCGGGACGCCGCAGCGCAGTGGTCTTTGGGCTTATGTGTTCGACTATACGCTGACCCTGGCGCTGGTGGCGGTGATGCTGGTGGCGCTGACCCTGGCGGTGGTGGTGCCGATTGTGGTGAACTTTTTGCATCTGGGACAGATCGGCAGCTGGACGGTGGCGGCGCTGCCGATGGTGGGCAGCTTCGTGCTGATCCTGACCGCGCTGGGGATGCTGTTTCGCTTTGGTCCCACCGGGGGCAGTCGCGATGGCTGGCTGACACCGGGGTCGGCGCTGGCAGCGCTGGCCTGGTCTGCCGTCTCTCTGGGGTTTACCTATTACCTCACCAATTTCGGGGCCTATAACCGCATCTATGGCTCGATCGGGGCGGTGATCGCGCTGCTGATGTGGCTGTATCTTTCCTCCTACGTCGTGTTGCTCGGGGCCATCGTCAACATTGAAGTTGAACGGCTGCGGGAACTCCGGCGGGGCTGACAGCGTTGCATTTTCAGAGCGTCTGACGCATCCCACATTCTGAAAAGGAGCCTCTCATGTTGTCCTGGGCCGTGACCTTCTTCATCATCGCCATCGTTGCCGCTGTCTTTGGTTTTGGCGGCATCGCCAGCGCTTCTGCGGGCATCGCACAAGTGCTGTTCTTCATCTTCCTCGTGCTCTTCGTGATCACGCTGGTGATGCGGGCCGTGCGCAGTTAAGCGCCCCGCGCCCTGCACTGACACCGCGAAAAGGCAAAGGCCGGATCAAACGATCCGGCCTTGTGCTGTTTGGCGTGGAGGAGCGGTGAATAACGCCCCGCGTCTCTCAGAGGCTCAGCCCTTCGGTCGAGGCGAAGAACATCGCCTGGCTGACCGCGGCGCGCACCTGCTCTTCGTTATAGGGTTTCGAGATCAGGAAGGCCGGTTCCGGCCGCTCGCCCGTCAGCAGACGCTCCGGGAAGGCGGTGATGAAGATCACCGGAAGATCGCCCATTTCGGCCAGCAGCTCATTGACCGCATCAATGCCCGAGGAACCGTCGGCCAGCTGAATGTCGGCCAGGATCAGCTGCGGACGCTCTTTCGCGGCCAGGGTGATGGCGGCGGAATGGGTACGGGCGACGCCGGTCACCGAATGGCCCATCGCCTGCACGATGCCTTTAAGGTCCATCGCGATGATGGTTTCGTCTTCGATGATCATCACCCGGCCCGCCATCGCGCGGCCCATCTCATCCAGCGCGATCTGCACCAGCTCTTCCGCCTCGGCCAGTTCAACCCCCATCACGGCGGCGATCTGTTCGTGGCGCATCCCCTCGACACTGCGCAGCAGCAGTGCCTCGCGGGTGTTCGGCGTCAGCGACCGCAAATGCGCCTGCGCGCGCATCGCGCGGCTGTCGTTCTCGGGCTCGGCCACCGGCGCACCCGAGCTTTGCCAGATCGCGTGGAACACATGGAACAGGGCAACACGGCTGTCTTTCTCGCGTTCAAAAGCGGTGCGGTCGGACAGAATGGCCTCCAGCGTGGCGGCAGCGTAATTGTCGCCGGCGTCCTGACTGCCCGTCAGTGCGCGCGCGTAGCGGCGAAGAAAGGGCAGGTCGCGGGCAATCTTGGTAGCCAGATCGACGGTTGCAGCCTCGGTCATGATCTCTCCGAAAAAAGTTTGTTATTTCTGGAACCGAACGCAGGCGGATCGCGTTGGGTTCCCGTGCACAGGAATTATTTCGACCCGGGACACCCAAAACATGACCAACAAGCGTGACAATCGCAAGCAGACAGCAATCGAGCAGCAGATCGATGAGAATTTACGGCTTGTGTATCAAGAGCAGGCCAAGGAAGAGGTCCCGGCGAAATTTCTGGATCTTTTGCAGCAACTGCGCGCGCAGGAGCCAAAGGCATGAGCCAACCCCCCAATACGGCGGCCCCCAATACGGCGGTCGCTGATCCGCGCGATCAGCTGGTTGAGCATCTCTCAGCGCTGCGGGCTTTTGCCATCAGTTTGACGCGTGATGGATCCTCGGCGGATGATCTGGTGCAGGACACCATCGTCAAAGCCTGGTCGAACATTGACAAATTTCAGGTGGGCACCAACCTGCGGGCCTGGCTGTTCACCATCTTGCGCAACACCTTCTACTCGGCACACCGCAAGGTGCGGCGCGAGGTGTCGGATACCGATGGCATTCATGCGGCCAAACTGGCCACCCGTCCCGATCACGACGGCCGCCTGGCGCTGCAGGATTTCCGCAAGGCTTTCGAGCAACTGCCCGATGAGCAGCGCGAGGCGCTGATCCTCGTGGGGGCCTCGGGCTTCTCCTATGAAGATGCGGCGGCGATGACCGGCGTGGCGATTGGCACGGTGAAAAGCCGTGCGAACCGGGGGCGTAAACGTCTGGCCGAACTGCTGAAACTGGAAGACGGCGAAGAAGCCGTGATGAGCGATGCGGCCTGTATGGCGGTGATGTCGGCCAGCGGCGCGGTGAGTTGATGAAGGCCGGGCTGAGCGCGCGCCTGCGTTTTACCGACCGGGTCGGGTTTCGGATGGGGATGATGCTGACGGTGGCGCTGCTGCCGCTCGGCATGATCGCCGTTTTTCAGACCTGGCGGATGGCCGATCAGGCCGGGTTGATGGCCGAAGCGGCGCTGACCGGGCGCACCTCGGAGGCGGCCACCCGCGAACGGGCGATCATTCAGACCGCGCTCGGGGCCGCCAGCATTCTGGCGGATTCGGTGGCGCGGCCGGAAACCACGGTCGATGCCTGCACCACGCTGATGAGCGATCTCGTGGACCGCAGCGCCATCTATGTCTACGCGGGTTATGTGAACACCGAGGGTCAGGTGGTCTGCTCGTCCGGTTCGCGCACCACCGATGTGAGCAAATCACCCACATATCTGCGTTTCACCGCCAAGCCGGGGCCGACGATCGTCGCCTCAAGCGCGGGTGCGGCCACCGGGCGCGCCGTGCTTGCCGTCTCGCAGCCGGTCGCGCGCGAGGGGGTGCTGCTGGGGCTGGTGGTGCTGTCGATTCCGCAGGATATGGTCAGCGTCCGCGCGCCCGGCAGCAATCCGGGCGAGGGCGCGGATCTGCTGTTGTTTGACACGGAAGGCAATGTGCTGACCGCCACCGGGGGCCTGGACAAGGCCGCCGCCATTTTGCCTGCCGACCATGACCTCAAGGAACTCGCGAATATGCAGGAGACCAGCTTCCGCGGCCTGTCTGCCGGGGGCGAAGAGCGTGTGTTCAGTGTGGTGACGGTGGTGCCGGGCCTCGTGCAGGCCCTGGGCAGCTGGAAACCCGCCGAAGTGAAGATCAACGGGCCGATGACAGGCGCCACCGCGCTCTTGTTTCCGCTGATGATGTGGGTGGTCAGCCTGGGCGTGGCCTGGTTTGCCGTCTGGCGCCTGGTGATCCGCCATATCCGCGAATTGCGCGGGCAAATGCGCCGCTTTGCGCTGGGCCAGCGCGACAGCGCGCCGCCGGTATTGCGCAGCGCGCCGGGCGAGATCGCCGAAGTCAGTCAGACCTTTCACAACCTTGCGCGGATCTTGATCCGGGATGAGGCGGCGCTGGAGGCGTCGGTGGAGGAAAAGACCGTTCTGCTGAAAGAGGTGCATCACCGGGTCAAGAATAACCTGCAGCTGATCGCCTCGATCATCAACATGCAGGTGCGCAATCTGCGCGATCCGAATGCCAAGCGGGTGCTGAAAAGCGTGCAGGACCGGGTGGCCAGCCTCGCCACCATTCACCGCAATCTGTATCAGGCCGAGCAATTGGCGGCGGTGCCCGCCGATCAGCTGGTGGGCGATATCGTCAATCAGATGGCGGTGGCCTCGCTGCCGCCGGGGTCGGCGCTGCGGGTTGAAACCGATCTGCATCCCTTGACGCTCTATCCCGATCAGGCGGTGCCCCTGGCCTTGCTGGCCACCGAAGCATTCACCAATGCGATCAAATACGCCGCTCCGCAGCGCCCGGGCGAGGCGCCCTGGGTCCGGCTGGAGATGCGCCCGCATGGCGGTGCCAAGCTGTTGCTCGAGATCACCAATTCGATTGGTTCGGACGGGCAGCTGCCCGAGGACCGCGACGGTGGCACCGGATTGGGCAGCCAGTTGATCGAGGCCTTCTCAAGCCAGCTGGACGCGGAACTGCATCAAGGCACCGAGGAGGGGGTCTGGCGCGTGCAGATCATCTTTGAACTGGATGCCTTTGACCCGCAAGGCTGAGGCCATGTGATCAGCGTCACAATCACCAACAACCACAAAGGCCCCCGATCCGGCTGCGGACGGGGGCCTTTTTTGCGGTCATCCGGACGCGGGCCAAACGGGCCTAGTAGTCCTTTTCCAGATAGATCCCGATCCCGGTCGAGCCATCATCGGCCACCGTGCCCCGGGCCTTGATCGATTTGGAGATGTCGAGGTTCAGGTTGATCTCCGTCTGCCCCTCACTGCCGACGGTCACGTCGGTATAGACGTTCTCGGACAGGTACTTGCCGATTTTCAACGTCGCATTGCCGTTGTCATCCGTGCCGATGTCGAGGTCATCCAGCCCGAAGTTCTGCCGCAGCTTGGAAACGATGCCTTCGCCGCTCTTGCCTGCCAAAGTCGCCACGGCCGACGCAAGCTGCGCCGCCTGCAGTGGTGACAGCGAGGTCAGATCATGCCCGAACAGCAGATGCGACAGCACCTCTTCCTGCGGCAGTTCCGGGTTGGAGCTGAAGGACAGTTCCGGTGCCGAGGCATCGCCCTCGATCAGGATCGTGCTGGTATAGCCGTCACTCGTGCTCGAGGCGCTGAAATGGATCCAGGGCACCAGCGCGCCTTGCAGCGCCACTTCGCCCTCGTCCAGCGTGAAGCGTTTGGACAGGATATCCAGACGCCCGCGCACCAGATTGAACTTGCCGATCGGCACCACATTGGCGGTGCTGCCCCCCAGCCGCAGGGTGCCGCCTAGTTCGGCATCCAGCCCCCGGCCGCGCACGAAAATCCGGGGCGCCGCAATGGAAATGTCGAGCGGATAGTCCGGCCCGCTGGCGCCGCTGCCGCTGCCGCTGTCGCCGCCCAACAGGCCGGCTCGGGCGCGGGTGGCGCGTCCGGCGGCGGTTTCGGCCACATGCGTCATCTCGGGAATCTCCGCCGCGCCGCCAAGTCCGGTCGAGGGCACGCGGATTTCGGTGTCTTGCAGCGTCAGCGCGCCGCCGATCCGGGCACCGCCCATAAGAGCGCCGTTGACCGTCAGCTGCCCGGAAATCCGGGTGTCATAGAGCTCGGGGTCGCGCAGCCGCAGCTGATTGAGTTTCGCCACCAGATCGGCGGCATAATTCCCCGACAGGCTCACCGGTCCGCTGATGTCCAGTGTGCCGCCACTGCTGAGCGCGCCGCCCAGCGACAATTGTGCCCGCCCGCCCGAGAGGTTGGCGTCCAGCGTGACATTGTCGAGGCTGAGGCCAAGCGTCGGCGCCACGAGGCGCGCATTGCGGGTCGAGATTTTCCCCGAGAGCGCCGCCAGCCCCGGCGCGCCGTTCAGCGCCAGATCAAAGCTGAGCGGCCCCTGCACCGAGCGCGGCGCGATGAACGCATTGGCGAGCGAGGTCTCGGCGCTGCCGGTGATTTTGAGATTGGCGGTGGCGAAATCGCCTGCGACGGTGCCGCTGACCTTGGCCTGCGTGCCGCCCGGCCCGGCGCCTTGTACATCAACGCCGTAGCCGCTGCCGTTTTGCGCCACATTGCCTGAAACGGTCACCGGCCCCGGGAAACCGGGGGCCAGAAGCGCCGCATTGGCCAGCCGCGCCTCCAGCGTCAGATTGCGCGCGCCCTCGGTCAGATCGCCCGAGGCTTTGGCGCTCAGCTGCGGGTTGCCGATCGAGAAATTCTTGAGCGTGATGGCCTCGCCACGTTGCTCCACCGCGATTTGCAGATCACTGGTGCCCGCCAGCAGACGGTCCAGCTCGGGCTGACCGAGCGCGAGGCTGCGGCCCGTGCCGGTGACCGTGGCCAACGTTGCGCCATTCTCGGTGGTCACTTTCGCCTCTGCCGTCAGCCCGCCGCGATAGGCGGGGTCGAGCCGCGAGAGATCGTCAAAACTGGCATCGGCGGTCAGGTTGACCGAAGCGCTGTCCAGCCGCCCCTTGGCCGCCACCGAGAGGCCCGGCGCGGTCACGGTGAAATCACGCAGGGTCACCCCCGTCTCATCGCGCTTGGCCGAGGCAATGATGTTGGTCTGACCCGAGAGCAGCCGGTCGAGCTGCGGCTGCTCCACCGTGATGTCATTGCCCTGCACACGGGCGATCACGTCAAAGGCGCCGCCCAGCAGATTGGCGCTGCCCTCGATCCGGCCTTCGGCTTTGCCCGCCAGCTGCCGTCCGGCCAGGGTGGAGAATTGCGCCAGATTGTTCAGCGTGACATTGGCATCGCCCGAGAGGTCAAAGCCTTCGGTCAGCCCTCCCAGCGCCAGCTTGCCGTTCAGCGCATAGCCCTGACCGATCAGCGTCAGCTTGCTCAGCCGCAGGTCTTCGCCTTCCTGCCAGCTGAAATTCCCCCGTGCGGTGGCAAAGGCGCCCAAGGCTTCATCCAGGCCCTTGTCGCTCATTTCCAGACCGCTGGCGGTCACGTCGAGAATGCCGCCAAGCGCGGCGGGCAGGCCGACGCCCTGCCGCAACTGCCCCGACCCGGCCAGTTTCAGCGAGAGCATCTTGGCCGTGGCCGAGCGGAACCCGGTGACACGGCCATCCAGCGACCAGTTGTCCGAGGTGCCGCGGCCATAGAGCAGTTTCAGCTCGGCATGGCGGATCCAGTTGTAGCTGCCCGCGACCGGCAGCAGCACTTCGGTGGCATCGGGCAGCCCGATGCTGAGCTGCAGATCGGCGCTTTGCGGCAGATTGTCGGCATTCAGCTCGACCGCGCCGGTCAGATCCAGCGCGGCGCTGTCGATGGAGAGCACCGGCAGGCTGAGCCCGCCCGCGGCCGTGCGGCTGCCCTGCACCTTCAGTTTGACCGAATTGCCGAAGAAGGTCTGATATTCCGCCGGCAACAGCGGGCTGATATCGCCGCCGAGATCGGCGGTGAAATTCAGCGCGGTCGGGGCGGGCGTTGCGGTGCTGTCGGTGGTGGTTGTGGCCGGGTCCACCTCGGCGGCGGCCTCTTTCAGCGTCACTTTGCCCGACAGGCGCGGGCGGCCATCGGTGCTCAGCTGAATATCGGCGGCGAAATCCTTGATCTGCCCGGTGCCGCTCGCGGCCAAAGACAGGGCGGGATAGCCGGGCAGGCCGATCAGATGCGCGGCAATCCCGTCTTTCCCCTCCGACACCAGAAGGTCGATGCCCAGCACCTGCGTGGCATTGGCATAGCTTGCCGTCAGCGAGACAGTGCCCTGTTTCGCATCCACCCGTTCCGCCGAGAGTTCGGCATGCCCTTCGCCATTCGCCAGATCCAGCGCGCCCGAAAGGCTCAGACTGGCGGCCTCGCCCAGAAGCGCCTCGCCCAGCACGGCCTTCTTGATCTCGAATTTCTCGATTTTCACCGAGACCGGCAGATCGGGCAGCGAAAACGGTTTCGCCTCCGGGCTGGCGGTGATGTCGCTCGCGGCGCTGGCGGGGGTGCGCGGCAGATCCACCTCGCGCGCGCTGAGTTCCGCAATCTCCAACCGCCCGCGCAAGAGGGCGCTGCGGTTCCAGCTGATCGCGCCGTCGAGAATGGTCAGCCAGACGCCGTTGTCATCGGCAATTGTCAGGCTGTCAAAGGTTGCGCGCGAGGACAGCGCCCCGGCAAAGCCATCCAGCCGCACCGTCATGCCCTCGCCGGAAAGGTTATCCTCGATCAGGCCCGTCAGATAGGAACGGTCGCGCGCCTGCTCGGCGGCATCGGCGGTTGGTGCGGCCTCGGGCGTGGTTTCGGCGACGGGGGCGTCCTGCGCCCGCAGCATCTGCGGCAGCAAAACCGGTGCCAGCAGGGGAGCCAGCGTCAGAAACGGCAGCGTCAAAAGAAGTTTGCGCATCAAAAGGCCTGTCCGATCCCAAGGTAGAATTGCACGCCGTCGCCGGTGGTTCCCGAGACGGGGGTCGCGACGTCAAAGCGGATCGGGCCGATGGCGGTTTTGTAGCGCAGGCCGATCCCGGCCCCGGCATGGCTGTCGCCATCATCGCCAAAGAACCCGTCATCCGAGACGAAACCCGCATCATAAAAGCCGACCACGCCGATGCTTTTGGTGACCATCGCCCGCAGTTCCAGCGACATGGCGGCAAAGCTGGTGCCGCCCGAGCCCTGCGCGCCGCCGTTTAGCACATTCACCCCGAGGGATTGATAGGGCTGCCCCCGCACAGTGCCGCCGCCGCCCGAGTAGAACAGATAGTCGCTGGGCGTGGTGTCGATGGTTGAGCCGCGCACGGCGCCAAGTTGCCCGCGCGCGGCGATGACAAAGCGGTCATCGGCAAAACCGCGATAGGCACGGGCATCGCCTTTGACCTGCGCCCCGCTTTCGGCCAGGCCGATGCCGTAATAGGGCGTCACCGTGCCGGAGAGGTAATAGCCGTTATGGGCATCCAGCTTGTCGTCGCGGTCATCGAATGTCGCCGAGATCGGCAAGGCCAACACTTTGTAATCAAAGGTCGCAAAGCCAAAATCGGCCTTGATGAACTTGTAATCGAGGCCCACCTCGGCGCTCAGCTTGTCGCTGAATTCACGCGTCAGACCAAAGCCGATTTCGTAACCGGTGGCGGTATAGTCCTTTTCATCCAGACGGATGCCTTCGGCAAAAACATAGCCCGAGGTGTCGGGGCCCAGCGTCGCCGGGCGGTCAACCCGTGTCCCCAGCTTGTAATCAATGCCGCCGGTGCTGCCGCCGATGCCGTTGACCTCGCCGTAGATTTTCAGCCTTTCCGCCCGGCCCCGCAGGTTGCGGTGCAGCCAGTAGCCGTTCAGGTTCAGCCCGTCCATGCTGTCCAGTTCCGCCCCGAAACTGTAGCGGCGGCGCGGTTGCTCCACCACGTTCAGCGTCATGTCGAGCGTGCCATCGGGATTGGGGGTCTCGGCCTCGGTCAGCGTGATCGAGCTGAAAATCTCGGTTTTGCGCAGACGCTTGCGCACCACATCCAGCTTTTCGGGCGAATAGACCTCGCCCGTGGGAAAGCCGGCGATCTGCTCCAGCCGCGCGGGGCGCAGCCGCTCATATCCCTCAAGTTTCAGGGTGCCGAACCGCAATTCAGGTCCGGGCGCCAGTGTGATCGCGGTGTCGAGCGTGTTGCTGCGGTGATCGGCGATGATCTTCTGGCTGGCAATATCGGCCTTGGCATGGCCCGCCTCGCGCCAGGCATCCACGCCCACGGTCGCCGCTTCGCGGATCACCGTGCTGCGGGCGGTCTTGCCGATGGCAAATCCTTCGGGCAGTTCGGTCTTCGGGGCCAGCGGGGCGATCGAGGCCCGTGAAAAGGTCGATTGCGGGCCGGGTGTCACGGTGATGGCAAGGCTGCTGATCTTGCCGGGAATATCCAGCGGCGCAATCGCTGCCGCCTCGCGCCCGTTCACCAGAATGTTGATGGTGCCGCTGTAATACCCTTCGGCGTAGAGCGCCCCGAGAATGCGGGCGTAATCGGCGCGGGCGGCGGCAAAGATCTCTTGTGCGTCGGTGCTGGCCTTGCCTTCGCTGTCAGAGAGCGAGGCGGAGAGCAACGCGTTGCGCAGCGCCTCATCGGCGCCGGGTGTGTCGAACTGATAGGCGTCGAGGGCCAGCACGGGGCCGCTCCCAAGGGCGATCATCAGCGCAAAAGGTGCCAGTGCACGGCGGGAAGTTTCAAACAAATGGCGCGTCATGGCTGACCCCGAATAATTCCCTCTGACTTTTGCAGGAAACCGCCGGTCTGGCCAGCCTTGCATCGGAAAAAGCGGGGAATTTCGCCGGTCGTGGCCCCGCCGCCGCCGCGGGGTCAGGGCTGAATCACCGCCGCCCGCCATTCTTCCAGAAATGCCTTGCGTTTCAAGGCATCCAGATAGACCAGCAGGCCGGAATCCAGCCGGATCGGCCGCAGATGCGGCTGCGCGGCGAGGGCGGCGGCATCAATCGGCGGCAGCCCGGCCTGCGCGCTGATCAGGCTGCGCCCCTCCGGGCTGAGCAAAAAGTCGAGAAAGGCGCCGCCCCGCTCCGGATGCGGCGCGGCGCGCGGGATCAACCCGGTGCGCAGCAGGGTCAGCGTGTGGTCCTGAAGCTCGATGATCGCCACATCGGGGTCGGATTGCACCCGGGGCGCGGCATAGCTGCCCAGCACGTTATAGGCCAGAACCAGCTCGCCCGATTGCACCGCGTCGATCATCGCGTTCGAGCTGTCGAAGAGCCGCGGTGACAGCCCGCCCATCACCTCGGCCAGCCGCCAGAATGTGTCAGAGAGGCGGGCATCCTGCGTGTCAAAAAGATAGCCCACGCCGGAGATCGCGGGGTCATAGGTGGCGATGCGGCCGTCGAACCGCTCCGGGTGATCGCGCAAGAGCTGCGTCAGATCGCGGCGGGTCTGCGGCAGCGGCAGCCCCTGCAACGCCTTGCGCGACACCAGCATCACCACCGGCTCTTGCGCAAAGGCGAACAGCCGGTCCTGCCAGCGCGCCCAGGCGGGCAGCGCCCCGGTCAGCGCGCTGTAAAAGGGCTGCGCCAGACCGTCATTGGCCAGCTTCATCTGCAGATCCATCGCGGTGGAGATCACCAGATCATAGGGGGCGTTCTCATCATTGATCGCGGCAAAGACCTGCAGGCTGTTGGCCACGGTGTAGCGCACCGAAAGCCCGGGATTGCGGGCCTGAAACGCCAGGATCGCCGGGGTCAGAACCTGGGTATCGGTGGTGGAGATGATCGCCACTTCGCCCTGCACCACCGGGCCGAGCGCCGGAAAGCTTGTGTCTTCCTCGATACCAAAGCCAAGGGCCGGGCCAAAGCCAAGGGCCGCCAGCCCGAGGATCAGACCAAGGGCAAATAAAGCGCGGCGCATGTGCCACCTCCTTCACGTTCTTCGATGCTGAAGCGGCCGCCATGCGCGGCGGCGACTTCCTCGACGATGGTCAGCCCGAGACCGGAGCCGACGATGTCGCCGACATTCTCGCCGCGGCCAAAACGCCGTGTCAGAGACGATTGATCGCTGCCCGACAGGCCCCGGCCGCGGTCGCGCACGCTGACGCAGGCCATTTCGTTTTCCGTGGTCAGCGAGAGGGTGATGTCACTTTCGGGCGGCGAATATTTCACCGCATTGTCCATCAGATTGCGCAGCGCCGCCTCGATCAGCAGCCGGTCGCCGGGGATCGGGGGCAGGGCCTCGGCCCGGGTGATCAGCGTCAGATCTTTCAGCTCGGCGGTGGGGCCAAAGCTGCGTTCCAGCCCGGCCAGAAGCGCGGGCAGATCCACCGGCGCGCGGGCCTGCCGGTCGGTGCGGTAGACGACCGTCGCGTGATCGAGAAGCTGACTGGCCGAGCGCGCGCTTTCCTCCACCGCCCGGATCACCGCGCGCAATGTCTCGCGCGCCTCTTCGGTTTCGGCGCGGCGCAGCGCGATCTCGGCCCGCGCCCGCACGGTGGCCAGCGGTGTGCGGATGTGATGCGCGGCCTCGGTGATGAAGGTCTCGGTCCGGCTGAGCGCCGCGCGCAGCCGTGCGATAAAGCCATTCAGCGCCAGCACCAGCGGCACCAGCTCTGCCGGGGTCGGGTGATCCACCGCCCGCAGATCGCGCGGCCCGCGCCGCCCGACAGCCTCGGCCAGCCTGTCGATCGGGCGCAAGGCCGAGCTGGTGGTGATCAGCGACAATACCGCCGCCAGCACGAAAACCCCGAGGCCCAGGGCGGCCGCGCGGTTCGCCACCTGCGCCGCCACCGCCTCTTGCCCCGAGCGGGTCTGCGCCACCATCACCGTCACCGGCATCGGGCGGTCCTGCACCAGGACCGTGCGTTGAAGGGCGGCAATGCGCACCTCGGTGTCACGGTAGGGCAGGGTGTAGAAATAGGGCTGGCTCAATCCGGCGCGCCCGGCCTCCTCCGGCGGTGGCGGCAGGTCATCATAGCCGGTCAGCGTGCCGCCTTGGGTCAGGATGCGGTAAAAGATCCGGTCCTCCGAGATCGAGCCGAGGATGGCAAAGGCTTCATGCGGCAAGTCGATGGTCAGCCCGCCATCGCCGCCGCGCAGCTCATCGGCAATGGCCAGCGTGGCGGCGCCCAGCACCCCATCCAGCGTCTCGCGCGCGGCATCGCCCGCCACGGTGCGCACGATGATATAAAGCAGGATGGCCAGCACCGCCGCCAGCGCCAGCAATTGCAGCATCAGCCGCCGCCGCAGTGAGAGCGGGGTCTGGCGGGCCAAAGACCGTCTCATGCCGCGGTCAGCCGGTAGCCCATGCCGCGCACCGTCTCGATCCGCACCCGGCTGCCCTCCAGCTTTTTGCGCAGGCGGCCGACGTAGACCTCGATCGCATTGTCGGTCACGGATTCCGCATAGGAGAACAACCGGTCGCAGAGCTGGGCCTTGGAAAAGATCCGCTCGGGTGCCGCGAGCAGGATTTCCAGCAGCCGCAGCTCGCGGTTGCGCAGCTCGCGCGCCTCCTCGCCCACGGTCAATTGCGCGGACAAGGGGTTGAAGGTGACGTCAGCGAATCGCTGCACGGTCTGAGTCGCACCGCCGCGCCGGCGCAAAACCGCGCGGCACCGGGCCTCCAATTCCGCAAAATCGAAGGGTTTGGTGACATAATCATCGGCCCCCAGATCGAGCACATCGACCCGGTCTGCCACCCCCGCCCGCGCGGTCATCACGATGATCGGCACATCGCGCCGCGCCCGGCGCTGGGCGATCAAAAAATCACGCCCGTCCCCATCAGGCAGTGAAAGATCAAGCAATATCAGATCATAAGGGGCAACGCCCAGACAATCTTCGGCCTCAGACAGGCTGCAGGCGCGGTCCACCGCATGGCCATCAAGGCGCAGCCTGTCAGCGACCGAGCGGGCCAGTTCATCGCTGTCCTCAACCATCAGATAGCGCATGTTCCAGCCCTCTCCTCGCGAATATGTGACCCCGTGACAGGTTGCTGTCAGGTTTCCCCCGAATCGTTGGCTTCTGCAAGGGAGGACCGGGCCATCGGCGGCGCGGTTTTACCGGCACATAAATGTCTGGGAGGACACCAATGAAAATCACCCTTCTGAAGGCGCTGGGCACCAGCGCCGTGCTGGCTGTGACCGCGGCTCAGGGCGCTTGGGCGACCGAATGCATCGCGCCGGCAAATGCGGGCGGCGGCTGGGACTTCACGTGCCGTCAGATCGGCAAGCTGCTGTTCGATGAGAAGCTGGTGGCGGCGCCGGTTCAGGTGACCAACATGGCAGGCGCCGGTGGCGGTCTGGCCTACTCCTATGTGGTGAACGAGCGCTCCAGCGACGAAGACCTCATCGTGGCGGCCTCCTCGGCAACCACCACCCGTCTGGCGCAGAACGCCTTTGGTGGCGCAACCGCTGACCAAGTGCGTTTCGTGGGCGCCATTGCAGGCGACCCGGGTGTCATCGTTGTGGCGAAAGACAGCCCCTATATGACGCTGAAGGATCTGGTTGAGGCGATCAAGGCCGATCCGGGCTCGGTCACCTTCGCAGGCGGTTCGGCTGCCGGTGGTTTTGACCACATGAAGCCGCTGCAAGTGCTGAAAGCTGCGGGCTTCACCGACATCCGCAAGGTGAAATACATCGGCGTCGACGGTGGCGCGGATGCGATCACCCAAACCATCGGTGGCCACACCCAGGCGATGACCGGCGACATGTCGGAAACCATCGGCTTCATCAAATCGGGTGAAGTGCGGGCCTTGGCGGTGCTGTCGTCTGAGCGGATCCCGGGCTTTGATATCCCGACCGCAAAAGAGCAGGGTTATGACGTTGAAGCCGTCAACTGGCGCGGCCTCTATGTGCCCAAAGACATCTCGGACGATGCGTTCAATCTTTGGGCGAGCCGTCTGCAAGCAGTGGCTGACAGCGCCGAATGGCAGGCCGTGATGGAATCGAACGGTCTGGCGTCCTTTACGCTGGTCGGCGATGATTTCCAGGAATGGGTCAACGGCGTTGTGGCTCAAACCACTGAAATGTCGAAAGAAATCGGGGTTATCCAATAATGAAATCCGACCGGATCTTCGGTCTGGTCGTGGCTCTGGTGGCACTGGCGTATATCGTCAGTGCCACACAGATTCAGACCAGCTTTTTGTCCGATCCCGTGGGCTCGAAGATCTTTCCGATCATCATCGGAGCGGTCGGGGTTCTCTGCGGCATCATGATTATCCTGAAACCCGATGAGGAACCGTCCTGGCCCGACCTGCCGACCTTCCTGCATATGGGTGTCGCGCTGGTGGTGCTGATTGCCTATGCCTATGCGCTGAAACCCTTTGGTTTCCTGTTGCCCACCGCGCTTGCGGCGGGGATCGTCAGCTATCAGATCGCGCCGCGCGTGCAGACGGCGGTGTTCTCCGGCATCGGTCTGTCGGTGGGTTTGTTCGCCCTGTTTAAATTCGGGCTGGGTCTCGGGCTGGTTGCCCTGCCCCGCGCTCTGCTCGGTTAAGGGACCCTCATCATGGAACTTTTGCACAACCTCGCCCTCGGTTTTTCGGTGGCGGTCAATCCCTTCACGCTGATGCTCTCGGTCATCGGCTGTTTCCTCGGCACGATCATCGGCGCGCTGCCCGGCCTCGGGCCGTCGAATGGCGTGGCGATCCTGATCCCGCTGGCCTTCACGCTGGGGCTGGATGCGACCTCGGCGCTCGTGCTGCTGACCTCGGTCTATTACGGCGCGATGTATGGCGGGCGGATCTCCTCGATCCTGCTGAACATCCCCGGCGATGAGCCGGCGCTGATGACCACGCTCGACGGCTATCCGATGGCGAAACAGGGCCGCGCGGGCGATGCGCTGGTGATTTCCGGCGTGGCCAGCTTTGTCGGTGCGCTGTTTGCCACCATCGGCCTGATGTTGGTGGCACCGCTCGTCGCGCGCATCGCCTATCTCTTTGGCCCGGCCGAATATTTCGCGCTTTATCTGCTGGCCTTCACCACCCTCGGCGGCGTCGGTTCCAAGAACCAGGCGAAAGCGGCGCTGGGCGCGGTGATCGGTCTGGGCATTGCGATGATCGGCCTCGACAATACCTCCGGCATGCCGCGCTTTACCGGCGGCAACATGCACCTGAATGACGGCGTCGACTTTCTGGTCGCCATCGTCGGTCTTTTCGCCATCACCGAGGTTTTCTCCTTTATCGAAAGCCACGGCAAAGACAGCGCGATTGGCGTGAAACTTGAGAAAGTGACGCTGCCGGTCAAGGATCTGATCGCCACCTCGGGCGTGATGCTGCGTTCCTCGGTCATCGGCTTTATCGCGGGCATTCTGCCGGGCGCGGGCGCCTCGCTGGGCTCGTTCCTCGCCTATACGACGGAAAAAGGCATTGCCGGGCCCAAGGGCTTTTTCGGCAAGGGCGATCCGCGTGGTGTGGCGGCGCCTGAGGCCGGGAACAACGCGGCCGCAGGCGGTGCGCTGATCCCGATGCTGACGCTGGGCGTGCCGGGGTCGGGAACCACTGCGGTGCTGCTGGCGCTCTTGATGACGCTGAACATCACCCCGGGGCCGACGCTCTTTGCCGAGCAGCCGGAAGTGGTCTGGGGCCTGATCGTCTCGCTCCTGATCGCCAACTTCGTGCTGTTGGTGATGAACATCCCGATGGTCAAAATCTTTGTGCGCATCCTGCAGGTGCCGGCCTATGTGCTGATGCCGGGCGTCACGATGATCTCCTTTGTCGGCATCTACTCGCTGACCGGCAGCTATTTTGACCTGGTGATGATGATGGCCTTCGGCGCGCTGGGCTATTTCCTGCGCAAGCTGGAAGTGCCGACCGTGCCGGTGATCATGGGCATCCTTCTGGGCAACCAGATGGAGGACAACCTGCGCCGCGCGATGGTGATCTCGGATGGTGATTGGACCTATCTCCTGTCGAGTGGTATCTCGGTCGGGCTGTGGGTGGCCGCGATTGCCGGCTTTGTGGCGCCGTTCTTCCTGCGCCGTTTCCTGAAAAAACCGGCAGCTCCGATGGAGGCGCTTGAAGACTGATGACACGTGTACTGATACCGACCGGGGCGCTGGGCCTTGGATATGACCGGGCGGCGCTCGCCCTGGGGGTGGCCAACCGGCCGGATATCATCGCGGTTGATGGGGGGTCCACGGACAGTGGGCCCTCTTATCTTGGGCGGGGGGTGTCAAAGTATTCCCGCGCCTCGACCAAGGCGGAATGGCGCGACCTGATGCGGGCGCGGGCCGAGGCCGGGGTACCTCTGGTGATCGGCACATCGGGTACCTGTGGTGCCGATCTCGCCGTTGACTGGCTCTATGACATCACCGTCGAACTGGCGGCCGAGCTGGGGCAGAGCGTCAAGGTGGCGCGGCTCTATTCCGGCCAAAACGGCGCCGAGATGGCACGGGCTTTGGCGGCGGGGCAGATCCGCGCTTTGCCCGCAGCCCCTGAGATTTCCGAAGAGCTGCTCTTGTCCTGCACCAATATCGTGGCGCTGGCGGGGGCAGAGCAAATTCAGGCGGCATTGGCGACCGGCGCCGATATCGTGATTGCCGGGCGCACCACCGACACGGCGATCATCGCGGCGCTGCCGCTGGCGCGCGGCGATCATGCGGGCGGCGCCTGGCACGGGGCCAAGGTGGGCGAATGCGGCGCGATTGCCACCACGCATCCCGCCTCCGGAACGATCCAGATTGATTTTGACGCGACGGGCTTCACCTTCACCCCCCTGGGCGAGGAGGCGCGGGCAACGCCCTTCACCGTTTCGGCGCATATGCTCTATGAAAACTCCGACCCCTACATCCTCTATGAGCCGGGCGGCCATCTGGATGTGACCGCCGCGCGCTATCAGGCGCTGGACGCGCGTCAGGTGCGGGTTGAAGGCTCGGTCTGGGTGCCGGGCGATTACACCGTGAAACTCGAAGGCGCGCGGGTGGCGGGCTATCAAGTGGTGGCGCTGGCGCTGCTGCGCGACCGCCGCTATGTGGAAAATGCCCGCCGTTGGGCCGATGACTGCATCGCGCAGACCCGCGCGAAAGTGGCAGAGCGGCTGGGCGATATCGACTATGATCTCGAGATCCGGCTGATCGGCGTCGATGCGACGCTGGGCGCGCTGGAAACCCGCCGCACCCTGCCGGTGGAGGTGGGGGCGCTCGGCATCATCACCGCCCCGAGTGAGGCGCTTGCGGGCGAGATCGCGAAATTCCTCAATCCCTATCTCTTGCACCATGCGCTCGAAGCTGAAGAGGCGATGCCGACTTTTGCCTTCCCCTTCTCGCCTGCCGAGATGAATCGCGGGGCGATTTATGAGTTTTGCCTGAACCATGTGCTGCAGTTGCAGGACCCGATGGCCGCATTCCGGCTGGACGTGACGGAGGTGAACCATGGCTGAACTGGGCGAGATTGCGGAAAAGGTCCGCTCGAAAAACGCCGGGCCGTTCTGGCTGACGATTGATGTTTTCTGCGGAAACAGTGACGTTTTTCAGCGCGTGGTGGCCGGTGTGGATACCGCGCGGGTGGCGGATCTGTTCGGGGTCGATTTGCAAACGGTCAAGCGCTTCGACATCGCCGATCTGAATGTGGTGAAGTTTTCGGTGCCGCGTCCTGTGGTGCAGGGCACCCGCGCCGACCGTGACATGCACGGGGCGGGCTGGGGCGCCTTGTTGGCGGAACTGGTGATCGATTAAGCCTTCGGCACAACCCCATCGGGGGCGGCAAAGATCAGCCCCCGATGATCGGCCAGATAGATGGCAAGCCAGGCGCTGTAGCGCGCCGGATCGCGCGCGACATCTGTGGCGAGGCTGTCCAGATCGACCCAGCGCGTCTCGGCCACTTCGGCGGGGTTGAGCGCAAGGGGCAGATCGGCGGGCGCCTCGGCCACGAAAATCTCGACCAGCTCATGTTCGGTCAGGCCATTGCCCACCTCGGCGCGGTATTCCACCTGCCCCACATGGCGCGGCGCGAGGCCGTGGATGCCCAGCTCCTGCGCGAGACGGCGCTGGGCGCAGTCCAGCGGTGTCTCCTCCCACAGGGGGTGCGTGCAGCAGGTATTGGCCCAGAGACCCGGAGAATGGTATTTGCCCGCCGCCCGTTTCTGGATCAGCACCGCATTGCCCCGCATCACAAAGACCGATACGGCGCGATGGCGCAGCCCGCGCTGATGCACCGCCAGCTTTTCCACCGGGGTCAGCGTGCCATCAACCCAGGCGGGGATCATCTCGGACATGGGGGTTCTTCGCAGCGGCCCGTCGGCGCGGCATCGCGCGGATGGGGGGAGAGGGAGTGGCCGGGCCCCCGCCGTCGCGGCGGGGCCCGGCGCGGGGATCAGGAAACCGGGGCGTCAGCCGGGCGCTGCGCTTCAGCGCGGCGGGCGAGTTCGGCGCGGTAGAGCGCCACGAAATCCACGGTGTCGAGGTTATAGGGCGGGAAGCCGCCATCGCGGGTCACATCCGAGACGATGCGGCGCACGAAGGGGAACAGCATGCGCGGGCATTCGATCAGCAGGAACGGGTGCAGCTGCTCTTCCGGGATGCCTTCGACCTGGAAGATGCCGGCATAATCCAGCTCGACCACGAAGAGCGCGACGCCGTCGGATTTGTTCTTCGAGGTCACCTTGAACTTGGTGATCACCTCATATTGGTGCTCGGCCGGGCGTTTGCGGGCATCAAGGCTGACCTGCACGGTGATTTCCGGCTGCACATCGGCATTGGCCAGACCCTTTTGCGCCACGACATTCTCAAACGACAGGTCGCGCACGAATTGGGCCAGCACGCTCATTTTCAGTTGCGGGGCGGCGGCGGTGCCGTTGGTTTCTTCGGTCATTCAGGTTCTCCGTCCTCAGGTTGCCGATGGTGTAGCATCGCCAACCCGGTCACTCAATGCCGTGTCCAGCCCGAAGGGCCCTGATTTCCCCGGTTTTCCGGGGTAATTTCGATGAAATCACCGTCAATCACCTCGGGCGGCTGACCCGGGCGGGGCGGGCGGGCGTCAGAGAAATCCGTATGCGCCGTGCCGGTCCCCATCTCGAACCGCGCCATCTGCACGCGGGCCGCCACCGCGCGCATCACCCAGCGGCGCACGGGAGCGATCAGCAACAGCAGACCGCAGGTGTCGGTGAAAAACCCCGGGGTGAGCAGGAGCGCCCCCGCCAGCAGGATCATCGCCCCATGTGCGAGCGGCGCCGTCGGATCGCCCAGATCCCGCATCGCCACCCGCAGGTCATTCAGCGCCCGTGCGCCCTCTTGTCGCACCAGAGCGGTGCCCAGAACCGCCGTCAGCACCACAATGGCCAGCGTCGGCCAGAGGCCGATCAGCCCGCCGACCTGAATGAACAGGGCAATCTCGATGACCGGCACGGCCAGAAATGCGATAAACAGCCACATGGGCGCTCCTTTCCCGGCCCAAAGGGCCGTTTCCGCGACAGGTGGACTTGATCCTGCCCGCACCCTACATAAGTTGGATAGCATAGGGTACCAACCCCCGCCGGTGGAATCCCGCCAGCCCGAAGACCTGAGGAAAACCTGACCAATGTCCAATGCCGTTATCCAGCTGCTGGTTCTTGCCGGAATCGCGATCTTTCTGATCCTGCGGCTGAAGAATGTTTTGGGCACACGCGAAGGGTTTGAAAAGCCCGCGGTCCCGGCCGAGGTTGCAGCCCCCGCGCCCCGCAAGGGGTTTGAGGTGATCGAGGGCGGCCCTGACCGTGACATCACCGATCATGTGCCCGACGGCTCTGACAGCGCGCGGGCGCTGGCCGGGATGAAGGGGGCAGAGCCCTCGTTCAACGTGGGCGGCTTCCTGCAAGGGGCGCGCGGTGCCTATGAGATGATCCTGATGGCCTTTGAACGCGGTGAGCTGGACAAGGTGCAGGCGTTTCTCTCGCCCGAAGTTCACGCGGCTTTCGCCGGGGTGATTGCGCATCGGGAAGAGCGCGGGCTGGTGGTGCAGGCGGAGTTTCTGGGCCTGCGCGAACTGGCGCTGAATGAGGCGAGCTTCAACCCCAGCACGCGGGAAGCCGAGCTGACCGTGCGTTTCGTGGGCGAGGTGATCTCTTCGGCGCGCGATGCTTCGGGCACTGTGGTGGAGGGCGATCCGAAATCCGCCCGCAAACAGCGCGATGTCTGGACCTTCGCCCGCGTGATGGGCAGCCCGGACCCGAACTGGCAACTGGTCGCCACGGGCGCCTGAGCCGGTGCCGCGGCTGGCCGATATCCCCGGCTGGGCGGCAGAGGATGCGGCGGCGGCGCTCGTCGCCTACCGCCAAACCTGCGATCTGTGGCCCGAAGCGCCGATCCCCGATGCTGATACGGACCCGCGCCGCTTCTTTGAGGCGGCGTTTGTCGTTTCCGATCCCGGCCCCGCGCATCTGACCGCCTATTACGAGCCGGAACTGCCCGCCGCCCTGACCCGGACTGCGCGCTTTGCGCATCCTTTGCATGGCCTGCCCGAGGGCTGGAGCGATGCCTGCTGGCAGGCGGGCATTCCCTATGCCACGCGGGCCGCGATTCTGGCGCGGGGTGACCTGCCGGTTCTGGCCTGGGTCGAGACGGCGGTGGAGGCGTTTCTGGCGCAGGTGCAGGGTTCGGTCCGGCTGATGCTGGCCGAGGGCGGGCGGATGCGGCTGGGCTATGCCGGGCGCAACGGGCACGCCTATGTTTCGATCGGCAAGGCGCTGGTGGCGGCGGGGCAGGTGCCCGCCGACCGGATCAGCGCCGGGGCGATCCGCGAATGGTGCGCGGCTTCTCCCGATGGTGGCGCGGCGTTCCTCAACACCAACCCTTCTTATGTCTTTTTCCGGCGGCTGGACCTGCCCGAGGAGAGCGGCCCCCTGGGTGCGATGGGGCGGCCGGTGACGGCGGGGCGCAGTCTGGCGGTGGACCCGGCCTTTGTCCCGCTCGGTGCGCCAGTTTGGGTGGAGGTGCCGGGCCTGCCCGGACGGCTGATGGTTGCACAAGATACCGGCAGCGCGATAAAGGGCGCGGCACGGGGCGATATCTTCTTGGGCACCGGCGAGGCGGCAGGCAGACGTGCCGGCGCCTTGTCGGCGCAGGGGCGGATGCTGGTCCTGCTGCCTGCCGCCCCTTCTGTCATCCCACCCGAGGACCTGCCCTGATATGAGCCGCCGCCGCAAACTTACGCCCGAGGAACGCGACCTGTGGTCGCGCGTGGCGCATACGGCGGCACCGATGCATGCCGCACGGCCGGTCACCATGCCAGAGCCGGAACCGGATCAAACCGCCAAGCCCCGCCCGAAAAAGCCGGAACCACTGGCCAAGCCGATGCCGCGCGATTTCCGCATCGGGCAGATGGCGCGCGCAAACCTGCGGCACGATCTGGCCCCGAGCCCGGCCGAGGCTTTGGCCGCCGCGCCGCTGCGCATGGACCACAAGGCGCATCAGAAGATGACGCGCGGCCGGATCGAGCCGGAGGCGCGGATCGACCTGCACGGCATGACCCTGGCCGAGGCGCATCCCGAACTGATCCGCTTTGTGCTGAACGCGCATGATGCGGGCAAACGGCTGGTGCTGGTGATCACCGGAAAGGGCAAGCGCGGCGAGGATGATGGCCCGATCCCCCGGCGGATGGGCGTGCTGCGGCATCAGGTGCCGCATTGGCTGCATCTGCCGCCCCTCGGGCCGGTGGTGCTGCAGGTGACGCCCGCGCATCTCAAACACGGCGGCACCGGGGCCTATTACGTCTATCTGCGGCGGATCCGCTGAGGCCTCAGGGCGTCATCACCACCTGCGTCGCCTGCTGCAGCGTCAGCACCACGCCGGGCAAAAGCCCCGTCCGCCCCGCCTGATCCCGCGCCAAAGCCCGGTCCAGATCACTGACCTGCGCCAGAAGCGCCAGAAGCGCGGGCGAGCTGCCGGGGGTGAAATGCCCGTCCCCGGTGGAATAGGCCCCCACCTCGACGAGTGTTACCTTGAGATCGGCGACGCGGCTCAGATCCTCGAGATTGCCCAGCCGGTTCGTCTCGCCCGAGAGTTTCGCTGCCAGCGCCAGTGCCCGGTCGCGGCGGGAAGTGAAAATCAGGAAGGGTTGCGGCAGGGTGCCGATGCGTTTGGCCTGGGCGCGGAACACATCCACATCAAGATCGGGCGAGATGAGGACGACGCCCGCGATCCGGTTGATCACCCGCCGATCCCCGGCAATGGCCATCTGCCGCAGCGTCTCCATCGTCAGCGCGCCGCCCATCGAATGCGCCACCAAGGTGATCCGTTTCGCCCCGGCGGCGGCCAGCTGATCCAGCGCCTCTTCGAACCCATCCCGGGCAAACAGCGCGGAATCGCGGTCATAGGCATAGCCAAAGGCCTGCCCGCGCGAGGGCCAGGAATAATGCACCAGCACGCCGGGCAACTTCAGGTCATGCCCCAGCTGTGCCAGACGGTAGAGCCCGTCGGCCATCGTATCATTGTACCCATGCACAAAGACCACGGCGTCACCGCCGTTCGCCGCCATCGCCCGCGACAGATCCTGCCGGAACGGCGCCGCGCCGGGGAACAGCACCCGGTCGGTGACCAGAAAATCCTGCGCCGGATCCGGCGCGCGGCCGGGTTTGGGAAAGCTGATGGTGCCGGGCTGGTGCCCGGGCGGCACGGTGATGTCAAAGCGGGCGTAGCGGACGCTGGCCGAGCGGCTGCGCCCCATCTGCACCCCCGCCTCCACCGGCCCATCGGTTCCGCGGGTGGTGGCGAGGTATATTGCGCGGGGAGTCACGGTTTCCGCCGCCTGCGGATAGAGAGTCAGCCCCCCGCGCGGCGCGCAGGCGGCCAGCAGCACAAACAATCCGACAAATAGTCTCTGCATCTCGCCCCCCCATTCGCCCGGCAGGCTAGCACGGGCAGCGGGCGAGGCCAGCCCCCCAGACTGCCACGGGCGGGCATGCCGGGGGCTGACGTTGCGGTATCAGAGCACGTAGCGGCTCAGATCGGTCGAGGCCGCCAGATCGCCGAGGTAAAGCTGCACAAAGGCCTCGTTCACCTCAACCGACTGGCCGCCCCGGTCAGGGGCGTTGAAGGACAGCTCCTCAAACACCCGCTCGAGCACAGTATAAAGCCGCCGTGCACCGATGTTTTCCACCGAACGGTTCACCTCGGCCGCAATCCGCGCCAGCGCGGCGATGCCGTCGGTGGTGAAACTCACGGTGACCTCTTCCGTGGCCAACAGCGCCGTATATTGCCGGGTGAGCGCATTATCCGTCTCGGTCAGGATGCGGACGAAGTCATTCTCGGTCAGCGGTTGCAGCTCGACCCGGATCGGCAGGCGGCCCTGCAATTCGGGCAAGAGGTCCGAGGGTTTGGCGATGTGGAACGCGCCAGAGGCGATGAACAGGATATGGTCGGTTTTCACCGGGCCATATTTGGTCGAAACCGTCGTCCCCTCGATCAACGGCAACAGATCGCGCTGCACCCCCTCGCGGCTGACATCGGCGCCCCGGGTTTCGGCGCGGGCGCAGACCTTGTCGATTTCATCGATAAAGACGATGCCCTGTTCCTGCACCGCTTCCAGGGCGGCCAATTTCACCGCCTCGTCGTCCAGCAGTTTGTCCGCCTCTTCCGAGATCAGATAATCATAGCTCTGCGCCACGGTGAGTTTCTTGCGGGTCTTGCGGCCGCCAAAGGCCTTGCCAAAGAGATCCTGCAACCCCTGCATCTGCATTTCCATGCCGGGCATGTTCAGTCCCATCGCCGGGGTCGAGGCGGTATCGGCAATCTCGATCTCGATCACCGTATCGTCCAGCTCGCCGCGCTTCAGCTTGCCGCGGAACATCTCGCGCGTGGCCTCGCGGGCGTCCTTGCCGGCGATCACCTCCACCACCCGCTCTTCGGCGGCGGCATGGGCGCGGGCGGTCACCTCTTCGCGCATCCGGGCGCGGGTGTCGATCATCGCCGTGTCGCACAGATCGCGGATGATCTGCTCGACATCGCGGCCGACATAGCCGACTTCGGTGAATTTCGTGGCCTCGACCTTGAGGAAGGGCGCGCGGGCGAGTTTCGCCAGACGGCGGCTGATTTCGGTTTTGCCGACGCCGGTGGGGCCGATCATCAGGATGTTCTTCGGATAGACCTCTTCGCGCAGGTCATCCGGCAGCTGCTTGCGCCGCCAGCGGTTGCGCAGGGCCACCGCGACGGCGCGTTTCGCCGCCGTCTGGCCAATGATGAAACGGTCAAGTTCCGAGACGATCTCGCGCGGGGTGAGGGAGGTCATGCGCTGATCCTTTCCACGGTCAGTCTGCCATTGGTGTAGACGCAGATGTCGGCGGCAATCGCCATCGCCTTGCGGGCAATCGCCTCGGCATCCAGCCCGGTTTCCATCAGCCCGCGCGCGGCGGCGAGGGCGAAATTGCCGCCGGAACCGATGGCGGCAATGTCATTCTCGGGCTCCAGCACATCGCCCGCACCGGTGATCACAAAAAGCTCGGTGCCGTCGGTGACGATCAGCATCGCCTCCAGATTGCGCAGGTATTTGTCCATCCGCCAGTCTTTCGCCAGCTCGACACAGCCGCGCGCCAGTTGGCCGGGTTGCGCCTCCAGCTTTTTCTCCAGGCGTTCCAGCAGGGTAAAGGCATCGGCGGTGGAACCGGCAAAGCCCACCACCACATCGCGCCCGCCAGGCGAGAGGCGGCGCACCTTGCGGGCCGAGCCTTTGATGACGGTCTGGCCGAGGCTGACCTGCCCGTCGCCCGCCACCACCACTTCGCCGCCGCGCCGGACCGCGAGAATTGTCGTCCCGTGCCAACCGGGGAATTTGTCTTCTGCCATGAAAGCCTCCGTTTGCCCCGATATGTGCCTCACAGGCCCGGCTTGCAACCCGCGCGGCCGCACCCTAGCGTGATCGTCATGCCGCAGCCCGTGCCCCTCCGCCTTTATCTCGATACGCCGACCCTGTCACAGGTGCGGGCGGGGCAGCACAATTTCTTCAACCGCTTGCGCGGCGCGGTCGAGGGGCAGGGCTGGCGGGTCGAGCTGCGCGAGAACACTTTGGCCGAACTGGCAAAAGCGCCCCTGCGGCGGGGACATGCGCTGTTTCACATGAGCGTGCCGCATCCGGGGGCGCTGACCTGTCGACGCAGCTATCTGGGGGCGTTCTGGCGCATCGAAGCCTGCGCCGAGCGCTGGCGCTGGCCAGTTGCCCTTGCGGCCTTTGATGCGGCGGCGGTGGACCCCGAACTGGCCCGCCGCTTTGCCGGGCGGTTGCGGCAGAGCCTGCATCCCGCCGGGCTGCCTCAGCGGGATCCGGCGGGAATGATCTTTGTACCCCTTCAGGGGCGGCTGTCGGAACACCGCAGTTTTCAGTCGATGTCACCCCTCGCGATGTTGGAAACCCTGCTGCAAAGGTTCAGCCCGCGCCCCGTACTGGCAACGCTGCACCCGCGCGAGAGCTATCTCGAGGCGGAACTGCAGGCGCTGGACCGGCTGGCCGCGGCCCATCCGAATTTCCGCTGGCAAAACGGCGGCTCGGCGGCGGCACTGGCCGACTGCGCGCTGGTCGCCACGCAAAACAGCGCGATGGCCATTCAGGGCTATCTGTTGCACAAACCCGCGCTGCTCTTTGCCGAGATCGATTTTCACCACATCGCCGCCTCGGTCCCGCGTGAGGGGATGGCGGCGCTGGACCGTGCGCTGACGCAGCGCCCGGATTTTGACGCCTATCTGTGGTGGTTTCTGCAAGAGCAGGCAATCAACGCCGGGCGTCCGGAATGCGAGGCGCAGATCCTCGCGGCGCTGCGCCGGGGCGGCTGGGCAATCTAAGCGCCAAAATGCAAAAGACGCCCCGGAGGGCGCCTTTCGGATCACATCGGATCACGCTCAGATCGAGGCGTTGATCCAGGCGGCGAGGGCCGCTTTCGGTGCAGCGCCGACTTTGTTCGACACGACCTGACCGTCTTTGAAAAGGAACAGCGCCGGGATCCCGCGCACGCCCAGAACGGCCGGGCTGTCGGGGTTTTCGTCGACGTTCAGCTTGACGATCTTGACCTTGCCGGCCAGCTCTTCCGACAGCTCTTCCAGAGCCGGGCCGATCTGACGGCACGGGCCGCACCATTCGGCCCAAAAATCGACAACGACCGGAAGGTCGGAATTGCGCACCTCGGTATCGAAGGTGGCATCGGTGACGGGCTGCGTGGCCATGGGAAACTCCTGATGCGGTGGGTTGGATCGGAACCTAGGGATCGGTCCCGCAGACGTCAAGGCAAAGGGCGCATTCAACATAGGGGGGTTGCGCGCAGTGCATCCCCCAATTGTGCGATTGGGAGGGGCATGAGGTCGCCGGTGGCGGTCCAGAAAACCGCGGCCTCAACCCGGCGGCCGGGATAAATCTGGTTCAGCGCCGCGACATAGGCGCCCATCTGCCGCAAGATCCCCTCGGGCACGGCGCTGGCATCCCGGGGCACGGTGCGGTTCGATTTATAATCGAGCAGCAGAATGCGATCGTCTGTGATCACAAGCCGGTCGATGATCCCATGCATCCGCCGCCCGCCGAGTTCGGGCAAAACGGCGGTCAGCTCGACTTCGGCCAGCGCGTCGGGCCCGTGATAGGGGGCGAGAACGGTGGCGGTCAGAACCCGCCGCGCCTCGGCCAGCACGGTGTCGATCTCGGCGGCCAGCGCGGCATCCTCGCCGGTCAGCAGGAGGCTGGCGGCAATCGCGGGCCAATCGACCTCGGGCCAGTCAGGCAGATGCTCCAGCAAGAGGTGCAGCTGCCGCCCATGCCGCTTGGCGGCCTCCTCCTCCAGCCCCAGCTCGCCCGGCAGCGCCTTGGCCCCGCCGAGGTCCGACGGGGAGAGCGCCTTGTCCGGCTCGGGCACCGGGGCGGCACGCTCTCCGGTCCAGGCGGGCAGGATCACCGGCGGCGGGGCGGTGGTGGCCTCGCCGGGTTCAGGTTCCGGCCAATCGCCAAAGCTCAGCCGCTGGAAAGGGGCAGCATCGGTCTCGGCCCGGCTGAGCGTAAAGCCCGCCGTGGCGCCCGCCTTTTGCATCGCATCCGCCACCAGCCCGTACCAGCTGTCCGGACCCGTCCCGACCTCGCCCGCCGCGCAGAGGATCAGCCATTTCTCCGCCCGCGTCAGCGCCACATACAAAAGCCGCATCCGCTCTTCGCGCTGCCGCTCCAGCTGGTCATCGCGCAGCGTCACCGCCAGCGGCGGCATCGCATCCGAGCCGGGCCGCCAGATCGCCGGACCCTGACCGGGGCGCAGCACCTCGGCGGGGCGCGGATCGCGGCGTTTAGCGGTCTCGGGCAGGATGACGATCGGCGCCTCCAGCCCCTTTGAGCCATGCACCGTCATCACCCGGATCGCCCGGCCGCCGCTGTCGAGCTGCCGTTTCACCTCGACATCATCGGCCTGCAACCAGCCGAGAAAACCGGTGAGGCTGGGCACTTCGCTGCGCTCAAAGGCGAGGGCCTGCGACAGGAGTTCGTCAATCCCGTCCTCGGCCTCCGGCCCCAGACGCGCCACCAGATTGGCGCGGCCCCCATGCCGGGTCAGCAGACGTTCGATCAGCTCATAGGGGCGCAGGTAATCCGCCGCATCGCGCAAACTGGCCAGAACAGAGACGGTTTCCGCATGTTCCGGCTGGTTGCGCAATGCCTCCCAGAGATAGCCGGGGCGCGGTTGCGCCAGCGCGTAGAGCTGGCCCTCGCTCCAGCCAAAGAGCGGCGAGCGCAGGACAGCGGCCAGCGACAGGTCATCCTCTGGCGTTGCCAGAAAGGCCAGCAGCGCACCGATGTCGCGCACCGCGAGTTCGGCACCAAGCTTGAGCCGGTCCGCCCCGGCAATCGCCAGCCCCGCCGCCTTGCAGGCCCGGATGATCTCGGCAAAAAGCGCGGAGCGGCGCTGCACGAGGATCAGAAAATCGCCCTCATGCACCGGCCGCGCGCCCTCGCGCCCCGGCAGACGTTCGCCCCGGGTGATCATCGCCTTTATCTCGGCGGCGATGCGGCGCGCGAGCACCACGGTCTCATGGCTCTCGCCGCGCAGATCGACCGGGTCCTGCCAGTCATCCTCTTCGGCATCGCCCGCTTTCGGCACCGGCTCCCACAGATCCACCCGCCCCGGCAGATCGCTGTTGAAGGCGCGGTGACGGGTTTCGCCGCCCAGGCCCTGCTGCACCCGCTCATCAAAGGTCAGATCGACCAACCGCAGGATAGCCTCGGAGGAGCGGAAGGAATGCTCCAGCGTCAAATTCTGCAACGGCTGCCCGGCTGCGGTGAATTTCTGGCTGAAATAGTCCCGCATTTTCTCGAATTCGCGGAGATCGGCACCCTGAAAGGAATAGATCGACTGTTTGCGGTCGCCCACCACGAACAAGGTCCGCGTCTCGCCGCGCGCGCCCACCCCGGCGGTGAATTCCTCGGACAGGCGTTCGATCACCAGCCATTGACCGGGGCTGGTGTCCTGCGCCTCATCGACCAGAATGTGGTCAATGCCGCCATCCAGCCGGAAGAGCACCCATTGCGCCACCGAAGGGTCCGAGAGCAATTGCCCCGCCCGCCGGATCAGATCGTCAAAGTCGAGCCAGCCGCGCGCCGCCTTGCGCCGGGCGTAGTCAGGCAGCCAACTGCCCGCAAACCGATGCAGCGCAAGGGTCTTTTCCGCCGCCATCAGCGCACAGCGGCGCGGGCGTGCCGCCTCCACCCGCCGCATCAGCGCCTCCAGCCGGTCCATCAGCGGGGCGGCGGCCCCATTGGCCAGTCCCTTGGTGGGAAAGCTGCCGATCTTGGCAGAAAACGGCAGCTTCGCCGAAGGGCCGGTCAGCAGCACATCCTCAAACAGCAGCAGCGATTTCAGATCGGGTGTGCCGCTGCCACGCAGCTTGGCGGCGGCCTTGCTGTCATTGGCGCCGCTGCCTGCGAGCAGGGGCACCAAGGCCGCAATCAGATCGGCCTCATCGCCCAGAAACACCTCGGCCAGAAGGGCATCCATGTCGTACCCGCCCGGCAGATCAAAGAGCGCCAGCGCGCCATCCCGGCTGAGCGGCACCGCAAATGCGTCACTATGTCGGCTGATTTCGCCCAGAAGGCCGTCGAAGTCTTCGCCGGGGAAATGCCGTGCAAGGGCGTCAATCGCCTCGACATCGCCGCCCGCCGCCATCTCGTCCAATATCTCGGCGCGCAGGATCGCACCCGCGCGGTCGTCCATCTCGGCAAAGCCATGCGGCACGCCGGCCTCCAGCGGAAACCGGCGCAGAAGGGCGGCGCAAAACGAGTGGATGGTCTGGATCTTCAAGCCACCCGGCGTCTCGATCGCCTTGGCAAAAAGGCGCCGCGCGCGGGCGAGCGTCTCGGCGTCAATTCCCCCGGTTTCGCCCAGATCCAGCAGCGCCTGCCGCAATTTGGCATCGGGCAGCATCGCCCATTCGCCCAAACGTTTGAGCAGCCGGTTCTGCATCTCGGCGGCGGCGGCCTTGGTATAGGTGAGGCACAGCACCTTTTGCGGCTCGGTGCCCGCCAGCAGCAGACGCGCCACGCGGTCGGTCAGAACGCGGGTCTTGCCCGAGCCCGCATTGGCCGAGAGCCAGGTGGAAAACAGCGGATCGGCGGCCTGAACCTGCCGTTCGGTGGCGTCATCGCGGCGCATCAGCCGATATCCTCCGGTTCAGGGGGCGCCGTCATTTCCCATTCGCCAAAGCGCGACAGGTGATCGTAATCGCTGCGATCTTCGGTGCGTTGCAGGGCGCGGCGGGCGGTATAGCCCGTCTCGGCTTTGAAATAGCGGGCGATCAGACGGCCAAGGCCGGTCCAGGTGGCGGCAAGCGTGTCGGGATCGGCGAAATGCGTGGCGACTTCGCCCGCACCGCCCAGCCGCAGATAGCTCATCCCCCGCACCGGACGCGCGCCCAGCGCTTCAAACCCGCCACGCTCGGCCATCGCCGCTTCGAGATAGAGCTGTTTGTCAAAGGCGGCCATCTCTTTAGCCGTTGGGGGTGTGCCGGATTTATAATCGTAGATCTGCGCCTGCCCGTCGCTGAGCAGGTCAATCCGGTCCGGCGTCGCCGTCAGGGTGAAATCGAGGTTTTTCAGCGGAACAGAGCCTTTTTTCTCGATCACCACCGGCGTGCCCTCGGCCGCGCGCCGCGCCTCATCGGCCACGAATTTGTCGGCAATCCGCGCGATGCGCGCACGCCAGAGCCGTTGGGCAACGGGCCATGGCACTTCGGTCTCAAGCACGGTGTCGGTGACCTGCAGCAGCCGGGCGCGCGCCTGATCCAGAGGTTCGTCGGCGGGGCGGGCACGCACGAAAGCCTCGACGATCTCGTGCAGCAGCGTGCCGCGCAGGCGCGGGTCAGGCTCGGGGCGCAGCGGGTCCAGCGGGCGCAGCCGCAAGATGCGGGCAGCATAAACCGCGTAGGGGTCGCGGATCAGCGTCTTGATCGCGGTGACCGGCAGGGTTTTGGGGCGGTGATCGACTGGCGGGCGCGGCGCGGGCCGTTTGGCGGAGGGCACTTTTTCGGGCACAGACAGCGCGGCGGCCAGATGCAGCCATTGGCTGCCGCGCGCCTGCATGGCCGCCAGCGCCGCCGGGCCGTTTTGCTCCGGCAGCCCTGACAGCAGATTGGTCAGCCGGTTCATCCAGCGCGAGGGCACGCATTCCGCATCCGCGCTCCGTTTGGCGCGGCTGAGCACCACGCGGGGCGCGGCAATCGCCTGTTCAAAGTCATGTGCGGAAAGGCCGATCTGCCGTTCGGGCAGCAAAAGGCCGGAATCGAGCCGCATCTTGCGGCTGAGCCAGGGGTCAGGCTTGGCGGGTTCGGGCCAGCTGCCCTCGTTCAGACCGGCCAGAATGACCAGATCGGCGCCTTGTCCGCGCACCTCGAGCGTGCCCTGAATCGAGATCAGCGGATGCGCTGCCTGCACCTGCCGCACGGTGCCGCCCTGCAAGAGGCCCGAGAGCAGATCGGCATATTGCGCGGCGGAATAGGTGCCGCCATGCGCGGCCTCGCGGCGCAGATCCTCGATCACCCGCAGCGCCTCGCGCCCGCCGTCCTTGTTCCACAGGCCGCTGGCGCCGACGCTGCCGCCCGGTCCGGCGGCCAGATCCTCGGCCAGCGTGGTTTGCACCGCGACCCAGTCGGTCAGGGGCATCTCGTGCAGTGCATCGAGACCTGAGAGCCGGGCCCCGATCCAGGCTGCCCAGAGAATCCGCTCCGGCTCACGCCCTTCGGCCCATGTGTTCAGCGCGGTCGCATCCGGAAAGGCCGGGCCGTGGCGGCGCAGATGCAGCTCCAGATCGCGGGTAAAACGCAGGTGGTTGCCGCGGTCCGCACCGGTGGCGGTCAGCGGGTGTTTGAGCAGGACAAACAGGCTCTCCACCGTCAGCTTTTGCCCGAAAAGCCCGGCGACATGCCGCAGGAAACGCCCCGGCGGCGTCAGCTGCAAGGGCTGGCCCGCGCTGTCATCGGGCACGATGCCCCAACGGTCGAGCGCCGCCGCCACCCGCCGGGTCAGCAGCCGGTCGGGGGTGACCAGTGCCGCCGTGGTGCCGCGCTCTGCCGCCTCGCGCAGCATCAGCGCGATGGCCAGCGCCTCTGACCGGGGATCGGGCGCTTCGATCAGGCTCAGCCCTTCGGTCGCGGGGATCAGATCGCCCAGTCCCGCACCATCGCGCATCCATTGGTCGGTGACCGGCGCCGGACGCAGCGCCAGCGCCACGAGGCGGTTGCGCCCGGGGCTCGGCTCGCGCGTTTCGCGCCAGCGGGCGATCTGGGACGGGGCAAGCCCCAGCAATCCGGCAAGCGCAACAAAGCGGTATTGCGGATGGTCTTCGGCGGGGACCGGCCCGGCGGTGAGCGCGTCCCACAGGCTCTCGGGTTGCTCAAAATCGAACCCCGGCAGCACCACCATGCCCTGCGGCAGGGCCGCCACCGCCTGCATGAAGCGCTGCGTGGCCCCGCGCGAGCCGGTGGAGCCGGCGATGATCACCGGATGCGCGGGCGGTGAGATGGCCCAGCGTTCCGCCAGAGCCTCGACCACGCGGCGCTGGCGCGCGGCAGGATCGGGCAGGCTGTCGGCCTCAAAATACCGCGCGACGATGCGGATGAAGGCAAGGCTGCGCTGCCAATGCGCGGCATGTTCACCGACATCCAGTGCCTCCAACGTCGCGGGATCGACGCCCTCGCTCTGCATCTCGGCCATGAGATCGGCGAGGCTGTCGGCCAGCGCATAAAGCCCGGCGCCGGGGGCGAAATCCGGCTGCGCTTCCGCCAGTTGCGCGATCAGTTGGGCCAGCTCAAGGCGGCGGCGCAGTGGCGGCACGGCGGGGGCGAGGCCCGAAAGCGGATCGCGGCCAAGGTCGGTGATCAGCCGCAGACGCGGCAAAAAGCGGGTGCCGTGGCGGTCAAACGCCTCGCGCACGCGGCGCAGCATGCGGCTGGTGTTGAGATAGAGCTCAACCCGCGCCATCGCCTCGGGCGGCTGACCCGCCATCCGTTCGATCAGGCCCGCGACCAGTTCGGCTGGGAAATCGACGCCGGGGGGCAGCGCGAAGAGATGCGGTTCAGACATGCGCGGCCTGCAGCATGCTTTCGGCCAAGGGAATGCTCTCGGGGCGGCCGACATCGCACCAGCCGCCGGGATGCACCACGCCGTAAGCGCGCCCTTCGGCGATCATCCGGTCCCACAGGATGTTGAGGGAAAACACCCGCTCCGGGATGTCGTGCAAGCCTCCGGGGTCAAGGATCTGTGCCCCGGTATAGACATAGCCCGGACCCCGCTGAATGCGCCCTTCGGCGTCCATTGCGAAATCGCCCGCCCCGCGATAGCCCATCGCCCGTTCCACCGGCACCAGTGCCAGAAGCGCGGACATGGCTTCGGGTCGCCAGGCGGTGCGCAGGGTGGTGAGGACATTCGGTCCGGTCCAGACCGCATCGGTGTTGAGCGTCATCACCGGCCCGTCGCCCAAGAGCGGCAGCGCCTGCCGCAGACCGCCGCCGGTTTCGAGGATTTCTGCGATTTCAGGTGAAACAGTGACGTTTTGACCGGCCAGATGCGCGGCGAGTTGCTCTGCCCGGTAATGGCTGTTGGCGACCACCGTGCCGATCCCGGCGCCGCGCACCAGATCCAGCGCATGGTCGATCAGCGCGCGCCCGGCGACCGGGATCAGCGGCTTTGGACGTTCCGCGGTCAGCGGTCCCATGCGGGTGCCAAAACCGGCGGCAAAGAGCATCAGCGCATCGGGTGTTGGCCGCATTGGTCCTGGATCCTGTTCAAAATATCGGGGGTGGGCGCGGGCATGTCCGCCATCAGCGCGGCAAGCTCGGCGAGGCCCGGATGCGTCAGATTGTGCTGGATATGCCGCCAGACGCGGGGGATCAGATCGACGTACTGCGCCTTGCCCATCGCCAGACAGAGGCGGGTGAAGACGCCCAGAATCCGCAGATTGCGTTGCAGGCCCAGGAGCGCGCAGAGCGCCGCAAAACGGCTCTGATCCAGCCCGTTTTGAGTGGCGTAGCGGGCGATTTCGCGGGCAGCAACCGCGGGCGAGACATCGCGGCGCGCGTCTTGTAGGGCCGAAATCAGGTCATAGCCCGGATGCGCGGCGACAGCGTCCTGAAAATCCAGCAGGCCGAGGCAGGCCGTGCCCGCCCGCGCAGGCAGCCAGAGCAGGTTTTCGGCGTGAAAATCGCGCAGCGCCAGCACCGGAGCCTCTTGGTTCAGCGCCTCGTAGAGTGCGGCGATGGCGGCGGGCAGGGCGGTGCAGCCACTGCCCCCGGCGATGGGCAGGTACCAATCCAGTGTCAATTGCACCAGTGATCCCAGCGCCGGGCCGTCGAGCGGGGCCACAAAATCCGGTGCGGGATGCTGGTGCAGGGCGGTCAGGAAATCGGTGACCTCGGCGTAGAGCGGGCCTTCGCGCGCGGGGTCGGCGGCGATCAGCCGGGCGAGGAGATCGTCCCCCAGATCTTCGAGCAGCATCAATCCCTGATCGGGGGCTTCGGCGAGGATCTGCGGTGCGGAAAAGCCGCGCTCGGTCAGCCAGCGGGCCAGGCGGCTGAAACGGGCCTGTTCCCGCGGATCGACGGGCGCGCGCATCAGGACGGCGCTGTCGCTGCCGCGGATCAAGCGTTCATAGCGGCGGGCGGAGGCGTCACCGGCGAGCGGGGTTGCGGTGGCGCTGCCCCATCCGGCGGCGCGCAGAAAGTCTTCAGATCCCATCGGCGAGGCCTTTGATCCGCTCGGCCCAGGCGGCCGGGCCGGAGAGCACCAGATCACGCGAATAACCCCCTTGGCTGAGGGTAAACTCCAGCCGCAGCGCCGATGTCGGGGCCATATCGCCCAGCCGGTCGGGCCATTCGATCAGGCAGATCGCCGTCTCGAACGCCTCTTCCAGACCGAGTTCCGCCGCCTCATCCGGATGCGTCAGGCGGTAAAGATCGGCGTGCCAGATCTCGGCCAGATCATCGTCATAGGTCTGCACCAAAGTGAAGGTCGGCGAGGGCACATCTTCGCGCAGCCCCGCATCGGCCAGTCGTTTCTGGATCAGACTGCGCGCGAAATGGGTTTTGCCCGCGCCGATCTGCCCGGCCAGCAGCAGGACATCGCCGGGGCGCAAACGCGCGGCAAACCACTGACCCAGCCGGGTGGTGGCTTCGGCATCCGCAAGCGGCAGGGTGAGGAGATGCGCTGTGGTCATGGCGCAGTTTTACCCTGCCAGACCGTGGCCGCAAGGGTGCTCAGGCCTTGGCGCCGACTTTGTCCCTTTCAAGGAAACCGGAGGTTTTCGGCACCGCCGGGGCATCCGCCTCGAGCAGGCTGAAGCTGGCCAGGGTTGAGCCCCCGGCAAGCGGCGCGAAACGGCAGCCCAACCGGCGGCCATCTTGCATCCGCGCCTCGGCGGTCCAGACCGTGCGCGGGCCGATTTTGCCCAGATAGTCACGGGCTTCGGCCCAGATCGGGTTCGGCTCGGACAAAAGTTGCCAGGTGCGCAGGGCGTCAATCGCCGTCATCTGCCCCAGAGTCGCGCCGGGATCGACCCCCCAAAGTTCGGTATAGGCGATGTTGGAGGTGACCAGTTCGCCCGAGGACAGGAAAACCGCCATCGCCTGTGGCAGCGCGTCGATGACCTCTTGCCCCAGTTCGAGTTCCGCCCGAAACCGCCGGGTCAGGGACACTTCCGAGCTGATGTCCTCAAAGAGGAACGCCACGGCGCCGTCGGGATGCGGGCGGCCCGTCACCCGGTAGGTCTGGCCCGAGGGCAAGGTCCAAGTTTCCGAATGGTGCCCGGCGGCCGAGGCCTGCTCCAGCTCGGCCATTTGCTGGCGCCAGCTGCGGTAATCCTTGGGCTCGGGCATCATCCGGGTTTCGCGCAGCCGGTCGAGAAAGGCGTAAAGCGTCGGGCGGCCGGACATGAATTCCGGTGCCACGCCCAAGAGATCGATCAGCGCCGGGTTGAACAGCTGCAATTGCCGCTGCCGGTCAAAGATGGCCAGCCCGATCGGCAATTCGGCAAAGGTTTTGGTCAGGGTCTGCACGAAATCGCGCAGCGCCCGCTCGGCCCGCACGATCGCATCGGCGGGCAGCGCGAAATGCAACACGCCCTTGTCGAGGATATAGGAGTGGCAATCATACCAGGCGTTCTTGTCATCGCCCTGCTCCAGCTTCAGCCGCCGGGGCTTGGTTGAGGTGATCGAGTTCTGATCAATCTCAAAGATGCGCGGCAAGGGCCAGACAAAGGTGTCAGACCCCGCGCTATAGGCCTCGGAGCGCAGGATATAGGCGCGGTTGGCCCAGGTGACCTCGCCCGCCGCATTCTCGCGCCAGGCCAGCGCGGGCAGCCGGTCTGATGCCTGACGCAACAGCCCCAGTTCCTCCTCCAGCGCGCGATGCGAGAGCACATCGACCAAAAGGCCCTGCCCCTCGGCGCCGGGATCAATCAGCGTCAACCGGGTCAGGCCATTGGTGTATTCCGCCTTGAGCCGCAGCGCGGTGCCGTCCTCCCGCTCAGGCCCCACCAGGGTCATGCTGTGCATTTCAGGCAGCCGGTCGAGCGCTTTGCTCAGCCCCTCGAACCGAGGCGCGAGATAGGCGGTCAGCCGCGTCCAGTCGCCATCGGCACCCGGCACCGTGTCCAGCAACGCGCGCGCGGGTGCGGTGGCATCGACCAGTTCCAGATCGTCAAAGAGGAAGGCGGTTTCCTCCAGCACCGGGCGCGGCATGGCGGCGGCCTTGCGGCGGGCGGGCCCCGCCGCGCGCATGGACAAAAGCGCAAGCGCAATGACGGCGGAACCCACCGACGTTGCCACAACGCTGGCGCTCAGCACGCCGACGTTCATCCACCAATCACCGACCATATCACCCGGTCCCTTCGATACACCCCGCGTCAGTGTTGCGCGCAATAGTTAACGCGCCGTTAATCTTTCTGGGGGTGAGCCGCAAAAATTAACTTATGTGAAAGATTTAAATCTCGAATCGCTGATTTTCACCCAAAGCGGTGCTCTCGGGCGCGACGAGAGCCTCGCGCGGCCAGATCAGGGTGACCTGAGCGCCCGAGCGCTCACCCCGCTCACCGGCCGCCAGGAACGGATCAGCACCATTGCCGAAAATCAGCCGTGCCCCGGTGCGTTCGAGCAATGTTTTGGCGATGAAGAGGCCAAGCCCCATGCCTTGGTATTGCGGTCTGATTTCACGCTCATCCGGGCGTTTGCCGATGAACGGATCGCCAATGCGGCTGAGCACAGCGGGCGTATAGCCCGGCCCATCGTCCGAAATGGTCACCCGGATGTCGGTCGCGCTCCATCGGGCATCGACCCATACCGTGGTTTGCGCGAAATCCACCGCGTTCTGGATGAGGTTGCGCAGGGCATGGATCAGCTCGGGCAGGCGGTGGATCGTGGGCTGCCGCTCAGCCCCGGGCGCGGTGGCAAACACAATCTCGCGGCCACGGTCCAGATGCGGCTCTGCCGCCTCGCGCAGCACCGCCATCAGGGGGGCGGTGCGCAGGTGCAGGTCGTCCTTGCCTGCCCGGCCCATGGATTGCAGGATGTCGCGGCAGCGGTCGGCCTGCGCGCGGATCAGCAGCGCATCTTCGCGGTGGACGGGGTCGGTCAGCTCATCGGCCAATTCGGCGCTGACCAGTTTGATGGTGGCGAGCGGGGTGCCCAGTTCATGCGCCGCCGCCGCCACCACGCCGCCCAGATCGGTCAGCTTTTGCTCGCGCGAGAGCGCCATTTGCGTCGCCAGAAGGGCATCGCCCATGGAATGGATCTCAGAGGCGATGCGCCGCGCGTAAAGCCCCATGAAAACCACGCCGATCACGATGGCCAGCCAGAAGCCAAATTCAAAATCCGCGGGAACCGAGATTTCCTCGCCACCCAAAGTGACAAGGGGCAGGTGAAAGATCGCAACGGCGGTGATCATCACAATGGTCGCGGCCACCAGATAAATCGTGGCATTGGTGCGCAGCGCCGTGGCGGCGATCGTGGCCGGGGCGAGGATCAGCACCGCGAAGGGATTGTTCAGGCCACCGGTCAGCGCCAGCAACAGCGCGAGTTGGGTGATGTCGAAACACAATGTGGCGGCGGCCTCGTTCTCGGTCAGGCGGCGGTTTTCCGGAAACAGAAAGATCGACACCAGATTGGCCGCAATCGCCGCCCCCACCACCGCCAGACACAATGGCAGATCCAGCATGATGTCATAGCGGGTCACCGCCACAATGATCGCGGCCAATTGGCCGGTGATCGCCGCCCATCGCAACAGGATCAGCGTCCGCATCCGCACCCATTCGCTGTGCATTTCGCGGGGTTGCGGATCATGGGTCATTCGCAACGGGGCCTCAGAACGCATGTTTTGCCTTTCCGCGGCCGCTCGGTCGCCATCTTGTGACTGAGGTCAGTTGTCGCATTTCAGCGTCTTGCATTGATAAACCCAGCGGTTTGAGCAATCAATGCTCGACCCAAAAAAGGACATCTCTCATGGCGATTTCAACGCGCAGCTATGCCGCCGGCGCAGTGGCAGTTCTGGCCGTATTGCTGGGGGCGAGTTGGTACGCCACGCGGTCCGACGGGTCTGATCTGTTCGCCCAATGCGCCAAAGGGGCGGTGGCGGGCGGGGCTGCTGCAATCGGCGGGCCGTTCACCCTGACCGATGAGAACGGTGCGACGGTGACGGATCAGGACGTGATCACCGGGCCGACGCTGGTCTATTTCGGCTATACTTCCTGTCCGGATGTCTGCCCGCTGGACAATGCCCGCAACGCTGAGGCAACCAGCCTGCTGGAAGAGCGCGGCATTCAGGCGACGCCCGTCTTCATCTCGGTGGATCCGGCACGCGATACGCCGGAGGTGATGCGCGACTTTACGGATGCCATGCATCCGCGGATGCTGGGGCTCAGCGGGACGCCCGAGCAGATTAAGGCGGCCGCCCAAGCCTACAAAGTCTATTATCATATCGGCGATACCACCGATCCTTATTATTTGGTCGATCACACCACCTACACCTATTTGATGTTCCCCCAGCGCGGCTTTGTTGAATATTTCAACCGGGACACCACGCCCGAGCAAATGGCCGATACGGTGGCCTGTTATACGGCGGCGGTGAAACGCGCGGGCTAGGCCAAAACCGGGGCAGGACGGCGCAAATTTGACCCGCAGTCCGCAACACTCTAGATAAGTCCAAACCATGCGAGGAGCAGACCATGGCCGATGATGATTTTGCCGAACTCGGCCCCGACCGCAGCCTGTTGCTGGTGGATGATGATCTGCCCTTTCTCACCCGTCTGGCGCGCGCGATGGAAAAGCGGGGCTTTGCGCCGCTGACCGCGGAAACGGTCGCCGCAGGCAAGGAAATCGTGCGCAGCGCGGCGCCGGCCTATGCCGTGGTTGACCTGCGGCTCGAGGATGGCAATGGCCTCGATGTGGTTGAGGCGTTGCGGGACCGGCGCCCCGATGCGCGGATCGTGGTGCTGACCGGATATGGGGCGATTGCCACCGCGGTGGCCGCGGTGAAAATCGGCGCCACAGATTATCTGTCCAAGCCCGCCGACGCCAATGACATCACCAACGCTTTGCTGGCCAAAGGCGAAGCGCTGCCGCCGCCGCCGGAAAATCCGATGTCGGCAGATCGGGTGCGGTGGGAGCATATTCAACGTGTCTATGAATTGTGCGACCGCAATGTTTCGGAAACGGCCCGGCGCCTGAATATGCATCGCCGGACATTGCAGCGGATTTTGGCCAAACGTAGCCCGAAATAGTTTGAATGGGCGCACGGCCTTTAAAACATGTTGTACTCTCTCGGATTCATTGGAATATGAGGCTGATCACTATTTAAGGAAGCGTGATGACGATCAATCTCGAACAAATGGCTCTGAAAGAGCTTCGCGATCTGAAAGTGCGCGTCGAAAAGGCGATCAGCACTTATGAAGACCGCAGGAAGCAAGAAGCGCTTGTTGAGCTGGAAGAAGTCGCCCAAAAAATGGGTTTCTCTCTGGCTGATTTGACCGGTATCTCTGTTGCGAAAAAGCGTAAACCTGCTGAGGCGAAATATGCCAATCCGGCGGATTCCTCGGAAACCTGGACCGGGCGGGGCCGCAAGCCGCGCTGGGTGCAGGCTGCACTGGAGAGCGGAAAAAGTCTGGAAGACCTCGCGATCTGAATGATCTGCACGAGGGGAACAAGAAGGCCGGGGTTCAAACCTCGGCCTTCAGCCATTGTACAAATGCCTGTGCTGCCGGCCGCCGGAGTCCGGTGGGGGAAACGATATAATATCCCAAGGCATCGCTTTTGAAATCATGCACTTTTATTAAAGTGCCATCGTTGAGATCGGCTTCGATCAAGGTGGCGCTTTCGACATGCAGTCCGAAACCCTGCCGGGCCGCTTCAAGGGCCAGTTCCTCGGTTGGAAATTCGGTGAAGCGCAGCTGTTTCGGATCGAGGCCGATCGCCTCCAGCCATTGCGTCTGTTCGGGCCAGTCGCGCTCACGCACCCAGGGCAGGGCCGCCATATCGGCCGGGCTGAGCTGCCGCCCCGCCAATGTTCCCGTCAGAAGGTCAGGCGCCGCCACCACGATGTAATGGGCCGGGGTCAGAAACTCCGCGCTGACCCCGGGCCAATGGCCGTCGCCGTAGCGGATGCCGAGCTCCACCCCTTCGGCGCGCAAATCCAGCACCCGGTGATCGGGCAGCAGCGACAGCGCCACATCGGGATGCGCCTTCCAGAACCGCCCCAGCCGCGGCATCAGCCATTGCGTGGCAAAGGCGGGGGGCAGCGTAACCGAGAGCGGACGCGGCCCCGCGCCCTGCCGCGCGGCGGCAAGCCCGCTTTGGATTGTGGCAAATCCCTCCGAGAGGCTGGCCGCCAGTTTTTCGCCTTCCGGTGTCAGCCGCAGCCCGCGGCCGTCGCGCCAGACCAGCGCCACGCCCAGCTCGGCCTCCAGCGCGCGCACCTGCTGCGCCACGGCCGCGGGGGTGACGTTCAGCTGACGCGCGGCGGCGCTGAACCCACCCTGCGCCGCAGCCGCCGCAAAGGCCCGCAGCGCGGCCAGCGCGGGCATCTGTCGCCAGTCAATCTCGGCCATGTGATAGCCTGCCTTTCATATCGTCAGTTTTAATGACTCGCAGATCCACGGAATATCAGCTTAAAAGCGCCGCGAAAGCTCCATCAACGGAGGGATTAGAGATGTTCAGACTCATAGCAGAAGTAATGGCTCTTGCCATTGGCGGTCAACGCCCCACCCCGCAGACCCATCGCCGCGAGACCGTCCGCTTCGCGGGCTGATCCGGTCAGGCGGCGGGGATCGCCGCCAACAATTCACGGTGGCGCGCCGTAAAATCGGCGCGCACCTCGGCGGGCGGGCGCAGACGGATGCTCAGGCCCCGCAACAGCACCGGATCGGGTTTCTTGAACAGCCGGTTCGCCTCAGCTTCCGAAAATCCCGCGATCTGCACCGCTTCCAGCCAGGCCGAGACGGTATCCGCCGCCTTGATCGCCTTTTTGATCGCGGCGGGCAGGGTGGCGGGCAGACCAAAGCGGCGGTGGACGGCTGCCGTCAGCCGGGCGTCCAGCTCGCCGTAGCCCGGGCCAATCGCGGCCTTGACCGGGCTGATCATGTCGCCGATCACATATTCCGGCGCGTCATGCAGCAGCGCGGCCAGTTGCCAGCGTGCCCCGATCCCGGGATGGGCGCGGGCAAAGATCTGTTCGACCAGAAGCGAATGCTCGGCCACTGAATAGGGCCAGTCGCCGCGCGTCTGCCCGTTCCAGCGCGCCACAAAGGCCAGACCATGCGCAATATCCTCGACTTCGATGTCCATCGGCGTCGGGTCCAGCAGGTCCAGCCTGCGGCCCGAGAGCATGCGTTGCCAGGCGCGGCTCATGGCTGCACCAGAAGGGCGGCGCTGACATCGGCGGGGGCAGACAGAACCATGCGGCAGATCCCGGTGGCTGGTGGCGAGGAGGGGCAGATTTTCCCGTCGCCCCAGCGATAGGCAATCGCGCTCTGCCTGTAAACAGGCTGTGATCGGGCCGGAAACGGGAACTTTCAGCGCCCCGCGCACGTTGATGCGGTAACCGGCGCCGCGGCGCCTTTGCGTGGAAAGGTGCATGTGATGCCCCGTACCCAAAATCTGAATCCCCTGTTGGCAGTGACGGCTTTTGCCGCGGTCTTTGCCGCATCCGCCATAGTCTGGGCCGATCCGGGCCGCTCTGCCACCGAAGACAAACCGCTGCAAAGCTATGCGGCGATGCCGGGCGGGTCGGATGCGCTGCCGGTGCCGCAAGACCTCTCGGTCTATGATACCGTGGCAACGGCCGATCAGAATCCGGGCGCGGATGAGCCCTATTGTGACGCGAAATCCGTGCTGACCGACACTTTGGACCATGATTTTGCCGAACATCCCACCGCCGAACAGGCACGGGACGATGGCACCTCGGTGGCGCTCTGGGCTTCGGAAGAAATGGGCACCTGGACGGTGGTCTACACCCGCCGCGACGGCAAGGCCTGTGTGATTTCCTCGGGGACCGGCTGGAACCCGACGCGCAGCGCCGATGAGATCCTGTCGCAGCCCGGGATGATGATGTAAACGACCTGCGTTCATTGCTCTGAAACGCTTGCGGTGTTAAGTCGGCTGCAACTTTTCAGAGGAATCCGTGATGGCCGATTATATCGTCAAAGACCTGTCGCTCGCCGCCTATGGCCGCAAAGAGCTCGACATTGCCGAAACCGAAATGCCGGGCCTGATGGCTTTGCGCGAAGAATACGGCACCACCAAGCCGCTGGCGGGGGCCCGTATCGCGGGCTCGCTGCACATGACCATTCAGACCGCCGCGCTGATCGAGACGCTGACGGCGCTGGGTGCGGATGTGCGCTGGGCCTCGTGCAACATCTTCTCGACCCAGGATCATGCGGCGGCAGCGATTGCCGCCTCGGGCGTGCCGGTTTTCGCGATCAAGGGCGAAACGCTGGAGGATTACTGGGCCTATACCGACCAGATCTTCCAGTTCGGCGGCGAGGGCGGCACCTGCAACATGATCCTCGATGATGGCGGCGATGCCACCATGTACATCCTGCTCGGCGCGCGCGTTGAGGCCGGTGAGACGGATATCATCGAAGTGCCGACGAGCGACGAGGAAGTCTGCCTGTTCAACCAGATCAAGAAACGTCTGAAAGCCTCGCCGGGCTGGTTCACCAAACAGCGCAATGCGATCAAAGGTGTGTCGGAAGAGACCACCACCGGCGTGCACCGCCTCTATGATCTGCACAAAAAGGGCCTGCTGCCCTTCCCGGCGATCAATGTGAACGACAGCGTCACCAAATCGAAGTTTGACAACAAATACGGCTGCAAGGAATCGCTGGTCGACGGCATCCGCCGCGCCACCGATGTGATGATGGCGGGCAAGGTTGCCGTGGTCTGCGGCTATGGCGATGTGGGCAAAGGCTGTGCTGCCTCGCTGCAAGGTGCCGGCGCCCGCGTCAAAGTGACCGAAGTCGACCCGATCTGTGCGCTGCAGGCGGCGATGGACGGGTTTGAAGTGGTGGTGCTGGAAGATGTGGTGGCGGACGCCGACATCTTCGTCACCACCACCGGCAACAAGGACGTGATCCGCATCGAGCATATGCGCGAGATGAAGAACATGGCCATCGTCGGCAACATCGGCCATTTCGACAATGAAATTCAGGTCGCGGCGCTGAAGAACCACAAATGGACCAACATCAAGGATCAGGTGGACATGATCGAAATGCCCTCGGGCAACAGGATCATCCTTCTGTCCGAAGGCCGCCTGTTGAACCTCGGCAATGCCACCGGTCACCCGTCTTTCGTGATGTCGGCCAGCTTTACCAATCAGGTGCTGGCGCAGATCGAGCTCTGGACCAAAGGCGCGGAATATCAGCCGGGCGTCTACATCCTGCCGAAGGCGCTGGATGAGAAGGTCGCACGTCTGCATCTGGCCCGGATCGGTGTCAAGCTGACCCAGCTGCGCCCGGATCAGGCGGCCTATATTGGCGTGACCGTCGACGGCCCGTTCAAGGCCGAACATTACCGCTACTGATGCGCCGCGCGGCACTTTTGCTGGTTCTGATGCTCGCGCCCCTTGTGGCGCGGGCAGAGGACCGCGTGGTGACGCGGCACTATCCGGTCTCGGCGCTGACAGCGGCGGGGCTGGAAGAAGAAATGCAGGCCCGGGGCCCGAAAGGGTTCTGGGCCTATACCACCTGGCATGTCGACTGGACGCCGGGTTGCCAGGTCAGCCTGACGGTCAGCTATACCCTCCCCGAGCATCTGCGCCCCGAGGCGATGCCGCGCGCGCTGCGCCTGCGCTGGCAGGCGATGCTTGCCGCGTTGAAGCAGCATGAGCAGGGCCATGCGGCGCTGGGCGCGAAGGCCCGCCGCGCCGTTCAGGCGGCACGGTGTCGCAATACCGGGCCGATTTTTGCGCGTATTGCTGCCGAAGAACGCAATTATGACGCGAAAACCCGGCATGGCGCCCGCGATGGGGTGACGCTCAGGTAAGTTTTCGCTTTGAACGGGCGGGGCCTTCGTCCTAACCTTCCTGCGCCAGAGTGGGCAGAACGAAAGGTGAGGAACGATGGGAAAACGGGACGATTTGATCGCGAAATACGCCGAGGATCTGAAAGTGAAATGCGGGATGAGTCCCGACATGGACCTGCTGACCAAGGTGACCATCGGCTGTGGCCCGGCCATCTACAACGATGATGCCTCGACGGTGGCGGCCAGCCAATCGGAAGAGCTGGAAACGGTGAAAACCAATTTCCTCATCAAGAAGCTGGGCCTGAAGGATGGGCCGGAGCTTATGGATGCCATTCACGCCGTGATCGAGACCTATGGCAAGTCGGAGCGCAACAAATACCGCGCGGTGGTCTATTACATGCTGACCAAACATTTCGGCAAAGAGGCGGTCTACGCCTGATACCTGCGCTGTGGTGTGTGCGGGACTGCGCGGTCGGGCCATTTGCTGGCCCGGCCTCGGGTCCTATGGCACAAGCTGCTTGATGCCCGCCACCAGCGCGGGCTGTGCCGCCATCGCCGCTTCGGCGAGACCGCGTGCCTGTGCTTCAAGATCCTGCGCGGCCGCGATCGCCTCCACCAATCCCCAGTCCCGGGCGGTATCGGCCGTGATTTTCTGCCCGCCCATCAGGATCCATTTGGTGCGGGCGGGGCCGATCAGCCGCGCCATGCGCCGCGCATCGGAGGGCTGCGGCAAAAACCCGAGTTTCATCACCGGATAGAAGAAATTCGCCTGTGGCACGCAGAGGCGCAGGTCGCAGGCCAGAACCATGCCAAGGGCGCCACCCGCCACCGTGCCGTTCAGCGCGGCAATCGTCAGCGCGGGCAGATCCGCGACGGCGCCTGACAAGCGCTCCCACAGATCCGAGGTGGCAAGGCCCGCATGTGCCTCCGCCAGATCGGCCCCCGCCGAGAAGACCTTGCCGCTGCCGGTCAGGATCAGCGCGTTGATTTGCGCCTGTTTTGCCGCGGTAAATGCGTCGATCAACGTCTCTAACATGGCGGAAGTCAGGGCATTCGCCTTGTCCGGACGGTCGAGCTGGACGGTCCAGAGCCCCGGGGTCTTTGTCACGTTGATCATCCGGTATTCCTTACCTTGTCGGCCTGCGCGCACGACCTGCCCTTGACCATTTCACCGGCACGCGGGATGCTGTCGCCGAATACATTCTTAGAACCCGGGGTTCATCATGGTACAGTGGAAATCGACCGTCGCCATCGCGGCGCTTTCAGCAATGCTCTTGCCGGGGGCAGGCGCTGCTGCTGTCACCGCAGATGAGGTCTGGCAGAGCTGGGTCGATTACTACACCGCGCTCGGCTATGAGGTGAACACCGCCTCGGACAAGATGATGGGCGACACGCTGGTGCTCACCGATATCGATCTGTCCATGGTCTCCGAGATTGGGGAAACCAACTCCGAAAAGGTCCGCACCGAGACGAAGATCTCCATTCCCGAAGCGCGGATGAAGGAAATGGGCGACGGCACGGTGGAAGTGACCCTGTCGAACCAGATGCCGATGACCAGCAAGACCGAAGTCCCGGACGGCGACCCGATCAACACCGAGATGATGATCGCGCAGCAGGGTCTGAAAATGACCGCCTCGGGTGAGGTCGGCGATATTTCCTATGCGATGAAGGCCGATGAGGTGGCGGTGGAAATGACCGGCTTTGAAGCGGTCGAAACCGATGTGCCCGCCAAGATGCGCTTTGCGATGAACGGCATTGTCGGCACCTACACGATGGCCTCGGATGATGAGGCGCAATCGATCACCTCGGACATGACCGCGGCCAGCGCCGATCTGACGGTTTCGGGTGCTGACCCCGAGGCCAACAGCACGATCAACATGACCGCCAATGCCAAAGACGTCAAAATCACCAGCGACATGTCGCTGCCCGAAGGGCTTGATATGGCCGATTTCGGTCCGGCGCTGGAGGCAGGCTTTGCCATGTCGGCCAGCCTGGCCTATGGCGCTTCGACGATGTCGGCGAATTTCGATGGTGCCGAGGGCAAGGGCACGATGAGTTCGAGCGGCGAGAGCGGCGCGTTTATGATGGATCTCTCCTCCGCGGGGATGACCTATGATGCCAGCGCCAAGGGCACCAAGGCCGAGCTGACCACCGCGCAACTGCCGTTCCCGATCTCCTTCGGCCTCGACGATGCGGCGTTCAAGATCGCCATGCCGCTCTCGGCCAGCGAGGAACCTGCGGATATGGCGCTGGTGCTGAAACTGGCGGGGCTGAGCCTGTCGGATCAGATCTGGGGCATGTTCGACCCGTCGGGCCAGCTGCCGCATGATCCGGCGACGCTGCATGTGGATCTGTCGGGCAAGGCGAAACTGACCGCCAATCTCTTCAACCCGGAAGAAATGACTGCGCTGGAAAGCTCGCCGTTTGAGCCGCAGAGCGCCACGCTGAACACGCTGGAAGTGACGGCGGCGGGGGCCTCGCTGACCGGGACCGGGGCGGCGACCTTTGACAATTCGATGGGGATGCCGATGCCGAAGGGCGCGGTGGATCTGAAACTGGTTGGTGGCAACAAGCTGATCGACACTTTGGTGGCGATGGCCCTGCTGCCCGACGAACAGGCGATGGGCGCGCGGATGATGCTGGGTCTGTTCGCGGTTCCGGCCGGGGATGACGTGCTGACCTCAAAGATCGAGATGCGCGACGACGGCGGGCTTTACGCCAACGGCCAGCGCCTGCAATAAGGGGGTCCCGGAGGGGCCTTGGCCGCCCGGTGATGCCGGGCGGCTTTTTCATGGCCGTGCCTCTGGCGAGCGACAACGGGGCCAGACCCCGGAACGGAGATGACGATGCAGGACGACCGGCTTTCCTCCCTGACCGAGGCGCTTTTGGCGGCGGCGAAACGTGCGGGTGCCACGGCGGCGGATGCGATGGCGGTCGATGGCCGCGCGGTCTCGATCGATGTGCGCGCGGGCGCGCTGGAGCAGGCGGAACGCGCCGAGGGGGTTGAGATTGGCCTGCGGGTGCTGATCGGCGGCCGTCAGGCCTGTGTTTCCGCCTCGGACATTTCCGCGCGCACCATCGAAGAGATGGCCGAGCGCGCGGTGGCGATGGCGCGTGAGGCGCCCGAGGACAAATGGCTGGGCCTGGCCGAGCCCGCGCAACTGGCGCAGGGCTGGGATCTGGCCGCGCTTGAAATGGAAGATACCAGCGCCGAACCTGCGGCGGCGGATCTGGAGGAGGACGCCCGGCGTGCCGAGGCGGCCGCTTTGTCGGTGGCAGGCGTGGCGCAGGTGCAATCCGCCTCGGCCAGCTATTCGCGGCGCCGGTTGCATCTGGCGGCCTCCAACGGGTTTTCCGGTGGCTATGGCCGCTCGTCCCGCTCGATCTCTGCCGTTGCCATTTCCGGCGAAGGGCTGGAGATGGAGCGCGATTGGGCCGCTGAGAGCCGCATATATCAGGCCGATCTGCCGGATGCCGAAGGGATTGGCCTTTTGGCGGGTGCCCGCGCGGTGGAGCGGCGGGGTGCCAAGCAGCCGCCCACTGGTGCCTATCCGGTGCTCTATGACGAGCGTATCGCGGGCGGCTTGATCGGTCATCTCTTGGGCGCGGCCAATGGCGCACAGATTGCGCGCGGCGGCAGCTGGCTGCGCGATGCCTTGGGCCAGCAGGTGCTGCCCGAAGGGCTCTCGATCCTGGAGGATCCGCTGCGGCCCCGCATCGCAGGCTCGCGCCCCTTTGATGCCGAAGGGCTGGCGACCCGGCAGCGGCTGATCGTGGAGAACGGTGTGCTGACCGGCTGGACCCTCGACCTTGCAACGGCGCGCAAGCTGGGGATGGAGAGCACCGCCAGTGCCGGGCGCGGCACCTCCTCGCCGCCCAGTCCGGGCGTGTCGAACATCATGCTGACGCCGGGGGTGAAAACCCGCGAGGCGCTGTTGGCCGAGATGGGCACCGGCCTCTTGATCACCTCGATGATCGGCTCCTCGATCAACGCCACCACCGGGGATTATTCGCGCGGTGCGTCGGGCTTTTGGGTGGAGAATGGCCAGATCACCTATCCGGTGAACGAATGCACCGTGGCGGGCAATCTGCGCGAAATGCTGCTGCGGATCACCCCGGCCAATGACGCGCGTGCGCATCTGAGCCATGTGGTGCCGAGCCTGCTGGTTGAGGGGTTGACGCTTGCAGGGGCCTGAGCCGGATCAGGATCTCGCGCTGCTCGTTGATGCGGCGCGCGCGGCGGGCGAGATTGCCAAACGCTTTTGGCGGCGCGACCCGGAGGTCTGGGAGAAAGACGCCGGGGCCGGGCCGGTGACCGAGGCGGATCTGGCGGTCAACGCCATGCTGGAGGCCGAGCTGCAGGCGGCCCGGCCCGATTATGGCTGGCTGTCGGAGGAAAGCCCGGATGACACCGCGCGGCTGGGCGCCGCGCAGGTGTTCATTGTGGACCCTATTGACGGCACCCGCGCCTTTATCGACGGCCAGGACAGTTTCGCGCATTCGCTGGCGGTGGCGCGCGATGGGGTGGTGACGGCGGGGGTGGTCTATCTGCCGCTGCGCGATCTGCTCTATACCGCCACAATCGGGGGTCCGGCGCTGCTCAATGGCGAACCGATGACCGGGGCGGTGCCGCGGGCACTCGAGGGCGCGCAGGTGCTGACCTCGGCAATATCGCAGGACCCGGCGCATTGGCGGGCGGGGGCGGCGCCTGCCTATCGGCGGGTGTTTCGCCCCTCCCTCGCCTGGCGGCTTTGTCTGGTGGCCGAGGGGCGCTATGACGCGACCATCTCGCTGCGGGCGGCCTGGGAATGGGATATTGCGGCGGGCGCGCTGATTGCCGAGCGGGCCGGGATCACCGTCAGCGACCGCAATGGCCAGCCCATCCGCTACAACGATCCGAAGGCGCAGGCCAATGGGCTGTTGGTCGCCCCGGGCAGCCTGCACGCGGATTTCGTCGGGGCGCTCTGGCCGCGTCCCGACTGATGCGCGCGCTTACCAGCGCAGCAGTTTCGGCCCGAGAAATGCGCCGAGCATGGTGATTAGCGCAATGCCCACCGAATACCAGGTGGCGTAGAACAGCGGGCTGTCCTCCGGGCAATGCAGCGCATAGATCGACGCGCCCATCGCCCCGGCCGCAAGACCCGCCACGGCGCCGGTGGCGCGCGGCGCCAGCGTCGCGCCATGGCGCAACGCGATCATCAGCCCCGCCAGCATCGGCAGCGACAGGAGCGGCACGCTGACGAGGCAGGGCCAGAGATCATTGCCGCCGAGAAAGGCCGCCGCCCAATCGGCACGCGGCGTGGTGATCAGCGCGGCGATCTGCATCAGCACCGCCGCCGCTGCCAATCCGCGCAGCACCGCGCGCAATCCATCGACCCGCGCGATGGGATGCGCCAGCCGCACCACCAGCACGAGGGCGGTCAGCGCGGTCAGCGGCGGCAGAATGACCTTCGGCAGCGTCAGCGGCGCCATCAGCGCCGCGCCCAGACCGTGCCGCAACCCGAGCGTCAGGGAAAAGACGCAGATCGACAGCACCAGCCCGGCCAGAAGTGTCCGTGCGAGAACCGGGCCGAGGCCGCTCTGGGCCCGGCTGTCCTGCGCCAGCGTCGCAATCAGATCCTCGGTTTTCATTCCACATACCTTTCCCTGAGCAGCGCCAGCCGCTTCAGTGCGCGGTGCAGGACCACCCGCACCGCACCTTCCGTCATCTCCATCCGCCGACCGGTGTCGGCAATACTCTCGCCCTCCAGCCCGATGGCGCGCACCACATCCGCCGCGCGCGGCTCAAGATGGGCGATCATCCGCTCCATATCCGCGCGTTCGGTCGGATCCGCTTCGGGGGCGGCGGGCAGCACCTCGGCGAAATCCTCGATCGGCACGAAAATCCGCCGCCCGCGTTTGCGGAACGCATCCACCACCTTGTGTCGCGCAATGGCATAGACCCAGGGCGCAACCGGCTCTTCCTCGCGCCAGGTGTGGCGCTTGAGATGCAGGGCCAGCAGGACATCTTGCAAGATATCCTCGCATTCCTCGGCGCCGAGACCCGCCCCGCGTCCCCGCACCACGGTGCGGATCACCGGCGCGACCAACTGCAGGAACTGCGCATAGGCCCGCGCGTCGCCGCCATTGGCGGCCCGCAGCAGTGCAGCCCAGTCAGCCTGTCGATCGTGCATCATCACCCCTGCATTTCGTGCAACCGCGCCTGAGTGTTACAGCCTGCGGCAAAAATATTATATCCCGCTTTTTGCGTTCACGGATGCGTGATCGCTGTAACGTCGGGGGCAGGGTCGGCGAATGGTCTGTCATGGAGCCGATGACGGTTCCCCAACACATCCGACAGGAGAGTACCATGACCAAGACCCAAACCGCTCTGAGCCTCGCTGCTGCCCTGACCACCGCGCTGAGCCTGGCCGGTGCTGCCCGCGCCGATGATACGGCGATGGAGAAATGCTTCGGCGTGGCCATGGCCGACGAGAATGATTGCGCGGCCGGTCCCGGCACCACCTGCGCCGGGACGGCCACGATGGATTATCAGGGCAATGCGTTCAAACTGGTGCCCGCCGGCACCTGCGTGACGATGGAAACCCCGCATGGCATGGGCTCGCTTGAAGCGAAAAAGATGTAATCAGCTGCGCTGAACCCGGTCACAGCTTTGGGGGCGTGGCGTGCTGCGCCCCCAAAACGTCTCTAACCTTCCTGAAATCCATGCTGACGAGGTGCTCTGATGTCTTTGCCGCCGCTGCCCGGACTGGGGTTCAAGCCCCAACATTATGCCGCGATCCGCGAGATGCGCCCGGCCTTGGGTTTCTTTGAGGTGCATGCCGAGAATTACATGGGCGCGGGCGGGCCGCCGCATGCGATGCTGACCGCCTTGCGGGCGGATTACGCGCTGTCGCTGCATGGGGTGGGCCTGTCGATCGGCGGCCCCGATCCGCTGGACCGCGACCACCTCGCCCGGCTGCGCGCCCTGAACGACCGCTATCAGCCCGAGAGTTTCTCGGAGCATCTGGCCTGGGCGAGCCATGGTGGCGAATTTCTGAACGACCTGCTGCCGTTGCCCTACACGCCCGAAACGCTGGGGATTGTCTGTGATCACATCGATCAGCTGCAGGAGGCTTTGGGCCGCAAAATCCTGCTGGAAAACCCGGCGACCTATGTGCTGTTCGAACAATCCGAGATTCCGGAAACCGCGTTTCTGGCCGAGATTGCCGCGCGCACCGGCTGTGGCCTTCTGCTCGACATCAACAATGTTTTTGTGAGCTGTACGAACCACCGCAGCGATCCGCGCACCTATCTCGACGCCTTCCCGATGTTCGCCGTGGGCGAGCTGCATCTGGGAGGCCATGAGGAAGAGGAGCTGCCCTCCGGCTCGCTTTTGATCGACGCGCATGGGGCGGCGGTGGCGGATCCGGTTTGGACGCTTTACGCCGAAACAGTGACGAAATTCGGCGCTCTGCCGAGCCTGGTGGAATGGGACAATGACGTGCCCGACTTCCCCGTCTTGCTGGCCGAGGCCGAACGCGCCTTTGGCATTCTCGAGCGTGCGAGGCTGGGCCATGTCCGTGCATCCTGAGGGGCACGCGGGTTTTGCCACCGCCTTTCGTCAGGGGCTTGCGCAGGGGCACTTGCCCCCCGGCCTGACCGCCCGGGCCCCGGATGAGGCCGCGCGGCGCTTTGGCGTCTACCGCAACAATGTCATGCACGGTCTGATCGAGGCGCTGAGGACGCGGTTTCCGGCGGTGGAGAGACTGGTCGGGGCAGAGTTCTTTGCCGCCATGGCCCCGGTTTTCATCGCGGCGCATCCGCCACAAAGCCCGGTGATGCAGCTCTATGGCGGCGCCTTTCCCGAATTTCTGGAGGGCTTTCCCCCCTTGGCGGCGTTGCCCTATCTGGGCGATGTCGCGCGGATCGAACTCGCCCGGGGCCGGGCCTATCATGCCGCCGATATGGCAGGGATTGACCCTGCCGCGCTCGCCGCTTCCCCCGATCCGGCGGCGCTGCGGCTGGGCCTGCATCCCTCGGTGCAGATCCTCAGCCTCGCGCATCCCGCCGGGCGGATCTGGGCCGCGCAGCAGCCGGATGGGCCACCCGCGCCGAAGCCCGGGGATTGGGGGCCGGATCAGGTGATGATCGCCCGTGTCGGGTGGGAGGTGCCGGTGCGCCTGCTGTCGCCACAGGAGGCGGGCTTTTTGCTGGCGCTGCAGGCGGGGCACCCGCTTGGCACCGCCGTGCCGGAGGGCTTTGACCCCGCGCCGCTGCTGGGCCATCTGCTGGCGGCCGAACTGATCGTGACCTGTGAGGTGGAGTGATCCCATGCTGAAATCGACCCTAATCCGCCTCAATCGGCTCCTCTCGGCCCTGCCAGAGGTTTTGCCGCAAACGCTCGCGCGGGTGATCCCGGCGGTGATCTTCTGGCAATCGGGCCAGACCAAGGTGGAGGGGTTCCACATCAAGGCCAGCACCTGGTATCTTTTCAAAGAGGAATATGCGCTGCCGCTGATCCCCTCGGATTGGGCGGCGGTGGGGGCCGTCACCGCCGAGCATCTGTTCCCGGTGCTTCTGGTGCTCGGCCTCTTCACCCGGCTCTCGGCGCTGGGGCTGCTGGGGATGACGCTGGTGATCGAGGTCTTTGTCTATCCCGACGCCTATCTGACGCATGGCCTCTGGGCGATTGCCTTCCTGTGGATCATCGCGCGCGGACCCGGCCCCCTGTCGCTGGACCGGGTTCTGCGGCTCGACCGTTAGTCGAGCCGGGCGATGCGGGCGGCCAATTGGCTGACCGCTTCGGTCTGCGCCGCGGCAATCGCGGCCGGCCCCTCGCCCGCCAGCGGCACCCGGATGTCAAAGCCGCGCACGATGTCGCGCCCGGTGTAATCGGTGGGTGCCACGAAATACTGCCCGGCAAGGCGCAACTGGCCGTCGGCGCCCGGCAGCATCTCCGACACCCGCACCTCCAGCCGCCGGTCCGGCCCCTCTGCCAGCGGCCAAGGCTCGGCGATTACCGTGGCGCCGGAGCGGCCTGAGATCTGGCTGGCCAGGAGTTGCGTGACCGCGCGGGTCGGCGCATCGGCCCAGATGTTGTCGGGGGTCGAGCGCAAAGCGCCATCGGCGGTCTGGAACACCACCTCTTGCCCGGCGGCATATTGCGGCAGCGACACCTCGCGCAATTCGGTGCGGCCGAGGCGGTTGGGCAGATCCTGAACCACCGCCGAGGGCGTCAGCGGATATTGCGCCGTCTTCTCGGGGTTCGAGCAGGCGGCGAACAGGGTGGGCAGGGCGATGAGCAAAAGGGGCGTCAGGCGCGAATTCATGGGGGGCTCCTATCGGCCAAGGATGAAGGCTTGCGGGTTGCGTTCGATGGTGCGGGCCAGCGCCCCGAAGGAGGCGGCGGCGCGGCGCAACTCGCTGAGCGTGTTGACCATTTCCGCGTTGAAGGGTGAGCGTTCGCCGTAGGCCGCCACCAGTGACTCGGCGCGGCTGAGCAATGCTTGCAGACGTTGCGTCACCTCGGGCAGGCGGTCGGCGGCGCTTTGGATCGAGGTGGCCGCATCCCCCGCCGAGGCCAGCGCGGTGGAGAGGTTTTTCGCGGCATCCGCCTCGCGCAATTCCTTGAGCAGGCTGGCGGTCTCTTCCAGCGCGGCCGAAAGGTTAGCGGGCAGCTTCTCGGTTTCCGCGCTGGCGACGGTGGCGCGCAGGTCGGCCAGAAGCCCGTCCAGCTCGGTGCCGATGCTGCCCAGCGGGATCTCATTGGCGTGCTCGGCCAGGGTCTTCAGCTCGGCGATCACCGGCGGCACCTCGTCCATCACGCTGTAGGTGGTGTCGGCGGCCTGCATCACCGCATCCACGGCTTTCAGCGTCCGGTCGGCCAGTTGCCCTTCGTTCATCTGCTGCGTCAGGGTTTTCAGCTCGGACATCAGCGCATTCAGCTCGGCGGGAACCTTCTTGGTCTCGTCGCTTTCGGCCACGGTGCTGATCGAGTTCATCATCCGGATGGCGCTGTCCATCACCGCCTCGATCGGCAGGGCGTTGACGCGGGCAAAGACCCCCTGCGCCGAGGCGGCCAGATCGTTTTGCGCGGCAGGGCCGGTGGGAATCATCGGCAGCGGGCCGGTGTTGTCCAGCTGCGCGGGGGGCGCGGCGGGCAGATCGGTGAGTTCGATCACCAAAGTGGTGCCAAAGAGGCCGGTGCCCGAGATGCGCGCGCGCAGACCGCCCGCCACTTCGTCGGTCAGGAAGCTGGTGACGGTCGTGGCATCGGCATCCGCCGCCAGACCCAGCCGCTCGGGCGAGAGGGCGATGACCATTTGCTGGCGGACCTTGCGTTCCTTGCCCTCGCCGTCGATGCGGATCGACAGCTCGGTGACCTCGCCCGCCTCAACCCCGCGGAAGGTGACCTTGGCACCGCGTTCGATGCCGCGCGCCGCCTCGTCGAACAGCAGGGCAAAGCGCACCGGCTTGCCCGTGGTGGTGTCAAAGATGCTGTCTTTGGCGGCCTGTTCTTCGGGGTAGAGCTGATAGCTGTGCCCCTGTTCGACCGCCGTGCCGCCCGAGGTCAGCGTGGCGAATTCCACGCCCCCCTGCACCAGCGAGGCCAGCGAGCGGACATTCAGGCTGATCCCGCCCGCCCCGAGCGAGACGGAAAAGCCGGAGGTGTCCCAAAAGCGGGTGCTGGAGGTCAGCAATTTGTCATGCGGCGCGTCAATGAACGCATCGGCCTGCACACCGCCCCCGGCGGGGTCGAGGCGCAGGTTGCTCAGCCGGCCCACTGGTAGGCCCCGGTAAATCACCGGCGCACCCTCGGCCAGACCACCGGCATCGGCGGCGACCACGGTCACCCAGGTGCCCTTGGTCGGATCGGGCGACAGCGGCGCCTTGTCCAGGCCTTTGAAGCGGCTTTGTGGCTGTGTGGGCTGCGCATCCCAATAGCCGTCGATGAAGGTCCCCGAGAGCACGGTGTCGAGGCGCGAGATGCCCTGCGTCGAGACTTCCGGACGCACCAGCCAGAATTGCGCCTGATCGTCGATATAGGGGGCGACGTCCTTGTTGACGCGCACGCCCAGCACCACCTCGCTCAGATCGGCGCTGAACCCGACAGTTTCCACATGACCCACGGTGACTTCGCGAAATTTCAGGGCGGTTTCGCCGGGATTGATGCCGGTGGCATCGGCAAAGGTAATCTCGATCAGCACGCCACGGTCGGACCAGGTGGACCAGGCGACACCCAACAGGATCACCAGCGCCGCCAGCGGCACCAGCCAGATCAGCGACAGCCGCTCCCACAAGGGCGCCCGGGCGGGTTTGCGGACCATCTCGGCCGGGCGCAGCGGTGCGGCACCCTGCTGCGCTTCGGACTGCGCTGTCTCAGACTGCGGATCGTGGGGGGGCGTGTCGGTCATCGGGGCTGGTCTTCCGCAGACAGAGGGGAGGGAGGGCCGCGCCAGATCATGCGCGGGTCGATACTTTGGGCCGAGAGCATGGTGAAGGCCACCGAGAGCGCGAAGGAGACCGCCGCCGGACCCGGATGGATCGAGGCGACAAAGCCCAGTTGCACCAGTGCCGAGAGGATGGCCACCACGAAGACATCAACCATCGACCAGCGGCCGATAAATTCCACCACCTCATAAAGCCGGTGGTGGTGGTGGTTCCCGCGGGAACGCTCATGCCCGACGGCGAGGGTGAGATAGGTGATGGCGATGAACTTGCTGATCGGCACCACGATCGAGGCCACAAAGACGATGGTGGCGACGCCGTAATTGCCATGCGCCATCAGCTCAACCACCCCGGCCAGAATCGTGCTCTGGCTGTGCCCGGTGATCAGATCGGTGCGCAGCATCGGATAGAGATTGGCGGGGATGTAAAAGATCAGCCCCGCCACCAGCCAGGCCCAGACCGCCTGCAGCCCGTGCCCGTCCACCGGCCGCAATTTTGCACCACAGCGGCCGCAGCGGTGATCTTCGCGCGGCCAGACGCGGCCACAGCGGGTGCAGCCGGTCAGCCCGGCATCCTGCGCGGTGAGAACGGGGGGGTGAAATGGGGGGCGCGCGCTCATTGCGGGTCGAGTGCCTCCCAGATGGCCCAGCGGCTGAGGAAATTGTTCTTGAGCGCTGTGACGATGATCAGCGCGGCAAAGGCCCAGAAGGCCGGACCAAATCCCACCGTCGCCAGCCCGGCAACCTTGACCAGCGCCACCGCGGTGCCGATCACGAAAATTTCGGCCATCGACCAGGGCTCTAGCTCTCCCGCGAGGCGAAAGGCGCGGGCGGCATGGGCAAAGGGCGGGCGGCCCCGTGCCAACGGCCAGAGCGTGTAGATCAAGGCAATGAAGCGCAGCACCGGCAAGGCCACGACGATCACCAGCACCGCCAGCGACAAGGGCGCGAGGATGCCGCTGGAATAGGCCATAGCCGCCCCGAACACCGATGTCGTGTGGCTGAGCCCCTGCGCCGAGACGGTGAGAAAGGGGAAAAACACCGCCGCCGCCATCAGGATCAGCGCGGTGAACGACAGCGCCATCACCTCGACCACCGAGCGCAGGCGGGGCGCGATCAGCACCGTGCCGCAGCGCTGACAGGAGGCGGATTCGCCGGGGGCCAGCGGGATGACATGGTGCAGCGCATCGCATTCCGGGCAGGCCAGCAACTGCCGCCGCTCGGCAGCGGAGAGGGGCGTCCGGGACAGGGGGGCGGCGGGCGGCAGGTTCATCCGTTTCAACATAGACCGCGCCGCACCGCCCGCAAGGCATGACGGTACCCTGTCCTCAGAAATCCATGGGATTTTATCGGTTAAGGCGGTTTTAAGGCGGGGCGTGTTACCTCGGAGGCTGGGTGAATTTAGAGGGGTGATAGTAATGGCTCCGCGAGATGGCGCGGCACCGATTATCATCAAACGAAAGAAAGTCGTTGCCGGCGGCGGCCACCACGGGGGAGCGTGGAAAGTGGCCTATGCTGACTTCGTGACGGCCATGATGGCCTTCTTTCTGCTGATGTGGCTGCTGAACGCAACAACCGAGAAACAACGCAAGGGGATCGCGGATTATTTCAATCCGACGGTGCCGATCAACCGGATCTCCGGCGGCGGTGAAGGCGCTTTTGGCGGCGATTCCGTGTTTTCCGAAGATCAGATCGCGCAATCGGGCACCGGCGCCACCTCGCAGCGGCCCAGTGAAGAGCGGCAGGCCCGCGGCCAGAGCGGCACCGAGAGCGACAAGCCCGATGCCGAGGACGGCAAATTTGATGAAGTGCAGAAGAAGATCGACGAGGCCCTGATGGGGATCGGCGGGGAATCGATGGTGAGCGAGCAGATGGCCCGCCATATCGTCACCCGCGTCACCGATGAGGGGCTGATTGTCGAATTCTTCGATCTGGAAAATGAGCCTTTGTTTGAAGGCGATACGGCGGTCCCCACGCGGATCACCACGGAAATCGCGGGCATGCTCAGCCGGGTTTTTGGCCTCGTCGACAACAAGGTGGCGGTGAATGGTCATCTGCGCTCTTACCCCGAAATTCTGAAGGCGAATCCGGTCTGGGATCTGTCCACCGCACGGGCACAGCAGTTCCGCCTGATGCTGGGGGCGGCCAATTTCCCGGCCAACCGGGTGCAGCGGGTGACCGGCTTTGCCGACCAGCAACCGGCGGTGAAAAACCCGATGGCTTTGCGCAACAACCGGCTTGAGCTGATCTTGCTGCGGTCCAAACTCTAGGCACCGCAGAATCGCTTTGCGCCGCTGCCGCTGCCCCGGGAAACCACGGCGCAGGCAGCGGCGCCGCCCCGCCCGCGAACGGGCGTGGTGATTTCAACCAGGGCGTCGGACAGAACTCCGCGCTGACATAGAGATAATCCCTTTGTATTCAGGTATTTGACGGGCCTCTTTGCGGGGGCTTTGCTGTTCCGGACGCCGCGCAATCTGCGGCGGAATATCCGTAGGCTTTTATCTGTTAGGACGATCTTAAGAGTGCGCACTGCAAATTGCTTCCATCGACGGACGCAGCTTCAGAAAGGCGCTAACCTATGTCCATCTCCTCCTCGCTCAATGCCGGTGTGGCGGGCCTCTCGGCCAACGCGACCCGACTTGCGACGATTTCTGATAACATCGCCAACTCTGGAACCTACGGCTACAAACGCGCCACGGCCGATTTCGAGAGCATGGTTATCAACAAATCCCGTGGCGCCGGGACCTATTCGGCTGGCGGCGTGCGCGCCTCGACCAGCCGTCTGATCGAAGAGCGCGGGTCGCTGGTGTCGACCTCCAACGCCCTCGACCTCGCGATTTCCGGCCGCGGTATGCTGCCGGTGATTCCCTCGGCCTCGGTGGATAACATCTCTGGCGATCAGCCGATGATGATGACCACCACCGGCTCGTTCCGCACCGATTCCAACGGCATGCTCAAGACCGACTCGGGCCTTGTGCTCCTCGGCTGGCCGGCGAATGCCGACGGCACCATCCCGACGCTGCCGCGCGATACGGTGACCGGCCTGCAACCGGTGGTGATCAACGCCAACCAAACCGCGGGTGACCCGACGACCAAGATGAACCTCGGCGTCAACCTGCCCGCCGTCGCCACCGAATCCGGTGCGGCGGGGGATACTTTGCCGCTGTCGGTCGAGTATTTCGGCAACCTCGGCACCTCGGAAACGCTCGACATCACGTTTGAGCCGACGATTCCCGCGACCGGCGCGTCGAACACCTGGACGATGATCATCAAGGATTCGGCGCAGGCGGGTGCCACGATCGGCGAATACACGATCACCTTTGACGCGACGCGCGGGAATGGCGGTACCTTGGCCTCGGTGACGCCGGTTGGCACCAGCCCGGCCTATGATTCGACGACGGGGACGCTGGATCTGCAGGTGGCGGGTGGTCCGCTGGCGATGACCATCGGGAAACTCGGCGATGCCAACGGGCTGACCCAGCTGTCCGACAGTTTCGCGCCGACCGCCATCAACAAGGACGGCTCGCCGGTGGGGAACCTGACGGCGGTGGAAGTGGATGAGAACGGCTATGTCCGCGCCACCTATGACACCGGCTTCATCCGCACCGTCTATCAGATTCCACTGGTGGATGTGCCGAACCCGAACGGCCTGACCGCGCTGAACAACCAGACCTTCCAGGTCTCGCCCAGCTCGGGGTCTTTCTTCCTGTGGGACGCGGGCGACGGTCCTACCGGGGCCATGGTGGGGTACTCCCGCGAAGGCTCAACCACTGACGTTGCCGCCGAACTGACCAACCTGATCCAGACCCAGCGCGCCTATTCTTCGAACGCAAAGGTCATCCAGACCGTCGATGAGATGCTGCAGGAGACGACCAACATCAAACGCTGATAGCTTCATCGGCGGCCTTTAAAATGGAGGCTGAGACATGAGCATAACCGGCGCGATGAATTCTGCGCTGTCAGGGATGACCGCGGTATCGCGGGCAGCATCGGTCGTTTCGTCCAACACGGCGAACGCCCTGACGGAAGGCTATGCGCGACGCGAAGTGTCACTGGCCGCGACGCAGGTGGGAACCACCGGCACCGGCGTTAAAGTAACCGGCGTCAATCGGGTTGTGAATCAGACGGTTGTCAATGATCTGCGCTTGGCAGAGGCAGATCTGGGCAACTCGAACATCCGCACCGATTTTCTGTCCGGTGTTGAAAAGATGGTTGGCGAGTCCGGGGAACCCGGCTCGCTGTCCGCGCTTTTGGCAGGTTTCGATTCGGCGCTGATCTCGGCGGCCAGCCGTCCGGACAGCGATGCACGGCTGACCTCGCTGCTGAATGCCGCGCAGGGCGTGGCCAAACAGCTGAACACCATTTCCGACAATCTGATGCAGGTGCGCACCTCGGCCGATGATCAGATTGCCAATCAGGTTGATACGCTGAACAATTCGCTCAAGCAGATTGCTCAGCTGAACCGCACCATTACCGCGCAACAGGCCAGCGGTGTCGACACCGGCGCCCTGCTGGACCAGCGCCAATTGCTGGTCGATCAGGTCAGCGCGATTGTGCCCGTGCGCGAAGTCATGCGCGAGAATGGCCAGATCGCGCTCTTTGCGACGGGTGGCGCCGTGCTGCTGGAGGGGTCGAAACCCTCTGAAATCGGCTTTGATCCCGCAGGTCTGGTCACCGCCGACATGACACTGGCCTCGGGTGCGCTCTCCGGGCTTACGCTGAATGGTATGGCGATTTCGACCAGCGACGACAAGCTGATCGGCGGCGGCTCGCTGGGCGCGCTGTTCGCCGTGCGCGATGAACTTGCACCGCAGGCACAGACGCAAGTCGATGCATTCGCCCGCGATCTGATCTCGCGCTTTCAGGATCCGTCTGTGGATCCGACCCTGGCCGTGGGCGATCCGGGGCTGTTCACCGACAAAGGCGTCGCGCTCGACACCACGCAGGAGGTGGGGCTGGCAGGCCGGATCGAGATCAACGCGCTGGTGGATCCGGCACAGGGCGGCGCCATTTGGCGGCTGCGTGACGGGCTGGGCGCCACGACCCCGGGGGCGGTGGGCGATTCCACCTTGCTCACCGCGCTCGGCACCGCGCTCAGCGATCCGCGGGTGCCGGCATCGGGTGATTTCAGCGGCACCAAAAAGAGCAGTTCCGGTATGGCCGCCGACATTCTGTCGCAATTTTCCAGCGCCCGGCAGACCGCCGAGACGCAGCAGGCCTATTCCAGCTCGCGGCAGTCGACCCTGAAAGAACTGTTTTTGGCCGATGGCGTCGATACCGATCAGGAAATGCAGAAACTGATGCAGATTGAGCAAGCCTATGCCGCCAATGCCAAGGTGATTTCGGCAATGGATCAACTGCTGCAAACATTGCTGGGGATGTAATCATGAACCTCGTATCCATCGGTGACATGGCCCAGGCCTATCAGCTGCGCAACCATAGCACGCAGATGAAGGCGCGGATGAATCAGCTGACCAATGAAATGGCCAGCGGGGTGAAATCCGATATTGGCGCCGCGATAAAGGGTGACTTCAGCACGCTGGCCGGGATCGACCGGTCGCTGACCACGCTTGACGCCTATGCCGCCAGCAATGCCGAAGCGACACAATTTGCCTCCGGCCTGCAAACCTCGCTGCAGAGCATTCAATCGATGACCACCGCGGCGGGGCCGGGGCTCTTGTCCTCTTCTTCCTCGACCGCGGGCTCCATGATCAACTCGGCGGCGCTGGATGCGCGGCAAAAGTTTGACAGTGTGATCGGCATCATGAATTCCTCAAGTGCCGGTCGCTATGCCTTTTCGGGCGTGGCGTCGGATACGGTTCCGCTGGCCACCCCCGATGAGATCATGACGGCGCTGCAAACGGCGATTTCGGGCCAGACCACCGCGACGGGCATTGCCGATGCGGTGGCGGATTGGTTTGCCGCGCCCGCCGGGGGCGGTGGCTATCTTGATGTCGCCTACAAGGGCGGCGCGGCGGCCTCGCCGTTGCGGCTGGCCGATGGCGAAACCGCCAGCATCAATGTGACGGCGACGGATCCGGCCATCATCGACACGTTGCAGGGCTTTGCGCTGGGCGCGCTGGTGGACGCCGGCGCGCTCAGCTCTGATGCCGCGGGTCAGGGCTTTTTGCTGCAAAAGGCCGGGGAAAAGGTCATGGCGGCCGATGTCAAACTGGTGGCGGTGCAAACCCGCGTGGGTCAGGCCGAAAGCCAGATCGACGATGCCACCACCCGCAATGCCAACGAAAAAACCGCGCTGACCATTGCGCGGAACAATCTGGTGCAGGCCGATCCCTTTGAAACGGCGACGGCGCTCACCGCAGCACAAGCGCAGATGGAAGCGCTTTACACCCTCACCGCGCGTCTCGCGCAATTGTCATTCACGGATTACATGCGATGAAAAAACTTCTTGCAGTACTCCTGTGCCTGCTACCGCTTATGGCGGGCGCCGCGCCGATCCGGATCAAAGATCTGGTGGAGTTCGACGGCGTGCGGGGCAACGATCTGGTCGGATACGGCCTGGTCGTCGGCCTGAATGGTACGGGCGACGGGTTGCGGAACGCACCCTTCACCGAAGAAATCATGTCCAATGTTCTGGAGCGCCTCGGCGTGAACGTGACCGGTGAGCAATTCCGGCCGAAGAACGTGGCTGCGGTGCTGGTCACCGCCACGTTGCCGCCTTTTGCGCGGGCGGGCAGCCAGATCGACATTACCGTCTCGGCGATTGGTGATGCGAAAAGCCTGCTCGGCGGTACGCTGATCATGACGCCGCTGAATGCCGCCGATGGCGACATTTACGCGGTGGCACAGGGCACGATCATCGCGGGGGGCGCCTCGGCCACTGGGCAGGGGGCCAGCGTGACCCAAGGCGTGCCGACGGCGGGGGTCATCCCCTCGGGCGCGCGGGTCGAGCGGGAAATCGATTTCAGTTTCAAGTCGATGAATGATGTGCGGCTGGCCTTGCGGACGCCCGATTTCACCACGGCGGGCCGGATCGAGCAGGTGATCAATCAGGAATTTGGCAAACGGGTGGCCACGATGGAGGATTCGGGCACGGTCACCGTCAGCATCGCGGCGGCCAACATGCGCTCGCCCGCGCATGTGCTGGGACGGCTGGAGAATCTGACGGTGGAGCCGGAGCAGCGCGCCCGTGTCGTGGTGGATCAACGCTCGGGCACGATCGTGATGGGCGAGGATGTGCGCATCAGCCGCGTCGCGGTCAGCCAGGGCAACCTGACGCTGCGGATCCAGGAAGCGCCGATTGCTGTGCAGCCCAACCCCTTTGCGCAGGGCGAAACCGTGGTCGTGCCGCGCACCGAAGCCTCGATCACCGAAGAGCCGGGGCTGAACATGGCCGAGATTGCCGAATCTTCCTCGCTTTCCGAGGTGGTGGCGGGGCTGAACGCCCTGGGTGTCAGCCCGCGTGACATGATCGACATTCTGAAAAGCATCAATGCCGCCGGCGCCCTGCATGCGGAGTTTGTGGTGAACTGACCGCCGCGCAATGCGCGGCCAAGAGACCGCCCCCTGTGGCAGCAGGGGGCGGTTTTTTTTATGCTGCAAAGGCGGCACACTGGCCCCGGCGGGGTGATTCCCCCTGAGCGGAGGCGAGAGCAGATGCACAAAGGATCCTGTCTGTGCGGCGCGGTGCGGTTTGACGTGGCGGGGGATTTGCCGCCGCCGAATGCCTGCCATTGCAGCATCTGCCGCAAGCAATCGGGGCATTTCTGGGCCTCGACCGATGTGCCGCGCGCGGCACTCACCCTCTGGGGCGAGGAGAATTTGCGCTGGTACGACAGTTCTGCCAAGGCGCGGCGCGGCTTTTGTGGCAGCTGCGGCGCGCCCTTGTTCTTTGCGCCGGTGACGGGCGACTGGATCGCGGTGGCGATGGGGGCGTTTGACGCCCCGACCGATGCCCGGCTGGCGCTGCACATCTTTGTGGCCGACAAGGGCGATTACTATGAAATCGCCGATGGCCTGCCGCAAAATCCGCAATAGACAGGCAAAAGCCGCCCGGGGTCAGAGGACCGGACGGCTTTCGGGAGACCCGGGGAGAGCGGGGTATCAGAAGTAACTGCGCACCAGGGCCGCGGAGATCAGGGTCCAGCCATTGGCCACCACGAAGAAGGCCAGTTTGAACGGCAGTGCCACCACCGCGGGCGGCACCATCATCATCCCCATCGACATCAGCACCGCCGAGATCACCAGATCAATGATCAGAAAGGGCAGAAAGATGAGAAAGCCGATTTCAAAGGCCCGTGAAATCTCGGACAGCAGGAACGAGGGCACGAGGGTCGACAGCGGCGCGTCCTGCAGCGGCCCGGCCAGTGAGGCATCGGGGCGCAGTGCGGCCAGCGCGGCATAGGTATCGGGATCGACCCTGTTCGCCATGAAACCGCGGAACGGCACGATCCCGCGCAAGAACGCGGTCTGAAAATCAATCGTGCCATCCATCAGCGGTTGACCTGCGACATTCCAGGCCTCGGTGAAGACCGGCTCCATGATGAACCAGCTGAGAAACATCGCCAGACTGACGATCAGCATGTTCGGCGGCGAGGCCTGCAGCCCCAACGCCTGCCGCAGGATCGACAGCACGGTGACGATGAAGGGAAAGCAGGTGACCATGATCGCCAGGCCCGGCGCGATGCTGAGCAGCGTCAGCCCGACGATCATCAGGAGCGAACGCCCGGCGAGGCTTTGCCCGTCGCCCAGCGAGATAGAGATGTCCTGTGCGGAAGCGGCCCCCGCGCACAGGATCAGGCCCAGCAGGGCCAGCGGCAGCAATTTGCGCATCGGATTACAGCCCGTTTTGCAGATCTGCCACTTCGGTCAGGCGCACGCCCAGCTGTCCGGCCTGATCGCCTTCAAGTTCGGTCAGCTCGCCGCGGGCGATCAGTTTATCGCCGACATAGAGTTCCACCGGGTCATCGACCCGGCGATCGAGCGGGAGCACCGCATCGCGTTTCAGGCGCAACAGATCGCGCACCAAAGGCCGGGCTTTGCCGACCGAAATGGTGATCTCAATCGGGACCTGCGTGAACGGATTGGCGTTGCTGGTGTCCGGGCGGTTGGCGTCATCCATCGGGGTTCTCCTCGGAAGCGATGCGGAAATGGGCGCTGACTGCTTTTTGAATCGCAGCAATCACGCCATCGAGGTCGATCCTTGTCTCGGCTTCTCCAAGACGCAGATAGACTTGACCTTCGCTGAGGCTGGGTTCCTCGGTGAAGGTAAACGGCAGGTTGGACGTGTCGCCCAACAAGGCCTGAATTTGCGGCAGTGCCACCGGGCTGGCCACCACGCCCAAAGGCGATGCGGCCATCGAGGCGGCAACGGGGCGCAGCTGCTCGAGCACGATCTGGCCCAGGGTTTCGCGCGCGATGGCGGGCAGAACCTTGGCGGTCATGTCAAAGAGCAGGGGCTCGAGCGCGCGCAGCACATGGGCGCGCGCCTCGTGATAGGTGAAGGCCAGATCCTGCAGGTTGCGGCCCAGATCGGCGCGCAGCCGGGCGGCTTCGCCGTCCTGTGCGGCCACGGCATCGTCCCAACCGGCGGCATATCCTTGCTCGAACGAGGCGAGTTTCACCTCTTCGAACTGGTTGCGCTCCAGTTCAACCTGCTCCAGCTGCTGCTTCGGCTCGGGCGCGTCAAAGGCTTCGAGTTTCAGACGACCGGCCATCAGGCTTGCTCCTCAGGTTCTTCCATCCAGCTGCGCAGGATTTCGACAGTTTCTTCCTGACGTTCGGAAATCAGGCGTTTCAGGCGGGCCACCGGATCTTCGCCGCCGCCCATGTCATCGCCGAAATTGCCCATCGCCATCGGCATTTGCATGCCGCCCATGTCAAAGTCGGACACAACGGTCATCGCGGGCAGCATGTCGCCATCGTCGATCTCGCCGGTCAGGGCGGGCAGGCCGCCCATTGCGGGCATGTCCATGGCGGCGGAGCTGGCGCCTTCGGGGGCGGGAAGGCCCGCGAATTGCGGTGCGGGGCTGCGGGTGAGGATCGGGCGCAGCACGAACAGGCCCAGCACCAGCGCCACGATCGACACGACCGCCAGCTGGATCAGGCTCATCATGTCGAGGCTGACGTTGGAGAGCATCCCGGCGGTGACGGTGGTGCCCGCTTCCGGCACCGGTTCAAACTGCAGGGATTTCAGGGTGATGACATCGCCGCGGTCGGCATTGAAGCCCACGGCAGAGGCCACCAGATCCTGCAGCGCGGTCATTTCTTCCGGGCTGCGCGGGGTCCAGGTCGGCGCGCCATTGGCATCCACGCCCTGCACGCCATCCACCAGCACCGCGACCGTCAGCCGCTTGACGGCACCGGGTTGACGCACCAGTTCGCGCGTGGTTTCCGAGACCTCATAATTCACCTTTTCACGGGTTTCCGAACCCTGGCTCGAGGATTTGCCGTCGCCATTGCCCGCCTGGCCCTGCGGCAGGTTGGAGGCCACGGTGACCGAGGCCGGGCGTGTCTCATCGGCCTTGTTCGACTTCTCTTCGGTGTCGGTCGAAATCGCCACCCGGCTGGCGGGGTCAAAGCTGCGCTCGGTGATCGCCTCATGTTCGGTGACGGTCTCCACCGCGACTTCGACCACGGATTTGCCATAGCCAACGCGGGCGGCCATCAGGCGCTCGACATTGCGTTTCAGCTCATCGGCCTTGTCCTTGCCATCGGGCGATTGCTGCGCATCATCGCCCGAGCCGACCAGACCGGTTTCGGTGTCGATCACCGAAACATCATCGGGCGACATGCCGGAGACGGCCGAGGCGACCAGATATTTCAGCGCCTTGGCATGTTGCGGCGTCAGCCCGCCATTGGTGGTGGCGACGGTGATCGAGGCGGTGGGGTGAATGTCGGTGCGGAAGGGCTGGTTGGTGGCGGCGGCAATATGCACGCGGGCGCTGCGGATGTTCTGATTGGAGACGATGGTCCGCGCCAGTTCGCCCTCTTTCGCGCGCAGATAGGCGGCATCAAACATTTGCGAGGTGGTGCCAAAGCCCGAAAGCGAATCGAGCAGCTCATAACCGGTGCCGCCGGTGGCAGGCAGGCCTTCTCCGGCCAGGGTCATGCGCAATTCGTCGCGGCGGCTGGCATCCACATAGATCGCGTCGCCGCGCACTTCGTATTTGGCGCCCTTTTGCTCAAGCGAAGTAACGATGTCGGCGGCCTGCGCACCCTCCAAGCCCGCGTAAAGCAAGGACATATTGGTTTTCGATGCCATCCCGCTCAGCGCCAGGATGGCGGCGAACATGGCGATTGTTGCCCCGCCGACAATCATGCGGCGACGGGTATCAAGGGCCTGCCAGACGGCAATCAACTGTTGCAAAGCGCACCTCCGTTGAGCGGACCTTCTGTCCATCTCGTCTGAGGGCATGTTTGGCGGATCGCGCTTAACAATCGGTTAGTGACCCCGGGTTTATACCAGTTTCACCGAAAGAATGCGGGGACGACATGGCAGAAGCAGCAACCGAGGCCGAAGAGGCCCCGAAGAAAAAGTCAAAATTGCCGATTATTCTAGGACTTGTGCTGATGCTCGTCCTCGGCGGCGGTGGATTTTACGCGGTGTATTCCGGGATGATTCTGGCCCCGGCGGGCGAACATGCGGCCGCTGAGCCGGATGCCCATGCCGACGAGCCCGCCCCGGAGGCCTTGCCCGACATTGCCTTCGTCCCGCTGGATCCGATGATCATTTCGCTCGGCGACAATTCTTCGGCGCGGCACCTGCGTTTTTCAGCGCAGCTTGAGGTGTCGAAAGCCTATCAGGCGGATGTCGAGCTGTTGAAACCGCGGGTTGTGGATGTGCTGAACGGCTATCTGCGCGCGGTGGATGTCTCCGAGCTGGAGGATCGCTCGGCGCTGATCCGTTTGCGGGCACAGATGCTGCGCCGGGTGCAGATCGTAACCGGCGAAGGCCGGGTGCGCGACCTGCTGATCATTGAATTCGTGATGAACTGAGGAGGCGGCCATGCAATTCATCTCAGATATTCTCTTGGGCGCGGGCGCGATTGGCGCGGCCATCTACTGCATGGTGCTCTCGCGGCGGCTCAAGCGGTTCAACCAGCTCGAATCGGGCATGGGGGGCGCGATTGCCGTGCTCTCGGCGCAGGTTGATGACATGACCAAGGCTCTGGTGCGCGCGCAGACCACCGCCGCCACCTCGGCCGAGCAATTGCAGGCGCTGACCCGCCGTGCCGAACAGGGCGCTGAGCGGCTGGAGCTGATGCTGGCCTCGCTGCACGACCTGCCCGAGCCGGGGCAGCCGCAGCCGCAGGGGCCGGTGGGCGCCAGCCTGCATGCCTTTGAAGAGGCCAGCCGCCCGCGCCGCTCGCTGCGCCGCCGGGCGCGCCCCGATGAGATGGAGGCCGCGGAATGATCGGCCAGACGCCTCCGGGACCGCGCGCCGAGCCACCGCTGACCGGCAAGGCCGGGGCGGCGCTTGATGCGGCCGAAGCTGCCGCTGCCGCGCAGGCGCGGGTGATGCAGGCGATGCTGGCCGCGGGTGCGAAAGCAACGGCGGCACAGGCCGCTGCCGCACAGATCCCCGCGGCGGCCCCGAAAGCCGCCAAACCCGGCAAGCCCGGCAAGGCACCGAAAGCTGCCGCCAAGCCCCGCAAACCGGCGCGTCGGCGTGCCGGGCGCGGCGCGCTGATGGTGCTTGCGGTGTTGCTGGCGGGTGCCGGTGCGATTCGGATGAGCGAAGCGGTGGGCGGTGCCTGGGCTTTGGCCTCGGAACATGCGGCGGAGACGGCCGATTCGGCACCGGAAGCGGCCATTTGCGCCACCGACTCCGGCACGATGGATCTGCTGAAGGCCGTGCAGGCGCGCGAGGCGACGGTAAGCACCCGCGAAGCGGCGCTGGCCGACCGCAGTCAGGCGTTGAAAATTGCCGAGGATCAGATCACCGAGAAACTCGCGGCGCTGACCAAGGCCGAGGATGACCTGTCGAAGATGGTGGCGGTGGCGGATCAGGCGGCGGATGCCGATGTGACGCGGCTGGTCACCATGTATGAAAACATGAAGCCTAAAGAGGCCGCACCGCTGTTTGAGGTGATGGCCCCGGAATTCGCGGCCGGATTCCTTTCGCGGATGCGGCCGGATGCGGCGGCCTCGGTGCTGGCCGGGCTGAACCCGAAAACCGCCTATACGATCAGTGTGATCATGGCGGGGCGCAACGCGGGCGTGCCGAAAAATTAACGATAATCAGACTTTGTTAACGCTGTTCTGCAACTCTGTGGGCGGCAACAGGAGAAGTGGGCATGGTTGGTATCATCGGCATCGTCGTCATCTTTGTGATGGTGTTCGGCGGCTACACATTGCACGGCGGCAAGATGGGGATCGTGCTGGAAGCGGCCCCCTGGGAGATGATCATGATCGGCGGCGCCGCCGTCGGCGCTTTCATCATTTCAAACGACATGCCCTCGATCAAACACACGCTGAAAGATGTGGGCAAAGTGTTCAAGGGCGCCAAATGGAAGCCCAGCGACTACCGCGATCTGCTCTGCCTTTTGTTCGAGCTGATCCGTCTGGCACGGCAAAATCCGGTGGCGATCGAGGAACATATCGAAGCGCCGGAAAGCTCGTCGATCTTCTCGAAATATCCCAAGATCGTGCATGATCACGAGGCGGTGGAGCTGATCTGTGACACGATGCGCTCGGCCTCGATGAACTATGACGATCCGCATCAGGTGGAAGAGGTGCTGGAAAAGCAGCTCGATGCCAACCTGCACCACGCGCTGCACGGCAGCCATGCGTTGCAACAGGTTGCCGATGGTCTGCCTGCGCTGGGGATTGTGGCCGCTGTGCTCGGGGTTATCAAAACCATGGCCTCGATCGACCAGCCGCCGGAGATTCTGGGCGCCATGATCGGTTCGGCTCTCGTCGGTACCTTCATGGGGGTGTTCATGGCCTATGGTCTGGTCGGCCCCTTTGCCGCGAAAGTGCAGACCGTGGTGAGCGAGGATGCGCATTTCTACAAGCTGATCCGCGAGGTTCTGGTGGCCAACCTGCACAACCACGCCACCAACATTTGCATTGAAGTGGGCCGGCAGAACACGCCGCATCACATCCGCCCCAGCTTTTCCGAGTTGGAAGAAGCGCTGAAGGCGGTGAAGGACGCAGCATGATCCGCCGGGGCCTTCTCCTTCTGGCGCTTGGCCTTGTGGCGCAGGCCGGTGATGCGACGGCGGAAACCATCCGCATCCGCTCGGGTGAGCATGCCGATTTTACCCGGCTGGTGGTGACCCCTGATCAGCCGACGGAATGGAGCTTTGGCCGCGAGGGCGACACCTATGTGCTGCGGCTGGCCCGGCCCGAGGTGCGCTATGATCTGGGCGAGCTGTTTGTCTATGTGCCGCGCGTGCGGCTTCTGGATGCCAGAGGCGGCGACAACGCCGATCTGACACTGGCGGTCAGCCCCGACACCCATGCAACCGCCTTCAACCTCGCGACGGGGTTGATCGTGGTCGATATCAAACCCGGCCCGGCTGATCCTGCCTCACCGTTTGAAAAACCGCTGGCGATGGCGCAGGCCTCGGCGTCAGCCGCCCCCGCGCCGGTATCAGGCAGTGCGCCGGTGGTCTCGCAGCGTCCGGCCGCCCGGCCGCAGGACGTGGCCGCCGCAGAGGCGCCGACGCCCGTCACCCGCACCGTACCGGCACCGACCGCAATGCCCGGCTCCACCTATCTGCCGGAACCGCGAAAAGACCCGCATCTTTCCCTCTATTGGCAAGGGCCCGGGTCAGTGCCCTTCGGCACACCGCCCGCGGCGGCCAGTGATCCGGCCGAGACCGCGCTGCCGGTTGCCGGTGCCGCCCCGTCCTCCGAGACCCCGGTGGCAACCCACCAGCCCGAGCCGAGCCTGCCCCCCAGCATCCTGCCGCTTCCGGGGCGCACGCAAACGGATCCCCGTATTGTTGATGCAGAGCAACAGCTGTTGCGGCAGTTGGGCCGTGCGGCGACTCAGGGTCTGATCGATGTGGACCCGACCAAGCTTCGGCATGCCAAGCCTGCTCCGGCGGTGCCGCATTCCGAGAGCGCCGCGGAGAGTGTCCCGCAGGCGGCACCTGCCGCAGAAACACCGGCAGCCCATGAGGCGGCGCCTGCGCCCGCGCATGGGGAGACGCCGGCAGCCCAGGAACCCGCCCGGACCGAAACGGCATCGGCGGAGCACGCGGCCGCCCCGGATGGTGCCGCGCATGACGCCGCGGTGATCGCGGACCCCGCAACGCCAGCCGCGGGCGCCGAAAGCCATATGGCGCCGCTGGCGATGGCCGGAACCGAGGATCCTTTGGCGCTGCTGTCCGAAACCGCGATCGACCGCGATTCGCTGTTCTCGATCCAGGGTCAGCCCTTGACGGAGAACGGGCTGGAATGCCTGCCCGACAGCTCATTTGATCTTACCAGCTGGTTGGGCGAGGGCAGCCCCTCGGAGAGGATCGCCAGCCTGCGCACGGGCTTGGTGGGCGAATTCGACACGCCGGAAGAAACCCCGGTGGTTGACCTCGCGCGGCTCTATGTGGCGCTGGGCTTTGGCGCCGAGGCCGAGCAATTGCTGGTCGAAATGAAGGTGCGCCCGCGCAAATCGGATTTGCTGCGCGACATGGCGCGTATCATGGACGGGCGCCCGGTGCGCCCCGACAGCCCGCTGCTGCAGATGACCGATTGCGATACGGCCGCCGCCCTTTGGTCGGTGCTGGCGCGTCCGTCACTGACCGCCTCCGACACGCTCAATATTCCCGCGCTGCTGCGGAGCTTTTCCGCGCTGCCGCTGGACAGCCGCCGCCTTCTCGGGCCGCAACTGGCCGATAAGCTGATGTCGGTCGGTGCCGAGGCCGCGGCCTATTCGGTGCGCGGTGCGATCACCCGGGCGACGGGCGAGCATGGTCCGGCCGTGCAGCTGATGGATGCCAAGTTCGATCTGGCGGCGGGCGAGGGGCACAAGGCCGCCGAAGTGCTGACGCCGCTGATTGCCGAGAACAGCCCGGACTCGCCGCAGGCCCTGATCCTCTATGTTGAGGCGCAGATGGAAGCGGGCAAGCCGGTGGAGACCAAGACCGTCGATAGTCTGGCGGCGCTGGCCTATGAACACCGCAAGGCCGAAGACGCGCAGGATCTGAACCGTGCCTATATTCTGGCGGCGGGCTCTGCCGGGCAGTTTGACCGAGCGCTGAAGGCCTTTGAAGGGTGGAAAAAACACGCCGATGGCCGCGAGCAGCTGGAGGTGGGGCGCGCGATGGCCGGGTTCCTGGCCGAAGCCGCGAAGACCAGCGGGCTGGATGCGGCTTTTGCAGCGCTGGGCAGCTGGGGGCCGGAGCTGCCGGTGGATCTGCGGCGAGCGGCGTTGCGCGGCACCATCCGCACCATGGCCGATCTGCCCGATGATGCGGAATTCCTGCGCAATGCCTTTGCCCGCAAGGATCTGATTTCCTCAGCCAGTCTCGACTGGCCGCTGCGGGCCGATCTGGCGCGGCGGATGCTGTCGCTGGGTTTTGGCCCGCAGGCGCGCGAGATGGCGGGGCTTGAGGCGCTCGACCATGAAGATGGCCGGATCATTCTGGGCAAGGCGGCACTGGCCGAGCATGACCCCGCCCGGGCCCTGACCGAGATTGCCGGGATCGAGACGCCGGAAGCGGCGGCAATCCGGGGCGAGGCCTTGGCCTTGCTGGGCGATCACACGGGCGCCAAAGAGGCCTATGCCGCGGCGGGCGATCAGGCGGCCGCGGTTGCTGAGGCCTGGCGCAGCGGCGACTGGGGGACCGTGGCCGAGCAGGGCACCGAGGCGCAGCGCGCCGCTTTGGCAGGGTTTGACGGCAATCTGCCGCCCGCCGATCCGGCGGCTCCGCTGGAAGCCACCGCGCCGACCGCAGCGGCGGATGCCGCAGCTGCGTCCGATGCGGCCCCGGCAGACAGCCCGCCGGGAATCGCCCCGCCCGCGACCCTTGCCCAGAACCGCGCGCTGATCGAGGAGAGCAAAGCCGCGCGGGAAGCGTTGCAGGCCCTTCTGGCTCAGGGAACCGGCCAATAACAAGGCCTTAGACGCAAGGCCCGGAAAAGGCCCGCCCCTGTGCAAGAGTATGGTCCGGGGCCTTGGTTACCAAATGTAAACCATCCCGGCTTAGCTAGGGATGAGAGGCAGCAAGAACTGCGGTCATCGGGGTAGCTTATGAAAGAATTTCTGCGCTTTCTGCGTCTGCATGCGCTGGGCCTGGCCTTTGTGTGTGGCGCCAGCCCGGCTCTTGCGGCGCAGGATCTGGCCGCCATGTGCGAGAATGTCTCGGTTGAAGTAGCGCGGCGGACCGGCGTGCCGGTCTCGGTCCTCAAGGCGATCTCGCTGAATGAAACCGGGCGGCGGCGCGAGGGCAGTTTCCGGCCCTGGCCCTGGACCGTGAACATGGAAGGCGCCGGGCATTGGTTTGACAGCTTTGCCGAAGCCCGCCGCTATGTTGATCAGGAATATCAGCGCGGGGCGCGCAGCTTTGACATCGGCTGCTTTCAGATCAATTACAAATGGCACGGGCAGGAATTTGCCTCGATCGACGAGATGTTCGATCCACTGGCCAATGGCCTTTATGCCGCGCGTTTTCTGACCGATCTCTACAATGAGACCGGCAGCTGGACCAAAGCCGCCGGTGCCTTTCACTCGCGCACCCCGGAACATGCCACGAAATATGCGGCGCGGTTTGAGGGGTTCCGGAACAAATTCCTTGCCGAAGACAATTTGCTGATGGCCTCGGCGCCGATGATCGGCATGCAGCCGGGCTATCTTCCGGTGGGCAATGCCACCCCCCCGGCGCGCTATGTTGGCGGCCAGTACATGCGCCCGCAGCGCGCGCCCCTGGGCCAATATGCCAATGCGCCGCAACAGCCGTTTCAGGACCCCTACCAACCCCAAGGCGCCGATGCGCCGCTGAGCGCGATGCGGGTGCAGCCGCAATTCGTGCCGCAGGGGCAGATGGCGGCGGATAACATTCCCGAGATTCCCGACATCGTTGCCGCCATGTATGGCGAAGAGGTGCCCGCCGTGCCGCCCGCGCCGCGGGTGAACAATTTCCCGCTGCTGCAGGCCGGAACCGGTGGTGGCACCGGTACCCCGGGCCGTGGCTCGCTGGTGCCTGTCGTTGCCAACACCGGTGGCAGCCTCTTCGCGCAATCCGCAAAACCGCTGGTGGAATGATGCCCAAACTCACGCTTGCCGTCATCTTCCAGCCGACCATCCTGCTCGCCCTCGCGCTGATGGCGGTGATCGTGATGATGATCCTGCCGATGCCGAGCTGGGTGCTTGACGTCGGTCTTGCCGCCTCGTTCGCGCTGGCGATCCTGATCTTTACCGTCACCCTGTTCATCGAGCGGCCGCTGGACTTCTCGTCCTTCCCGACGATCCTTCTGGCCTCGCTGATGCTGCGTCTCTCGCTCAACGTCTCCTCGACCAAGCTGATCATCGGCCAGGGCCATACCGGCACCAAGGCGGCGGGCAATGTGATCGAGGGTTTCGCCAATTTCGTCATGGGCGGCTCGGTGCTGATTGGGCTGGTGGTGTTTGGCGTCATCCTGATCGTGAATTTCATGGTGATCACCAAGGGTGCGGGCCGGATGGCCGAAGTCAGCGCCCGTTTCGCGCTGGACGCGATGCCCGGCAAGCAGATGGCGATTGACGCCGATATGAACGCGGGCGCCATCGACCATGCCGAAGCCCGCACCCGGCGTGAGCGTGAACAGGCCGAGACCACCTTTTTCGGCTCGCTCGATGGTGCGTCGAAATTTGTGAAAGGGGATGCGGTCGCCGGTCTGCTGATCACCATGCTCAACCTGATCATGGGGTTGATCATCGGCACCACGATGCATGGCATGGCGATTGGCGAGGCGCTGAAGACCTATGCGATCCTGACCGTGGGCGATGGTCTGGTGGGGCAAATCCCGGCCGTGATCATCTCGGTCGCCTCGGCGCTTCTTTTGTCGCGCGGCGGGGCCAAAGGCTCGGCCGATCTCGAGATTTTCCGCCAGTTGGGGAAATATCCCCCGGCTTTGTTCACCGTCTCGATCCTGATGGCGCTGTTCGCGCTGGTGCCGGGCCTGCCTTTCCTGCCGTTTATCGCAGGCGCGGGCGTGCTGGGCGGCACCGGTTTCATGGTGCTGCGCGCCAATGAAAAGATCCGCGTCCGCGAGGCGATGAAGATGCCCTCGGCCGAGGAGGCTGCGGCCCCGCGCAAACGGCAATTGGGCGATATCCTCGACATCGACGATATCCATGTCGAATTTGCCCCCGATCTGGTGGCGATGGTGCTGGACCCGGCCACCGGCCTTGATGCCCGCATCGCCAATATGCGCAACCATGTCGCGGCAAGTTACGGGCTGATCCTGCCCGAGATCCGGCTGACCGATGATGGCTCGCTGCATCCGGGCAGCTACCGCATCCGCATTCAGGGGGTCGAGCAGGCGCATGACCGGCTGTTCCCCGAGCGCGTGCTGGCGCTGATTGCGGACAACCGCGACTTCCTGCCCGACGGCGATGATGTGCGCGAACCGGTCTATGGCGCGCCCGCCCGCTGGGTGGCCTCGACCATGCAGGAAGAGGCGGCGCTGGCAGGCTCGACCGTGGTCGGGCCGACCGAAGTGCTGGCGACGCATCTGCTGGAGGTGATCAAACGCAACTTCAGCCGCCTGATGACCCTGCGCGCACTGCGCCGCCTGCTGGATGAGGTGGTGAATGTCTCTGATCCGCTGCGCGCCGAATCCAACCGCAAGCTGATGGAGGAGCTGGTGCCCGAGAAGGTTCCGGTCGACCTCTTGCTGCAGGTGCTGCGTCTCTTGCTGGAAGAGCGCGTCTCGATCCGCAACCTGCCGCTGATCCTGGAATCCATCGCCGAAGTGCGCGGCATGAACAATGCCGAGCTGATCTGCGAACATGTGCGCCAGCGGCTGGGCTTCCAGCTGGTGGCCGAGCTGAAACGCGCCGATGGCACTTTGCCGCTGATCCAGCTGACCCCGGAATGGGAGGAAACCTTCCAGACCTATCAGCTGGAGGGCAACAACGGCGATGTCGCGCTGCCGCCGGACAAGTTCAACCGCCTCGCGGGCAATATCGCCGAAAAGGTCGCGCGGGCGGGCGAGACCGGGGTGTTCCCCGCCCTCGTCACCTCGTCGCGCCGTCGGCGGTTCCTGCGGACAGTGGTGGGGGCCAAGGGGGTCAACGTCCCGGTGCTCAGCTATGAGGAAATCGGGCTGGAGGCACGCCCGGCGATGGTCGGCGTGGTGGCCGCATGAACGAGACGCTGGCGCAGGTGCTCGACATCTCCAACGGCTATCTGTTTCTGACCTTTGTGGTCTTCTTGCGGGTGGGCGCGGCCATGGCCATGCTGCCCGCTTTTGGCGAGCAAAGCCTGCCCGCGCGGGTGCGTCTGGCGCTGGGCCTGTGCTTTACCTTTGTGGTGATGCCGGCGGTGGCGCCCTCGGTGCAGGGCATCGTCGCGCAGGGCAAGATCCTCGGGCTGTATCTGTTCACCGAAGTGCTGATCGGCCTGCTTCTCGGCATCATGCTGCGGCTGTTCGTTCTGGCACTGCAAACCGCGGGGGCGATCATCGCCCAGGCCACCTCATTGTCGCAGATGTTCGGCGGCACGGCGGGCGAGCCGCAGCCGGTTGTGGGGCATATTCTGGTCTGGGGCGGGCTGGCGCTGGCGGTGATGAGCGGGCTGCATGTGAAACTGGCGATGCTGCTGATCGATTCCTATCAGGCGCTGCCGGCGGGCAAATTTCCCCGGCCGGAACTGGTGCGCGTCTGGGGCCTCTCGGGAGTGGTGCATACCTTTTCGCTGGCGTTTTCGATTTCGGCGCCGTTTGTCATTGCCTCGCTGGTCTACAACGCGGCAATGGGGGCGATTAACCGCGCAATGCCCTCGCTGATGGTCAGCATGATCGGCGCGCCCGCGCTGACGCTGGGCGGGCTGGCGCTGATGGGCGTTGCGGTGCCCTCGGCGCTGGTGATCTGGCATGGTGCCTTGAATGACTTCCTGCTCAATCCGTTTCAGGTCGCGCCATGAGTGGTGATGACGACGGCGAAAAGGAATTCGACGCCTCTGAGCGAAAGCTGCAAGAGGCACGCAAACGCGGTGAGCTCGTCAAATCCACTGACATCCATGTTGCGGCTTCCTACGGTGGCTTTCTGATTGCCGCCGCCGGGTTTGGCGGCGCGACGCTGATCGCCTTCGGGACCCGCTCCATGGTGTTTCTTGATCAGGCCGACAGTCTCTCGACGCTGTTTCTGGCGGGTGAAACCGGGCCGGTGGCGGGCGCGCTGGGCGGCATATTGTGGTCCGTCGCGCCGTGGTTCTTGATTCCGATGCTGGCGGTGGTGGCCTCGCTCGTGGCGCAGCGCGCGATTGTTTTCGCGCCGGAAAAACTGATGCCGAAATTCTCGCGCGTCAATCCGATCACCAATGCCGGGCAAAAATTCGGGCGCAATGGCCTGTTCGAGTTCGGCAAAAGCTTTGTGAAAATGATGATCGTCGGGCTGCTGCTCTGGTGGTTTCTGGTCAGTCACATGGACCGGATCATGATCACGCAATACATGGACCCGGCCATCTCGACCGCCGAGCTGGCGCAGATGATCGTCGATTTCGTGTTCATTCTGCTGATGCTGTCGATCGTTTTCGGCGGCGTGGACTACTTCTGGCAGTATTTTGAACACCACCGTCAGCAGAAAATGACCCGCAAGGAGATGACCGACGAGCATAAGGACTCGGAGGGCGATCCGCATATGAAAGGGATGCGGCGTCAGCGCGCGATGGAGATTGCCAACAACAAGATGCTGGCCGATGTGCCCAAGGCCGATGTGGTGGTGGTCAACCCGACGCACTATGCCGTGGCGCTGAAATGGGACCGTGCTTCCGGGCGGGCCCCGGTCTGCGTGGCCAAGGGCGTGGATGAGATTGCGGCGCGCATCCGCGAGGCGGCTCAGGCCGCGGGCGTGCCGATCCACCGCGATCCGCCCACGGCACGGGCGATGTTTGCCACGTTGAAAATCGGGCAGGAGATCAGCCCGGACCATTACAAACCCGTCGCGGCAGCGATCCGCTTTGCCGAGAAGATGCGGCGCCGGGCGAAAGATCGGAGGGGCTGGTGAGCAATCAAATCAAACGGCTGAAGGCGTTGCAGGAACTGGCCGCGATGCGCAAGGATCTGGCTCTGGGCGCCTTGGCCAAGGCAGGGGCGGCGCGCAATGCGGTCACAACGCAGATCGACGCGCTGGCCGATAGTCAGCGCGCCGCGCGGGCCGAACTGTTTGCCGCGCCCGAGGCGGGGATGCAGTCCGCGAAATACGAGCTCTGGGCGCGGCAGGAGGCAGATCGTCTGGCGGCGCTGCGCCGTCAGCGCGAGGCGGAATGGGCGCGTGAGCGCGAGGCGGCGGCTTTGGCGCATGGCCGGGCCGAAGCGCTGGAGCAGATCGGCAGCGAGCAGCGGCAAGAGGCCAAACTGATCCGGTCGCGCAAATCGCTCTGACCCGCCTTTTTTGCTGTAGAAACCTGCGTTTTTCCTTGGCGCGAAAAAAACAGCGCCTCTTTCGGAGGCGCTGTTGATTTGTGACGGGTGGTTTTGCCGCTGTGGTGCACCAAGGCGTCAGGCGGCATCCTGGCGGACGATGTCCGAGATAAGCACATTGGTCACCTCGGGCCCGACGGCTTTGATGGCCACCTCCAGAAGGGCGCGGCGCAGCGGATCAAGGTTGCTGGCCTCGGTGAAAGCACCACGGAAACCGCCGGAATTGGCGTGGTCAAACAGCACCTGCAGGAAATTGTCGCGCAGTTTCGGCTCCAGCGTATAGACCTTTTGCGTCGCGCCGATCTTCACCTCGAGGCTCAGCGAGAGGATCACCAGCGCGGCCACCTGCCCTTGCTCGACGACGGGCACGACAAACTGGTTGTTCAGCTTGACATATTCCCGTGTCGGCTCGGCAGCGGCCCCATCGCCTTCGCCGTGGCCCCCCTCGGCGGCGGCTGCATCGCCGTGGCCCTCCGCCGCGGCGGCATCGGCATGTTCTGACGGCGCGGTGCCGTCACCGCAGGGATTGATCACCACGGCTTCTTCCGGGGGCGGGCGCAGAAAGATCCCCGCGCCGACGCCGCCACCCAGCCCGATCAGGGCCAGCAGAATGGGAAGGATTTTACGCATGCTATCCTCAGAATGGCAGAATTATATCAGCCACTTGCTGGCCGACACGGGGTTGCTGGACATCGGTGATCTGGCCGCGTCCGCCATAGGAAATCCGCGCGCCCGCGATCTTGTCATAGGTAATCTCGTTCTGGCGGCTGATGTCTTCGGCGCGCACAAAGCCCTGCACCAGCAGTTCGCGCACTTCAAAATTCACCCGCACCTCCTGGCTGCCCTGAATGCGCAGCACGCCGTTCGGCAGACGCTCGGTCACGGTGGCGGCCACGCGCAGCGTCAGCTTTTCATTCCGCGCCACCGAGCCAGAGCCCTGATAGGCCGAGGTCGAGGAGGTGTTATAGGCATTGCCCATGCTGGCCCCTGCCGGCAGTTGCTGGTTCAGCCGCTGCGGAATCCCCAGCATCCCGGTGATGCCGACATTGTCCGAGCCGGTGCGGTTGCGGCCGGTGGTGTTGTTGATCTCGGCTTTTTCGTTGATCTCGATCACCACGGTCAGGATGTCCCCCGCCTGTCCGGCGCGGCGATCGCCCAGAAGCGAGCCGCGCTCCCCCGACCAGAGCGAGGCCTGCGACATGCCCGGCACCGGCGCCTGGGTTTCGGGCATCGGCATATTGGTCATGGCGTAATATTCATTGGAACCTTCAACGGGCGTGAAGGCGGGGGCCCGGCCGACCTGCTCGAGACGCGAGCAGGCCATCAGCGACAGGCCCGAGAGCAAAAGAACGGAAATGCGCATGGCGGCTCTACCTTAATTCGAAAAGACCTGCAGCGTCCCGTCGGGATCAACGCGTGCGGTCACGGTGGTTTTGGAGGCGATGTTCATCACCTTGATGATTTCCCCGACACCCGCACGCTGCATGGCGCGGCCCTCGGTCAGAATGGTCAGCGTGCCTTTGTGATAGATCAGCGGCACGGTCTGGTTCCGCTCCACCACCGCGGCGGGACCGATGTCCTGCAGGCGGATCGGGCGCTTGGCATAGATGGACACCTTGGTTTCCATGCCGATCACATCTTCGGCCGAGAGCGCGCCGGGGGCATCGCTTTCGGTGTATTCGAGATCTTCTGCGGTCAGTGTGGTTTGTGGCCGCAACGTGTGCGAGGCAATCAGCACATCGGCGCGGCTGCCGGTGGCGAGGCAAGCAAACATTAAGGTTAATGCCCAGAATTCACGTCCCAACATCAACGTACCTGCGTGGTTGCGCCGAGCATCTGGTCGGCAGCGGTGATGACTTTTGCGTTCAGCTCATAGCCGCGCTGGGCCTTGATCAGCTCGGTGATTTCGCGCACGGAATCGACAGAGCTCTCCTCAAGATAGCCTTGGCGCAGCGTGCCGAGGCCGTTTTCGCCCGGCGCAGAGATCAGCGCGGGGCCCGAGGCGGTGGTTTCGGTGAAGAGGTTCGAGCCAGTGGCCTCCAGGCCCTTTTCATTGGTGAAATTCGCCAGGGTGAACTGGCCCAGCAGGGTCGGATTCACCTGATTGTTGAAATAGGCATAGACTTCGCCGGTGGCATTGATCGCCACCGAGGCGGCATCGGTCGGAATTGTGATCCCCGGCACCACCGGATAGCCGTCGGAGGTGACGATCTGCCCGTCGGGCGAGCGTTTCAGCGACCCGTCGCGGGTATAGCCCGAAACGCCCGAGGGCATGGTCACCTCAAGATAGCCCAGACCATCAATGGCCACATCGAGATCACCGCCGCTCTGGCTGAGCGACCCCTGCGCCACGTTGACGGTGACCGAAGAAGGCCGCACCCCAAGGCCCAGCTGCACGCCCGTGGGCACCACGGTGCCATCGGCGGCGGTCACGGTGCCCGCGCGGGTCAGCTGCTGGTAATGCAGGTCGGCAAATTCGGCCCGGCGCGAGTTGTAGCCGGTGGTCGACATGTTGGCGAGGTTGTTCGAAATGACTTCGACCCGCATCTGCTGGGCACTCATTCCGGAAGCGGCAATCTGAAGGGCACGCATGGATCAGTTTCCTTGTTCAGCGGGACAAAGTGGAGACGACCGAACGGATCCGTTCGTCTTCGCGGTCTAGAAAGGTCTGGCCCATCTCATAGGCACGCTGGACCTCGATCATCCGGGAAATCTCCGTCATCGGATCGACGTTGGATTCCTCGACATAGCCTTGCAGGATCTTGCCCCCCTCCATCGGCTCGGTCCCCGCTTCGGCCTTGAAGCGGGTGCCGCCGGTATGGACGAGGCCATTCGGATCGGTCGGCAGGTACAGCCCGATCTGCCCCAGAGGCACGCCATTCGCGGAAAGGGTGCCGTCCTGCGCCATGCCGACATTGCCGGCGTCATTGGGCACGGTGATCGGGGTGCCGCCGGTGTCGAGCAGCTTGTAGCCATCTTGCGTCACCAGCTCGCCCTCGGGCGAGGGGGTAAAGCTGCCCGCGCGGGTCAGCTGATTGCCCTGCGGTGTCTCGACCATGAAGAACCCGTCGCCCTCGATCGCGAAATCGAAGGTGCCCCCGGTCTGGCTGAGCGGCCCCTGCGCCAGGTTGACCTGCCGCGCATCGCCATTGGCCATCGACAGCGAGGGCTCGGCGCCGTCCAAATCGGCGACATATTCGGCGAAGATCACGCCTTCCTTGCGAAAGCCGGTGGTCGAGACGTTGGCGATGTTGTTCGCCACGGTCTGCATCTCGCGCATCAGGCCCGATTGCCGGTTCAGCGTGGCATAGATGGCATTATCCATGGTCTCAGCCTCCGGCGATCAGGGGAATGATGCGGTCGGTGAAAAACCCGACCAGCGTCTGTGACATGAAGGACATCGACACCCAGAAGACGGCGAGCATCAGCCCGACCTTGGGCACGAAGGTCAGCGTCATTTCCTGCACCGAAGTCAGCGCCTGAAACAGGCCGACCGCGACGCCGACGATCAGCGCGACCGCGAGCATCGGGGTCGAGATCATCACCGCGATCCAGAGCCCGGCGCGCAACGTGTCGAAAAAGACGGCCTCGGTCATCATTACACCGGCATCCTCAGGATTTCCTGATAGGCCTCGACGATGCGGTCGCGGACGGTGACCGCGGTTTCCACCGCCATCTGCGTCTGCGACAAAGCCTCGACCAGGGCCTGAGGATCGGCGCCGCCGGACATGGCGGATTTTGCGGTGTCCTCGCCGTTGCGCAGGGTGGAGGCGAAATCATTCGCCGCCTTGGCAAAGGCGTTGTCACCGGTGTTTTGCGATTGCGGCTTGGGGGCGGCGGCCTGGCGGGCCTGACCGTATCCCTGCGTGGCAAAAGAGGTTCTGACGTCCATTCTGGACCTCCTCGGGGTTAACGGCGCAGAAGATCGAGCAGGGATGACGACATTTGCCGCGCCTGATCGAACATCTTGAGATTCGCCTCGTAGCTGCGCTGCGCTTCGCGCGCGTCAGCAATCTCGACCACCATGTCGACGTTGGAACCGTCATAGTAGCCGTCTGCATTGGCCAGCGGATTGCCCGGGTCATAGATTTCGGACAAGGGCGTCTGGTCGAGTTCAAGCTTGCCCAGGCCCACTTTGCCGGTGTGCTCACCGCCTTCGACCACCTCTTCGAAAGTGGCCATCTTGCGGCGGTAGCCGGGGGTGTCGGCGTTGGCGATGTTCTCGGACACATGGCGCAGCCGCATGGACTGGGCCTTCATGCCGGAGGCGGACAGGGCGAGTGTGCTGGAAAAGTCGGACATCTAAGCCTCCCTCACTTGCCAAGGCTGGTGCGAAGGATCGTCATCGAGGTCTTGTAGACCGCGAGGGCGAGATCATGTTCACGGCGGACTTCAACGCCTTTCACCATCTGATCTTCCAGCGAGACGCTGTTGCCGTTCGGCGATGTGGTGCCGGGCGAAGAATCAACGGTGACCGAGGCGTTGTACACATTCGAGCCGCCGATATGGCCGGATCGCGTCGTTCTGAGCGCGGTCGAACCGTCGGTGCTTTGATAGGTATCCGCAAAGGATGCGACGTCGCGGGCCTTGTAGCCCGGCGTGTCGGCATTGGCGATATTCTGCGATACAGCATTTTGCCGCAGGCCAGCATGGCTCGCCATTGCTTGCGCCATCTGCAGAATTTCAAGTTTCTCGAACATCGGGGTTTCTCCTCCGAACTATCAACTAAGCTTTAAGGCGGATTCGTTAAAAAAGGCTTCAGGGACGACAGGAGGCCAGAATGGCTCAAGGTGAATTCGAACTGCTGCGGGCGGAGATTTCCGAGATCGGGCTCGTGCATGCGATGGGCCGCGTGGTGCAGGTTGGCGGCGGAACCGTTGATGTTGCAGGACTTTCCAGCCGCGCGGCGCTGGGCGACCGGGTGGTCATCCAATGCCATGCCGGGATGGAACTCGGGGCAGAGGTGCTCGCCCTCAAGGCCGGAACCGTGACCCTGCTGACCGATGGTCCGGCGGATGGAATCGCCATCGGCGACTCGGTCGAGCTGATCGGGCAGGCGGGAATCGCCCCCGATGACAGCTGGATCGGCCGCATCGTTGATCCTTTCGGCCGCGCGCTGGATGGCCGCCCGCTGCGCCGCGGCGCGGTGGAGCGGAACCCGCGCGCAGGCCCGCCGCCCGCCGCCTCGCGCCGCCGGCTCGGCGCGCGGCTGGAAACCGGGATCGCGGTGTTCAACACGTTGCTCCCCCTCGTGCGCGGGCAGCGGATCGGCCTTTTTGCCGGATCGGGCGTTGGCAAATCCACCTTGCTCGCGAAATTCGCCAAGGGGGTCGATGCCGATGTGGTGGTGATCGCGCTGGTGGGCGAACGCGGACGCGAGCTGCGCGAATTCGTCGAGAGCACGATGGGGCCGGAGGGGATGGCGCGCACGGTGGTGGTGGCCGCCACCTCGGACACCTCGCCCCTCGTGCGGCGGCGCTGCGCCTGGGCCGCGATGTCGGTCGCCGAGCATTTCCGCGATCAGGGCAAACATGTGCTGTTTCTGGCCGACAGCGTCACCCGCTTTGCCGAAGCCCACCGCGAGGTGGCGCTGGCCGGGGGCGAACCGCCCAGCCTGCGCGGCTTTCCGCCCTCGACCTCGCATCAGATCATGTCGCTGGCCGAACGCTCCGGCCCCGGCCCGGACAGTGGCGAGGGGGACATCACGGCGATCTTCTCGGTGCTGGTGGCCGGATCGGATATGGAAGAGCCGGTGGCCGACATCCTGCGCGGTGTGCTGGACGGCCATGTGGTGATGGACCGCGCAATCGCCGAGCGCGGCCGGTTTCCGGCGATCGACCTTCTGCGCTCGGTCTCACGCTCGCTGCCGCATGCGGCGACGAAGGAAGAAAACACGATGATCGGCCTCGCCCGGCGGCTGTTGGGCGCCTATGACCGGGCCGAGATGATGATTCAGGCGGGGCTCTATGTGCATGGCTCGGACCCGATGATCGATGCGGCGATCAAGGTCTGGCCCAGCCTCGACAACTTCCTGTCGGAGGATGAGCCGGACGACACCGCCGCCTCGTTCCGGCGCCTGTCGGGTGCCTTGGGGCAGGCGGCACAGGCCTTTGTGAAACGCTGAGGGAAATGAAAACGGCGGGCCGCAAAGCCCGCCGTTTCGTTTGGGAATGCCGGTTCGACCCAGATTGCCGGTTCAGACCAGAAGCGACAGAATGCTCGCGCCGCCATCGCTGCTGAAGGCCGAGCCGCCCGCCGTGCCCTGCAACAGGCTCAGCGCGGCCGAACCGCCGCTGTAAGTTGAAGTGCCGTCCAGATCCGACCGCAGGAGATACATCTTGACCAGCTTGTCCATGCCTTCGGCATTGGCAAATTTCGCCGGATCGCTGGTGCCGAAAAAGGTCTTGGCCTTGGCTTTGTAGATGTCCAGCTGCTTGTCCACATCCAGCGCGCCGACGCTTTTGGGCAGGCCAAGCGCCGTTTGCACCACGGTCGACATCGGGCCGGAACCGATGATCGAATACCATTTGGCGTTTTCGGACATGTCCTTTTTCGCCAGTGCCGGAATTTCGCGCTGGGCATACATCGCCAGGCGGAAACTCTCGTTGTTCTCGCCCACCGCAACCTCGAAAGACTGCGTCTCGTATTTCTTCAGGATGGTATCCGCGAAATCCGACAGTTTGGTCGAGGGTGTCTTGTAATCACCAAAGCCAAAGGCCTGCGACATCGCCAGATAATTCTTGTTCGACAGCTTGTTGGCCAGATCGTTGTTGTCGAGCGTGCCGTCCGACAACACCTTCTTGATGAAGAACTTGTTGTCGATGTCGTCCTGCAGGCCAAAGGCCCCCAGCGCAACCTTCAGCAGGCGGCGGTCGGCCACCAGCTGTTCGGCCGTGTCGATCTTGCCGATGTTGTCGCGGAAATATTGCTCATCATTTTTGACATCCGCAGAGGCGACAAAGGCCGCCTTCTGCGTTTCCATCGTCCGGTTGAGAATCTTCCAACCGGAATAACCGCCGAAAGGAACAACCGGAGAATAGCTCATGCGTGCCCGCTTGCGGCCATCAACCGCTCTTCGCGCGGCAACAGGGTGCGCAGCGCTTTCAGGGCCTGATAATGCTGATCCTCCAGCACCGATTGCGTCGCGATGGTCAGCTGCGTGCGGCTGTCATAATCGGTCAGCACCTGGCTCAGCTGTTCGATACCGCGCAACAGCTGCATCTTCGCCTCGCCCGGATCGGCATCGCCCGAGAGCACCAGCTGCGCGATATAGCAGACGCGCCGCACCGGGGTGTTCACCTCCTCGGGGTGGATCGCATCGCGCAGGCGCAGGATATTGGCGTTGGGCGTCATGATCGCCAGACGCGAGCGGCGGTCGCCGTTCTCGATCACGGCACCATTGATCAGCACCCGCTCGTTCGGGGCAAGTTTGAGTACGAGGCCACTCATGCAGCACCGCCTTCCTGACGCAGGCCACGCATGATGGCGGTGTTGATGTCGATCAGCACTTCGGCGCTGGCCTTGCCGGACAGAACTTTGCTGGAATGTTGTGCGGTAAATTCAGCGAGATAGAACAGCCGCGCGCGCAGATCCTGCGGCAGCTGATTGCCCGGATCGGCAACATCGGTGGCAAGCACCGTCCACATCCGGCGATTTTCATGCAGGGCGGCGGCCATGGCGGCGAACCCTGCCTGGCCCTTGGAATGGGCAATCTTCAATTTGTGCGTGATGCGGGCGAACAATTCATATTCGGTGCCGCGCGCGGTCCTGTTGGGCTGCCCGGGGGCAGAATAGGCCGTTTTGGCCAGAGTCGTTGCGTTCACGGGAAATCCTTCCAGTGGCTGAATGCATCAGATCGCGGCTTTGCCGCGGGAGAAGTCGGGGGCGCTATTCAAGCGCCCCCACTTTGGTCTTAGCGGAACAACGACATGATCGAGGAAGGCGCCTGGTTGGCGATCGACAGAGCCTGAATGCCCAGCTGTTGCTGGGTTTGCAGGGCCTGCAGACGTGCCGAGGCTTCTTCCATATTGGCGTCCGTCAAGGTGCCGATCCCCGATTTCATGGTCGAGGACAGGTCCGAGATGAACGACGACTGCGACTGGATCCGGGATTCCATCGAGCCGAAGGCCGCGGTGGCATCAACTGCCGTTGCGATCAGCGTGCTGATGTTGTCCAGCGCCGTGGCGGCGTCACTGGTGACGTCGATGGTCGACAGCAGTGCCAGATCGCCAGCGTCGGCGTTCTTGTACTGTGCGGTCACCGAAAGGTCCGACGTGCCGCCATTGGTGAAGTTCAGCGTACCCGAGGTCGCGCCGTCAAAGTCGACGGTCAGATCCGAGACGCCCAGCTTATCAATGGCGTTTTTCAGGCCAAAAGCCACGTTGTTGTTGGGATCGGCCGAGTCCAGATCGTCCTGGGTCATGGTGTAGGACGCGGTCTTGCCACCGACGGACACAGAGATCTTGTCCCCCAGTGCCATCGAGCTTGCGTCGATAATCATGTCCCCGGTGCCGGTGGATTTGTCCAGCGTGATGGCCAGCGAGTCACCATCGGTCGAAGAACCGGCGGTGCTGCCCGAGAAGACGTCAACCGCAGTATAGGAACCTTGGGAGAAGTCCACGCCCGAGATCGAAATCGTCGCCGTCGAAACGGTGCCGCTCGAATCACGGTTCAGCGACGACAGAACGCTGGTCGTCGCCGTGCTGCCATCCAGCAGGTTGAGGCCGTTGAACTGGGCCGCGCCAACCACCGACGAGATCTGACTGGTCAGAGCGTCGATGTCGGTTTGGATTTTGGCTTTGTCAACGTTCTCGCCCTGCGCCGAGACGATCTTGTCTTTCATCTTGGTCAGCAGGTCGGTCACGGTCTCCGATGCCTGACGGGCGACCGCAACGGTCGATTCGCCCAGCGAGAGAGAGTCGGAGATGCCTTGAAAGCTCGAAGCATCCGATTCCATGACTTTCGAGATGGCCCAGACGGCCGCGTTGTCCTTCGAGCTCGAAACCTTTTTACCGGTCGCAATCTCGGATTGCGTGGCGCCGAGGTTCGAGTTGATGGATTTCAGCGTTTTCAGCGCAACCATTGCGCCGTTGTTCGTGTTGATGCTGGTCATGATAATTCCTCACAGGTTCAGCGCTTTGCGCCGGATTTTCAAAAGCCACCTGTCGGCGGCGCGCTTGGCATTCTGACCGTCGTAGAGGGGGTGTGCCCCTCCTCCGAACCCTTCTGGGATATGGGTTCACATTGCAGAAGAAGGGCTAACAGATCGCTAAGCACTGCCGGTTTTTTGCGGCCAAATCGTTACATTTTATGGTGAATCAGGCGCGGCTATCGATGCTGGAGGGGCCGGAGCCAATAATACGGGCCCGCCCGAGCGCGTCGTAAGAGTTCAGGCTGCGACTCGCGCGTTGAATCATCTCGAGTCGTCTTTGCGCCGCCCGCACGCCTTTCAAGGCCGCCGACAGCAGCCGCTGATTCGTCTCGGCCTTGCTGCGCAGGTGCCGCAACGCTTCCGGCGGCGTGCCTTCCAGACGCTCGAGCAGTTCGGCCTTTTTCAGGGCCAGACCCGGCAGGGCGTCAAAGTCACCCGTGCGAATCGTGTGCCGTTCGACCTGAAACAGGTCCTCCATCTCTTCGAGGGTTTGGGCCAGTTTACTGTCCATCAGAGGCGCCTTTATTGAGGGATTTGAAGATCGACTCAGCCAGGCCGATACCGCCCGCCTTGGCCATTGCCGTTGCCTGTTCCTGCACCAGGAACGAGGAGAATTGTTCTTCGCCGATGCCGCCGCCAAAGCTTTCGCGGCTTTTGCCCAGACCTGCCTGCTTCAACATTTCCTGCAAAAACGTCGCCTCCAGCGCGGTCGCTGTGGCGCGCAACTTGGCCTCATGGCTCTCGGGCGCGGGCTTTGGCCCCGCGGCGGTGCCGGAGGGGGATGCAGAGGCCGTGCCCGCGCCAGGGGTGCGGGATCCGGTCAGATGAGTGACCTGCGTGAGCGAAAGCGGATCTGCCATCGAGATGTCTCCAATTGCAGCGATCGCCCCCACTATTGCGGCAAAGCGGTAAAGAAGCGGTAACCTCCTTCCGGCTATGGTTTGCGGGTAACGGCAGAAGTCGTGAGGAACATGAACCAGATTCTTTCCAGTGATGCCCTGCTCGGGGCCACCGTTCGTCCTTCCGCAGGGCGCATCGCAACGGCCTCCCAGTCCGGGATGCCCGACAGCGGTTTTGGCGCGCTGATTGTCCCTGAAAAGGACGTGTCGGCAGGGGGCGACGCGGTGACGGCGGTGACGCCGCCGGTGCAGACCGCCGCCGCGCCGGTGGCGCAGGCGCGTCCGGCGCTTGCCTTCTGGTCGCAACTCTCCCCAGACGAATCGCACGGGGCGGACCCTTTGGCGACACCGGCTGCGACGGCGGCAGCTGTTGCGGTGCCGGAGGCATCCGAAGCCGCTGCGGGTGACCTGCCGGTCGATTCAGAAACATCGGGCGATGCGGCAGAGACAGCACTGATCTCTGTGCCGGTGCAGCCGGGCATCTTGCAGGCGATGTCGCTGATGCAGCCGCAAATGGACCTCACCCCGCGTGGTCAGAAGCTGCCGGCCGCGCCGGAAATGCCGGTGGCGGCTGCCGCTCAACCCGTCGCGAAAGATACAAACATTCTGCCAGCCATGCCAGGTCAGGCCGCATCCGGCCAGAGCCCGGCAGCCGTGACTGCCGCTGTTCAAGCCGAATCGGCCGTCGCGCAGCCTTCTGGTCCGGTACTTTCAGCGCCGCAATCTTCCCCCATTCAGGCTGAGCGGGCTTTGCCGACAACGGCGGCCTCGCGCCCCATGGCTGAAGCCAGCGCGGGCGCGCAGGCCGTGGAAGCGAATGCTGTGCCCTTGGCCCCGGTGGCAGGCGCCAATGGTAGCGTTGCCGATTCGGATGTGCCGCGGAACGGGCCCGATGCGCTGGCGGCCGACGCGCTGGGGGCCGATGGGCCGCCGAGGATGAAAAAAGACACGGCAGCGCCACGGCAGCCGCAAGCGGCTGGGGCTCAGCCCGCCGCGCCATCGGCAATGGCTGCTGCGGCAGGGGCCACGGCCGTGCTGTCCTCCCTGCCCGGCGGCACGCCTGTGGCAGCCCCGGCGAACATGGTAACGGGCGGCGTGAAAGCTTCGGGTGCCGCGGGCCAGTTCACCCGCGCACGGCTGCCTGACGCGGCCGCAGCGGTGACATCGCAAGCCGCATCCATCATGGGCACATCCACGCCTGCCCCCGCTCCCACACCGGCTTCTGCGCCGTTCAGCGCGGCCATTGCTGCGCCGGAGGCGCAGGATCCCAGAGCAACGACCGCCGGGGCCGCTGCCGCGCAAACCGCGACTGGCAAAGAATCACAGGCCGGGACCGCGGCCGTCGGGGCCGCTGGCGATTCTGCCTTTGGCGCCGCAGCGTCGCCGCAGAGCTCCGTCGCCGGTGCCGTGACGGGTGATCCGGCTGCATCGGCTGACCCTGATGCCGCGGCATCTGCGCCCCAGCCCAGCCCAGCCACTACCGGGCCGGTGCCGACCGGTGCCGCGCCCGTGGTGCCCGCGGCGACCGCGGCGCGGGCAAGCGGCGCCCTGCGCATCGCCGGAGCCGAGACGGCGGACAGCACGGTGAAAGCCAGCGCAGAGCATGGCGCGCGGCGCCGGGCCAAGGATGTTGCCGCCGATGATGCGGCGGTGACACAAACCCGCATGACCGAAACGCGCAGCCAGGATCACCCGGCAGGCGCCCCCGCGGCGGCGCAGGCGGATGATGCCAGCGCCGCGCCCAAAGATGCGCCCTCCCCGCTTGGCGGAACGGTCAACAGCAGCATGGATACCGGACGCGGCCCGGAAGGCGCGCGCTTTGACGCCCTCAGCGGCATGTCAACCGCGTCGGCGGGCCCCGACCGCAGCGCGGCCGGGGCGCCTTTGACCACCGCTGCGGGGGTGCCGTTGCATGGGCCCGCCACGGCGCAGGCCGTCGCGGTCCAGATCGCCGGTGCGCTCTCCTCGCTGCCCGACCGCCCGGTCGAGCTGGCGCTTTCGCCTGAGGAGTTGGGCAAGGTGCGGCTGACGCTGTCGCATGGACATGATGGCGGCATCAGCGTGGCCGTTCAGGCCGAACGCCCGGAAACGCTCGATCTCATGCGGCGCAACATCGACCAATTGGCGAGTGATTTCCGTGACATGGGCTACTCGTCGATCGACTTCAGCTTTTCCGGTGGGCAAAACTCACCCGGGCAGCAACATCCCGAAGCCCCGCCCGAGAGCTTTGCCGCCTCGGGTGACCGGGGCAATGAGACCGCCGCCACACCGGTTGTGGCCACCGCTGCAGACCCCATTCGCCTTCGCCTCGCTGATGACAGCGGGCTTGACATGCGCCTCTGAAAGGACCCCCTCAGATGGTTACCTCAGCCACTTCCGCACCCTCGACCACCGGCACCACCTCCGGCGCCAGCGCCACCAGTACCTCGGCCAAGGGGGTCAGCTCGGATTTTGACACCTTCCTGAAGATGCTGACCGCGCAGATGCAGAATCAGGATCCGCTGAACCCGATCGACAGCACCGATTACGCAACGCAGCTCGCGACCTTCTCGGGGGTTGAGCAATCGGTGAAAACCAACGACCTGCTGGCGGCCATTTCCTCGCAGATGAGCGTGATGGGGATGACGCAGCTGGCCGGATGGGTGGGCATGGATGCCCGCGCCGTGGCGCCGGGCTATTTCGACGGCGAAAACCCGATCACCGTTTCGCCCAACCCCGCTGTCGGCAGCGACAAGACGGTGATGGTGGTGACCAATGCCGCCGGTGCCGAAGTGGACCGGGTCGAGATCCCGGCCACCACCGCCTCGTATAACTGGAACGGCATGGATGCGAGCGGCAACCCGCTGCCGTCCGGGGCCTATACGTTCAATCTGGAAAGCTATGGCAGCGACAAATTGCTGTCGACGGATCAGATGGAGGTCTACGTCCCCATTGTTGAGGCGCAGGGCAGCACCGATGGCACGATTCTCGTGCTGAAAAGCGGTGCAGAAGTGCTGTCGAGCAAGATCAGCGCCCTGCGTGATCCCACGGTCTGATCTGTCGCGCTACAGCAAGCGAACCAAGGCCACCCCGAGTGCGACGCAAGCCGCGCCCAATCCCATCATCCCCAGATCGCGGCCAAAGCTGCGGGCGGGCGGTGGCGGTGCGGGCGGGGTATGTTGGCGTTCGAGCATCGCCTCGACCATCTGCGGCAAGCGCGGGCCAAAACGGCCCAGCACCCGTGCCGTGCGCCCCAGATCGCGGATCATCGCGCGAGGCCCGAGATTCTGGCGGATGTAGGTTTCCACCACCGGCCGCGCCACTTCCCAGATGTTGATCGACGGGTGCAGCGAGCGCGCCACCCCCTCCACCACCACCATGGTGCGCTGGAGCAAGATCAGCTCGGTCCGGGTTTCCATGCCGAAACGCTCTGTCACCTCAAACAGATAGGCCAAAAGCCGCGCCATCGAGATCTGGCTGGCATCCATGCCGAAGATCGGCTCGCCCACCGCGCGCAGGGCGCGGGCGAATTCATCGACATCACGGTCGCGCGGCACATAGCCCGCCTCGAAATGCACCTCGGCGACCGAGCGGTAATCCTTGGCGATAAAGCCCATCAGGATTTCGGCATAGACGCGGCGGGTGTATTCGTCGATCTGCCCCATGATGCCGAAATCATAGGCGATGACATCGCCGTTCGGTGCCACCTTGAGATTGCCGTGGTGCATGTCGCCGTGGAAATAGCCGTCGCGCAGCGCATGGTTGAGGAACAGCTGCAGCACCCGCTCGCCGATCACCGCCGGGTCATGCCCCGCGGCGCGGATCGCGGGCACATCGCCCATCGCCACGCCCTCGGCCCAGCTCATCGTCATTACGCGCTTGCCCGAGAGGCCCCAATGCGGCGTCGGCACCGCAAAGCCGGTGTCATTCCTGGTATTGGCGGCAAACTCCGAGGCCGAAGAGGCCTCAAGCCGCAGGTCCAGCTCGCCCAAAACCACGCCCTCGAAATGCGCGATCACATCGGTGGGGCGCAGACGACGCGAGGCGGGCGAGAGGAATTCGATCAGATGTGCGGCAAAGTGAAAGGCATCAAGATCCTTGCGGAAGGCCTTTTCAATGCCGGGGCGCAGCACCTTGACCGCCACCTCTTCGCCGGTGTCGGCGCGCCGGGCCCGGTGCACCTGCGCGATGGAAGCGGCCGCCACGGGCTCGGAAAACTCCATGAACAGCGCATCCACCGGACGTCCCAGCTCCGCCGCGACCGAGGCCTTGGCCACGGAGAGGGAGAACGGCGGCAACCGGTCCTGCAGCATCCGCAGCTGGTCGGCCAGCTCCGGCCCCACCACATCGGGGCGGGTCGAGAGCACCTGGCCAAATTTGATATAGGCCGGCCCCAGCGCGGTGATGGCGCGGGTGATCGGCGGCAGATTCGGATCGCCCTGATAGCCCAGCCATTTGAACGGCCAGCCCAGGATGCGGGCGGCGAGGCGCAGGCTGGGCGGGGCATCCATCGCCTCCAGCGCCACATTCATCGCGCCGGTGCGTTCGAAGGTGGCGCCGGTGCGGATCAGACGCCACAGATTATGCGGTCCGCGCATCAGATCTTCCAGCCGGAGTGCAGGGCGGCAATGCCGAGCGAGAGGTTGCGGTAGCTGACCTGCTCAAACCCGGCGGTGCGGATCATCTCGGCAAAGACCTCTTGCTCGGGGAATTTGCGGATCGATTCCACCAGATATTGATAGCTGTCGCGGTCATTCGCCACGATCTGCCCCATCACCGGGATCACATTGAAGGAATAGCGGTCATAGGCCCATTGCAGCGCGGGCACCGGGATCTGGCTGAATTCCAGCACCATCAGCCGCCCGCCCGGGCGCAGCACGCGGTAGGCCTCTTTCAGCGCATCGGGGATACGGGTGACGTTGCGGATGCCAAAACTGATCGTATAGACGTCAAAGCTGTTGTCGGCGAAGGGCAGCGCCATCGCATCGCCCACCACCCAGTTCAGACGCTCGGCCATATCCTCGGCCTCGGCGCGCTTTTGCCCTTCGATCAGCATCGATTCCGTCATGTCGCAGACGGTGGCCCGGGCCTCGGGCGCGCGGGTGAGAAAGCGGAAGGCCACATCGCCGGTGCCGCCCGCCACATCCAGCAGCTTTTGCCCCGGCCGTGGTGCCAGCCAATCCATCATCGCATCTTTCCAGACGCGGTGGATGCCGACCGACATCAGATCGTTCATCACGTCATATTTACTGGCGACGCGGGAAAAGACCCCATGCACCATCCCGGCCTTGTCATCCTCGGCCACGGTCTGAAAGCCGAAATGGGTGGTGTTTTCTTGCGTATCGCTCATGTGCTCTTGCCGTTCCCGAACTGCTCCCCCTTCTTATAGGCGGCGCGCGCGCCATGACAATGCGACAGGAACAACAATGCCCGAACTGCCCGAAGTCGAAACCGTCCGCCGCGGCCTTGCCCCCGCCATGGAAGGCGCGCGGATCGCCCGTGCCGAGGTGAACCGCCCGGACCTGCGCTGGCCCTTCCCGGAGCGGATGGCCGAGCGGCTGACCGGGGCACGCATTCTGGCGCTGCGGCGGCGGTCGAAATATCTGCTTCTTGATCTCGACACCGGCGAGACCTTGCTGATCCATCTGGGCATGTCCGGGCGGATGCAGGTGTCGGGCGCGCCGGTGGGGGACTTTTATCACCCGCATCCGGCGCCTTTGAAACATGACCATGTGGTGTTTCATCTGGATGGCGGCGCGCGGGTTACCTTCAACGACGCCCGCCGCTTCGGCGCGATGGATCTGATGGAGACCGCGCAAGAGGCCGGGCATTGGCTGATCCGCGACATCGGCCCCGAGCCTTTGGGCAATGATTTTCACGAAACCTATCTGGCGGCGCGGCTGGCGGGGAGGGCTAGCCCGCTGAAAACCCTGCTGCTCGATCAACAAATTGTCGCAGGATTGGGCAATATCTACGTTTCCGAAGCACTTTACCGTGCGTCACTCGATCCGCGCCGCGCAGGCCGCTCGGTCACATCCGCCGAGGTTTCCCGCCTGGTGCCGGTGATCCGGCAGGTGCTGGGCGAGGCGATTGAGGCGGGCGGCTCCAGCCTGCGCGATCACCGTCAAGCCGATGGAAACCTTGGGTATTTCCAGCACACCTTCCGGGTCTATGACCGCGAGGGCGCCCCCTGTCCCACCCCCGGCTGCAGCGGTCATATCCTGCGGATCGTGCAGTCGGGGCGCTCGTCTTTCCTCTGTCCGCTCTGCCAGAGATGACTTGAATTAGGCGGCGGTCCTGCTAGGACTCCCCCCGGACAACGGAAAGGCAAAGCCAGATGGCCTACCAGACCCTGATCGTCGAGATCGATGACTACGTCGCTCTGATCCGGCTCAATCGCCCCGAAGCGCTGAACGCCCTCAACTCGCAGTTGCTGAGTGAGCTGGCCGATGCGCTGAAAGCGGCGGATGCGAATGACAAGGTGCGGGCGATCGTGCTCACCGGCTCGGAAAAGGCCTTTGCCGCCGGGGCGGATATCAAGGAAATGGCGGAGAAATCCTTTGTCGACATGTTCGACCTGGATTATTTCGCCGGGGATACCGATGCGATGCTGCGCATCCGCAAACCGATCATTGCCGCCGTTTCGGGCTATGCTTTGGGCGGGGGCTGCGAGCTGGCGATGATGTGCGATTTCATCATCTGTTCGGAGACCGCGAAATTCGGCCAGCCCGAGATCAACCTCGGGGTGGTGGCGGGAATCGGCGGCACGCAGCGCCTGACGCGCTTTGTGGGCAAGTCGAAATCCATGGATATGCATCTCACCGGACGCTTCATGGATGCGGCCGAGGCCGAGCGCTCGGGGCTGGTCAGCCGCGTGGTGCCGGTGGCGAAATTGCTGCCCGAGGCGATGGCCGCGGCGCAAAAGATCGCCGAGAAATCGGCGTTGACGGTGAAAGTGGTGAAAGAGACGGTCAACCGTGCCTATGAAACCACGCTGCGCGAGGGGCTGCTCTATGAGCGCCGCATGTTCCACGCGCTGTTTGCCACCGAGGATCAGAAGGAAGGCATGAGTGCTTTCCTGGAGAAACGCGAGCCGCAATTCCGCGACCGCTGACGCAAAAACTTCACATGTCAGGTTGACTTAAAGCCGACTCGGGCATAGTAGAGCGGCTTCAAGATAGACCGACCAATTCGGAAAGCGACTCATGGCCAATACGCCCCAATCCAAGAAGCGCGCACGCCAGAACGAGCGCCGCAATGACATCAACACGGCACGCCGCTCGCGTATCCGCACCTTCGTCCGCAAGGTCGAAGAGGCGATCGCTTCGGGTGATGCCGCTTCCGCACTGGCAGCGTTCCGCGCCGCTCAACCGGAAATGGCACGCGGTGTGACCAAAGGCGTTCTGCACGCGAACACTGTCTCGCGCAAAATCTCGCGTCTCGCTGCCCGTGTGAAAGCACTCGCTGCCTGATTGACTATCGGCTTTCGAGCCTGCGGCAAGGGCGCACCTACGGGTGGCGCCCTTTTTGCATTTCTGCTGTAAAATCAAGCATAAAAGATGCCTGTATCCTTTTGAGCATAGGCCGCAGATTCGATTCAGCAAAGACCCCGTCAAGCGCGAAGTTCGGTTGCGAAGGCTGCCCGCCGCTTGCTACCGTCATCAGGCGATTCACGTCGTCTGGGGGACAATGACGAATCCATTCAGATCAAGGTGGGGTTCCGGCCTGCCTTGAAAAGAGCGCTCCGTCGCAAGGCGGGGCAGGGTTTTGTTTTCGGTACGCTGACCTTGCCAGGTCAGCTTGTCGGGCCATTCACGGCCACAGGGCTGCTATCCTGTGCCGCGTAGGACTGTCCTATTCTGAACTGCGCCAACGGGCGAGGACTGCCGAACTTCGGTTGCGGCACCCTTATTCTGTTGCCTGCGCGGATCTGAGACCGGGCGGAATCGCTGGGACAGTGAGCGAATGGGCAAGAACAATGACCGAAGAAACTTGGGGGCAGGTGCGTGATGAGTTACTCAGGATTGTGGGGAAGAACAATTTCTCAACCTGGATTGCACCGCTTCAGCTGACCGGTGTGGACAGCGGCATTGCGCGCTTTGACGCTCCGACCCGCTTCATGCGGGATTGGGTGTCGCGCAACTATGCTGACCATATCCTGCGGGAGCTGACCAAGCTGGGCGCGCCGGTGGACCGGGTCGAGATCCGGGTGCCGGAGCTGCGGCCGATTCCGGCGAAAGCCATCACCGAAAAGCCCGAGCCGAAGCCGCGCAAAGTGGCGCGCGCCGCGGATGAGGCAGAACTGCCGGGCGCACCGCTCGATGCGCGTTTTACCTTTGACAGCTTTGTCGTCGGCAAGCCGAACGAGCTGGCCCATGCCGCCGCGCGCCGCGTGGCCGAGGGCGGCCCGGTCACCTTCAACCCGCTGTTCCTCTATGGCGGCGTTGGTCTGGGTAAAACGCACCTGATGCACGCCATCGCGCATGAGCTGAGCCTGCGCTGCCCCGAGAAGCGGGTGCTCTACCTCTCGGCAGAGCAGTTCATGTACCGTTTCGTGCAGGCATTGCGTGAGCGGCAGATCATGGATTTCAAAGAGCTGTTCCGCTCGGTTGACGTGCTGATGGTGGATGATGTGCAGTTCATCGCCGGCAAAGATTCGACGCAGGAAGAGTTCTTCCACACGTTCAACGCGCTGGTCGATCAGGGCAAACAGATCGTGATTTCCGCCGACCGTGCGCCGGGCGAAATCAAGGATCTGGAAGAGCGGATCAAAAGCCGTCTGCAGTGTGGCCTGGTGGTCGATCTGCATCCGACGGATTATGAGCTGCGTCTGGGCATCTTGCAGACCAAGGCCGAGAATTACCGCGCGCAATATGCCGGGCTGAAACTGGCCGATGGTGTGCTGGAATTCCTCGCGCACCGCATCACCACCAACGTGCGGGTGCTGGAAGGCGCGCTGACGCGGCTCTTTGCATTCGCCAGCCTCGTGGGGCGCGAGATCAATCTCGATCTGGCGCAGGAATGTCTGGTGGACATTCTGCGCGCCTCCGACCGCAAGGTCACGATTGAAGAGATCCAGCGCAAGGTGGCCGAGCATTACAACATTCGTCTGTCGGATATGATCGGGCCTAAGCGCGTGCGCACCATCGCCCGGCCGCGGCAGATCGCCATGTATCTGGCCAAGCAGATGACCACCCGCTCGCTGCCCGAGATCGGCCGCCGCTTTGGCGGGCGTGATCACACCACGATCATGCATGGCATCCGCAAGGTCGAGGAGCTGAAAGGCGCCGACCGGCAGATGGCGGAAGATCTGGATCTGTTGCGCCGTCTGCTGGAAAGCTGAGCGTCTGCCAAAAGGCACAGTCGCGCGCCCGATATGGCGCGCGACGGCCCTAGGGGTTGACGCCCCCGTCATTCCAGATGACATTCCGTCAAACTTCTTGTGATCGCGGGGAAAACTGGTAGGTTTCCCCTCCCGGCAGGATGGGGGAAGAAAATGAAATTCAGCATTGAACGCGCGGCTCTTTTGAAAGCAGTGGCGCAGGCGCAGTCGGTTGTCGAACGGCGCAATACGATCCCGATCCTGGCCAATGTGCTGATCGAAGCCGAGGGCGAGCATGTCTCGTTCCGGGCCACCGACCTTGATATCGAGGTGGTGGACAAGGCTTTCGCGCAGGTCGAACGGGCCGGGGCGACCACGGTCTCGGCGGTGATGCTGCATGAGATCGTGCGCAAATTGCCCGATGGCGCGCTGGTCAGCCTGACCGATGATCCGGCGGCGGGCCGCCTCTCGGTGCAGGCGGGGCGGTCGCATTTCAATCTGGCCACCCTGCCGCGCGAAGATTTCCCGGTGATGGCCTCCTCGGAATATTCGGCGAATTTTGCAGCGCCTGCGGGCGTGCTGCGGCGACTGTTCGATAAGTCGAAATTCGCGATTTCCACCGAAGAGACACGCTATTACCTGAATGGCGTCTACATGCATGTGGCCAGTGCCGAAGAGGGGCTGATGCTGCGCTGTGTGGCGACCGATGGTCACCGTCTGGCGCGGATCGACGCCAAGCTGCCGGTGGGTGCCGAGGAAATGCCGGGCGTGATCGTGCCGCGTAAGACCGTGGGCGAGCTGCGCAAACTGCTCGATGACGATGAGATGCAGATCGCGGTCTCGGTCTCGGAGACGAAAATCCGTTTCGCGACCCCGGCGATCACCCTGACCTCCAAGGTCATTGATGGTACCTTCCCAGATTATACCCGCGTGATCCCGACCGGGAACACCCGCCGTCTGGAAGTCGATGCGGCAGAATTTGCCAAAGCGGTGGACCGGGTGGCGACGGTGTCGTCGGAACGGAGCCGCGCGGTGAAGCTCAGCCTCGATGAGGACCGTCTGGTGCTCTCGGTCAATGCGCCGGATGCCGGGGCGGCCGAGGAAGAGCTGGCGGTGGCCTATTCCGACGAGCGGCTGGAGATTGGCTTTAACGCGAAATATCTGCTGGAGATTGCCAGCCAGGTCGACCGCGAGAATGCCGTGTTCCTGTTCAACTCCTCGGGCGATCCGACCCTGATGCGCGAGGGGAATGATACCTCGGCGGTCTATGTCGTCATGCCGATGCGCGTGTAACCGGCGGCGGATGCCTCCGGCGGGGATATTTACAACGAAGCAAATGAGGGCGCGGTGCTGACGGAGCTGACCTTGTTGCAGTTCCGGTCGCATGCGCGCGCGGTGCTGCCCCTCGATGGGCGGCCGGTGGCGCTCTATGGGCCGAATGGCGCGGGCAAGACCAATATTCTGGAAGCTTTGTCGCTTCTGAGCCCCGGACGCGGGCTGCGGCGGGCGGGGGCCGAGGAATTGGCGCGCGGCCCGGGGGAACTCGGCTGGAAGATCCGTGCGGGTCTGCAGCTTGACGGGCAGATGCATGACATCGAGACCTCGGCACAGCCGGGGCAGGGCCGCGAGGTGCGGCTGGACGGCAAGGCGGTGCCGCAGCTGATGCTGGGGCGGATGCTGCGCGTGGTCTGGCTGGTGCCGGCAATGGACCGTTTGTGGATCGAGGCACCCGAGGGGCGGCGGCGGTTTCTCGACCGGATGGTGATGGCGTTTCTGCCGGGCCATGCCGAGGCGGTGCTGGCCTATGAAAAGGCGATGCGCGAGCGGAACCGGCTGTTGAAGGATATGGTCCGCGATGCCGCCTGGTACCGCACGCTGGAGGCGCAGATGGCCGAGGCGGGGGCGGAGATTGCCCAGAACCGCCGTCAGGCGCTGGCGCGGCTGGCGGAGGCGCAGGCGGATGCCGCCACCAGCTTTCCGGTGGCCGATCTGAGCCTGAGCGCGGAGGGCCCCGAGGATCTGGCGGCGGCACTGGCCGCGGGGCGGGGCCGCGACATGGCGGCAGGGCGCACACTGGAGGGGCCGCACCGTACCGATCTGGAGGCGGTTTTTGCCGCCAAGGGCATGGCCGCGGCGCGTTGCTCGACCGGCGAGCAGAAGGCGCTGTTGATCAGCCTGATCCTCGCCAATGCGCGGGCGCTGAAGGCCGAGGGGGTGGCGATGGTCGTGCTGCTCGACGAGGTGGCGGCGCATCTGGATGCCAGCCGCCGCGCGGCGCTTTATGACGAGATCTGCGGGCTCGGTGTGCAGGCCTTCATGACCGGCACCGGGGCGGAATTGTTCGACACGCTCGGGGCGCGCGGGCAGTATTGGGAAATCACCGAAACCGACGGCACCTCCGTCCTGACTGAAAGGCCCCCGCCATGACCTCTCCCTTGCCGGTACAACGGGTGACGCTGATCACGCTGGGGGTCGAGGATCTGCCCCGCGCCCGGGCCTTCTATGAGGCTTTGGGCTGGCGGGCGGCCGAGGCGCAGGAGGGTGTCGCCTTTTACGCGATGAACGGGCTGGCACTGGGGCTGTTTGGCCGGGCGGCGCTGGCGGCGGATCAGGGGCGGCCGGGCACGAGCCTTGGTACCGGAGCGATCACGCTGGCGCAGAATTTCACCAGCCCGGCGGAGGTGGATGCCGCCTTTGCCGCTGCCCTGGCGGCGGGGGCCACCACGCTGAAGGCACCGGAGGCGGTGTTTTGGGGCGGCTATTCCGGCTATTACGCCGACCCTGATGGCCATGTCTGGGAGCTGGCCCATAACCCCTTCTGGCCGCTGGAGGCGGACGGTCGCCTGAACCTGCCCTTATCGACCGGCTGAGGGGTCAAAATGCCCTCGCGGGCGTGACATTCCCGCCTGCAAAGCCTATAAACCCGGCAGGTAAAAGCAGGATGGGCAGGCATGAGCGACATCGATCTCCAGCCGGAAGAGTACGGCGCGGATTCCATTAAAGTTCTCAAAGGCTTGGAGGCTGTCCGCAAACGTCCCGGCATGTATATCGGTGATACGGACGATGGCTCGGGCCTGCACCATATGGTCTATGAAGTCGTTGATAACGGCATCGATGAAGCGCTGGCCGGGCATGCCGATTTCGTGCAGGTGAAAATCCACGCCGACAGCAGCATTTCGGTGCGCGACAACGGCCGTGGCATCCCCACCGATATCCACCAGGAAGAGGGGGTTTCGGCGGCCGAGGTCATCATGACCCAGCTGCATGCGGGCGGCAAATTCGACCAGAACAGCTACAAGGTTTCCGGCGGTCTGCACGGCGTTGGCGTTTCGGTGGTGAACGCGCTGTCGGATTGGCTGGAGCTGCGCGTCTGGCGCAATGGCAAAGAGCATTACGCCCGTTTTGAGCGCGGCGATACGGTCGAGCATCTGCGGGTGGTGGGCGAGACGCCGGGGCAAAAGGGCACCGAAGTGCGCTTTCTCGCCTCAACCACCACCTTCTCCAACCTCGAATATTCGTTCAAGACGCTGGAAAACCGGCTGCGCGAACTGGCCTTTCTGAATTCCGGCGTGCGGATCATTCTGGAAGACGAACGCCCGGTAGAGCCGCTGAAATCCGAGCTCTATTACGACGGCGGCGTGCGGGAATATGTGCGCTATCTCGACCGCTCGAAAACCTCGATCATGGCGGAGCCGATCTATATCACCGGCGAGCGCGGCGGCATCACCGTCGAGGTGGCGATGTGGTGGAACGACAGCTACCATGAGACGGTGCTGCCCTTCACCAACAACATTCCCCAGCGCGATGGCGGCACCCATATGGCGGGTTTCCGCGGCGCGCTGACCCGCACGATCAACACCTATTCGCAGACCTCGGGCATTGCGAAAAAGGAAAAGGTCGATTTCACCGGCGATGATGCGCGCGAAGGGCTGACCTGCGTGCTTTCGGTGAAAGTGCCGGACCCGAAATTCTCCAGCCAAACCAAGGACAAACTGGTCTCCTCCGAGGTGCGTCCGGCGGTGGAAAACCTGGTGAACGAGAAGCTCTCGGAATGGTTTGAGGAAAACCCGGCCCAGGCCAAGATCATCGTCGGCAAGATCGTTGAGGCGGCTTTGGCGCGGGAAGCGGCGCGCAAGGCGCGCGAGCTGACCCGCCGCAAGACCGCGATGGATGTGGCCAGCCTGCCTGGCAAACTCGCCGATTGTCAGGAAAAAGACCCGGCTTTGTCCGAAATTTTCCTCGTCGAAGGGGACTCGGCGGGCGGCTCTGCCAAACAGGGGCGCGAGCGGAAAAATCAGGCGGTGCTGCCGCTGCGGGGTAAAATCCTCAACGTCGAGCGGGCGCGGTTTGACCGGATGCTCGGCTCGGATCAGATCGGTACGTTGATCACCGCGCTCGGCACCAGCATCGGGCGTGATGAGTTCAACCTGGCCAAGCTGCGCTACCACAAGATCGTCATCATGACCGATGCTGACGTCGACGGCGCGCATATCCGGACGCTGCTTTTGACCTTCTTCTTCCGGCAGATGCCGGAGCTGATCGAGGCGGGCTACCTCTACATCGCGCAGCCGCCGCTTTACAAAGTGGCGCGCGGCAAATCCGAGGTTTACCTGAAGGATCAGGCCGAGCTGGAAGACTTCCTGATCCAGCAAGGGGTTGAGGGCGCCCTGCTGCGTCTGGGCGACGGGCAGGAGATCATGGGCGCCGATCTGGCGCGGGTGGTCGACGAGGCGCGGGTGGTGCGCCGCATCCTGCAGGCCTTCCCGACGCATTATCCGCAACGGATCCTGGAGCAGGCGGCGATTGCCGGTGCGCTGGTGCCGGGCCGGGTGGATGCCGATGCGCAGGGCGTGGCCGATGAGGTCTGCGCGCGTCTCGATCTGGTGGCGCTGGAATATGAGCGTGGCTGGCAGGGCCGCCCGACGCAGGATCATGGTCTGCGTTTCACCCGCAGCCTGCGCGGCGTCGAAGAGGCGCGGACGCTGGATGGCCCGGTGCTGCGCTCGGGCGAGGCGCGGCGGCTGTCGAGCCATACCGAGTCGCTGCGCGAAGTGTACCGCACACCCGCCAAACTGGTGCGCAAAGACCGCGAGCAGTTGATCCACGGCCCGCTGGAGCTGTTGGCGGCGATCCTGACCGAGGGCGAAAAGGGCCTCAGCCTGCAGCGCTATAAAGGTCTGGGCGAGATGAACCCGGAGCAGCTGTGGGAAACCACGCTAGACCCCTCGGCGCGGACGCTGCTGCAGGTGAAGATCGACGATGTGGCCGAGGCTGATGACATCTTCACCAAGCTGATGGGCGATGTGGTCGAACCGCGGCGCGAGTTCATCCAGCAAAACGCGCTGAGCGTGGAAAATCTGGATTTCTGAGTCTGTGAAGATGGCAGATGACAACGCGCGGCGCCGGTGGTGCCGCGCGTTTTTTTGGGGGATGGCGCACGGGGTGCATGCGGCGGTACCGGGGCTTTGGTGCATCTTCGGCAGGTCAGCTGCGCTTGCGGATATGGCGCGTGGGGCCGGGGCAGCCTGGCGGGCGGCGGCTCCGTTCAAGGGGCTGCGGCGGCGGTCATGACGCCAGGTCCTGCTGTGCCAGTACACCGGCTATAGCTTCGCGGGCAGGCCAAGGCGCGGGCGAAATGCGTCGAGACCTTCGCGCAGCTGATCGTTCATTCCGGCCGCGCGCATGTGCTCGCGCAGCGTTTGATTGAGCCCTCCTTCGGTGTCGAGGCTCGCCAGAGCGGCATCTATCCGGCCCGCCCCGTCGGCGGGCGTCCCGGCCAGAAATCCGGAGAGGCAGGCCACGACATAGGATTCGGCGGCGCGCGGATCCCCCGTCAGCCCGCCAAGCCACTGCGCCCCGGTCCTCAACTGGTCGAAAACGGTAGAGCAGAGGGCGGTGGCGGCGAAATGTGGGCTGAGGGCAGCCTCTTCGGCGAGGGGAATGACGATATTGCGGGCGCCGAACAGATCGCGGAGCATGGCACTGTCAGGATAAACAGGCAGCGGACAGCCGCCCGATTGAATGAAGGCCAAGGGAATGGTGATCGCAATCTCGCGTGCCGGAGCGCAAAGCCGGGTCAGTGTCGCGAGGTTAACGCCCAACATGACAGAGACGACGCGCTGTCCCGGGCGAAACGCAATGCGGCGCAGAACCTCATCCGCATGATCGGCCAGCAGGCAGAGAAACACGTCATCAGACCTGTCCAGAATGGCTTGATTTTCCATGACCTGCACATCGCTGAACGCCTCGGCCAGCCTGGAGGATATCGCGGCGCTGCGGCGTGAGATCGCGATCTCATGCCCTCGCCCCGCGAGGCCGCGCACCATGGCCTCTGCGATTGCCCCCGTCCCGATGAACCCGATCCTTGCCACGTCAATTCCCCCGTCTTTGCGCGGCTGCAACGGGGCTGGTCCGAAGTGCCTGCGCCGCGTTCACCGGGCCACGCCCGGCGCGCAGCTTTGGCGATGAGGCTAGCACAGGGGAAAAACGGCGTCGATCTGGCGGCTGTGCTGACGAATGGGCGGCGACGGGGGAGGGGCCCTTGGAAGGCGGGCGCCATCCGAGGGGGCCCCCGTATCCATCGCCCGGGTGGACCCGAAAAGCGCTGCCGCCGCATCGTGACACGCGCCGGGGGGCATGACGGCGGATCTTTCCGTGCCCGGCCGCGCAAGGCAGGCCGGAGCAGAGCCAGAGGGGGACCAGGCTGGCTCAGCCGTTGCCCCCCAAAAAAACCAAAGCCGATCCGCGCGGGACCGGCTTTGGCAATCTTATCTGGGCTGTCCGCGCGCGATGCGCGGGGCCAAGCTGACCCGGATTACAGAATGAAATCACTCAGGGTCAGGGTCGGGGCACCCGTCAGTTCCAGCGCAAAGTCCTGCACGCCATTCCCGTCGATGTCACCGACGAGCACCCCTCCCGCGTACCGGAGTTCGCCCGCCGTCTGGCTGAAGGCGGCGCTGCCGATGAAGCTGGTCAGGTCCATCCCGCTCAGGTCGATCTGATCCACGCCATGGGTGAAATCGGTGATGACATCGCGGCCCGCGCCAATTCCCGCATCTTCGGCGCTGGCAAAGACGAAGGTATCCGCCCCGGCTCCCCCGGTCAGGACATCCGCGCCGGTGCCGCTGACGATGGTGTCCGCCCCCGCACCGCCGACCAGAGAGTCGTCCCCCGCGCCGCCATTCATCAGATCGCCACCGTTGCCACCGAAAATGGTGTCATTGCCGTTGAGACCGTAGAGGGTGTTTGACGCGTTGCCCTGGCCGTGGATTTCGTCATTGCCGGTGCCGCCCTGAACCGTATCACTGCCGTTGCCGGTCCAGATCCGGTTGTTGCCAGCCGTGCCGTAGATCAGGTCATTGCCATTGCCGCCGCCGACGGTGTCATTGCCGCCGCCTGCATAGATGGTGTCGGCGCCATTGCCGCCCAACAGAACGTCATTGCCGCCATTCCCGGCCAGAACGTCACCGCCCGCTGCGGCGTTGATGGTGTCGTTGCCATCGCCGCCATAGAGCGTGTTGGTGTCGCCGCCGCTGCCATAGATCAGGTCATTGCCAGCCCCGCCATTGGCCGTGTCATTCCCGGCACCACCGTAAATGCTGTCGGCCCCGTTGCCCCCGGTGAGTGAATCGTTCCCGGCGCCGCCCGCGATCAGATCGCCGCCATTGCCTGCAAAGATCGAGTCATTGCCGTTATTGCCGTAGAGTTGGTTGCCTTCATTGCCCTGGCCATAGATCACATCAATGCCGGTCCCCCCCTGGACCGTATCAGCGCCCGCGCCGCCATAGATCTCATTGCGGCCCGCGGTGCCGTAGATCAGGTCAGCCCCGGCCCCGGCCCCAATCGTGTCATTGCCGCCGCCGCCATAGATCGTATCGGCCCCGACGCCCCCCAGCAGACGGTCATTGCCGGCATTGCCCGCCAGAAGGTCGCCCCCGGCGCCCGCGGTCAGAGTGTCGTTGCCGTCATTGCCGTAGAGCATGTTGCCGATGCCGCCACTCGCATAGATCAGATCGCCGTCGAGGCCGCCCTGAATTGTGTCGGTTCCCCCACCCCCATAAAGCGTGTTGGCGCCGGAATAGGCCGCGATCAGATCGTTGCCCGCGCCGCCCGACGCAAAATCATCGCCACCCCCGGTGTAAATGATGTCGTTGCCATCCTCACCTTCCAGACGGTCATGGCCACCACCGCCGTTCAGCTCGTCCGCGTCGGCGCCGCCATAGAGCGTGTCATTGCCGGTGTCGCCGATCAGCGTATCTGCGCCATCGTTGCCATAAAGGATGTCATTGCCACCCCGGCCGTTGAGCGAGTCATCCCCGCCCATGCCGAGGAATGTCTCGGCGGTGGCGCTGCCAAGAATGGTATCGCCAAACCCATTGGTGCCCCGCACCACTTCAATCCCGGCGAGGGTATGGGAGAAACCACTGCCGCTCCAGGTGCCGGTGGCCGTTCCGGCCGCCAGATCAACCGCCACGGCGGCGGTCATCTGATTTCGGTCGTAGCGCAGCGTGTCGGTGCCGCCTCCGCCGTTCAGCGTGTCATTTCCGGCGCGCAGGATGAACATTTCGTTGCCCGCGCCGCCGGTGATCGAATCCGCGAAATTGGTGCCCTGGATCTGCAGCGTCCCATTGGTGCCGCTGACGGAAATCGTGTCGCTGTTGCCTGTGCCATCATTTGCGATGGTGCCGGTGGCCAGGTTGATGACCGCGCCCTGAAAGGCCGCTTCTTGGAACGAAACGCGGACCGTACCGTTTTGTGCCAGGTTGATCGTGTAGCTGTCGCTGCCTGCCGCGCCGACCAGATTGACCCATTGGTTGGTCCCGATGGTCACGTTGTACGTGTCATTGCCGGCAGAGCCGAGGAGCGCCAGACCCTCGGTTGTATCTGCCAGAATGTTGTTGACAGCTATCAGGGTGTCCGTGCCCTGCGAATTGCTGATGCTGCCGGTATTCGCCGCACCATTGATGGTAAAGGTCGTGGCGCTCGCATCTTCATAGCTCAGCACGACATCGCCGTTGCTTCCGGAAATATCCGAGAAGTCATAGGTGTCATTGCCCGCGGTGGCGAAAATGTAATCCGTTTGGTCGGCCGGGGCGGTTCCCGTCATGATCGTGTCATTGCCAAGCGCACCGGCCAGCGTATCGCCAAAGGCCGATCCGGTCATTGTGATGGTAGAAGAGACCAGATCGAGGAAATACAGATCGGCGCCAGAGACGGATTGGCTCGCATCGACTTCAATCGGTTGCAGATTCAGCAGCGCAATCATCCCGCTGTCGTCATCGTTGTCGTAAATGTTCACCACCGCCCCGAGAAAGGCGGCATTCGACCACGAGAAATCTGAGAAGCTGTAGAGGACATTGCCCTCGCCATCACTGATCGACAGCCCCGTCAATGTGCCGGAGAAATCATTTTCGGGATCGTTTGAGAAACCAAAACCACTGAAGGTCGTGATGGCGCCGGTGGCTGGATTCTCTACCACGATCTGCGTGGCGCTGTTCGAGACGATGCCAACATTGACGGAGTCGATTTCGGGGTCGTAAAACGCAAAATCAAGAAGATCCCCAGCGTTCCCGAAGATAGAGATGAGCATTACGTGCTCCTTTTCACTGTTAATTTATTCGATGCCAAAGGATAAAAAGCCCACCCCGTCAGGCAAGCTAAAATTGCCCGACGATTTCTGCAGCCCCTAATATCTAACGATATTTTTTTGCGCATTTCAGAAGTGCGGTGCATCTGGTGTGGCTCAGAGGGGAACAAGAACCGTCCCCGGGTGATATTCACGGTGACGCTCCGGGAGGGCGGAAGCAGCATCAACTGCGCTGAACGGCGCAGCGCAAACCTGTCTGGCGAGAGGGCCTTCGCGCAGATCCCCGGGGGGCTTGCACGCGCCGGACGCGGTCAACAGGCGGTCCGAGATGCCTCGACAGTGGCGGGTTGCGGCCGCATAGAGGGGCAGGAATGCCAGATGAGCCGGTAGCAATGTCAATGTCCCCCGAGGTTACGATCTTGATGGCCCTGCACAATGCGGGCCCGTATCTGCAGCCGCAGTTGCACAGCATGTTGCAGCAAACCATGACCGGTTGGTCGCTGCTCGTTGGCGATGATGGCGCCACCGATGGCAGCGTCGTGCAGGTCGAGGCGTTCGCCCGGCAAAACCCGCAGCATTCGGTGCAGATCCTCCCCGGGCCGCGGCGGGGGTTTGCGCAAAACTTCCTGGCGCTCCTGCGCGCGGCCGGACCCGATGTGCCCTATGTGGCGCTTGCTGATCATGACGATGTCTGGTTGCCGGAGAAACTGACGCAGGCAGTGGCGCGGATACGGCAGGAGGGCGGCGCGGTGCCGGTGCTCTATTGTGCCCGCACGATGATCTGCGACGCAGCGCTGACGAAGATCGGACCCTCGCCGATCTGGCCTCGCCCGTTCAGTTTTGCCAATGCATTGGTGCAAAATGTCGCTGCGGGCAACACCATCGTGCTGAACCGTCCGGCGCTTGATCTGGTGCAGAAGGCGGCGGCGGCGGCGGATCATGCCGGGATCATCGCCCATGACTGGTGGCTGTATCAGCTGATCATCGGTGCCGGGGGCCGCGTGGTGCGCGATGATCGGCCGGTGCTGCTCTACCGCCAGCACGCGCGCAACCTGATGGGACGCAATGACACGCTCAGGTCGGCGCTGGTGCGCAGCCGCGAAATCCGGCGCGGCGTGTTTCGCGACTGGATCGGCCGGAATATCGCTGCGCTTGCGGCATGTGAGTCCCTGCTCACCCCGGAGAATGCGCGCCTGCTGAGGGAATTTGCCGCGATGCGACAATTGCCGGGGGCATGGGCCCGCGTGCGGGCGCTGCGGCGGTTGGGCCTGTACCGTCAGACGCGTCTGGCCGGACTGGCGGTCTGGCTCGCTGCCTGGCGCGGCCTGCTTTAAGCCTCTGGTTTACAGCCCGTCGAGGCGGTCGGCGACAACCGCCCCCTGCGTGACCAGCCCCATGATCGTGCGCAGACCGTTGACCGGCGATTCCGTTGCGAGCACGAGGTCATTCGGTTCGATCGGGAAGCGCCCGGCGCTGAAGAGCCCGTCCGCCGAGGTCAGATCGAGCGAAAAGATCACCCGATCCCGGTCCGGGCCGCTGGCATCGTTGCGCAGCGCGCTGGCGGGATATTCCCGCAAGATCAGCACGCCCTTCGGATTTCCCCGCTGCGCCTGTACGCCACCGATCAGCGTCACCGCATCCAGCGCCGTGACCTTGTCCTGCGGGAAATAAATCTGCTTTTGCGAGCTGGACGCGCCCAATGCGAGGAAATACCGGTCGTCTTCCGTCACGATCACCTTGTCGCGGCCGCGCAGCACGGTATCGAGCGAAGGGTCGGACATGAGGTCCTTGGCGGAGACGCCATAGATCGCGCCGCTGCGCACGAGGCGCAGTTGCGGGTTGCGCAGGGCGCCGGTGATGCCGCCGCCGGCGCTGAGCAGGCCCAGCACGGTGAAATTCTGATCGGGCAGCGGATAATTGCCGGCGCGCGCCACGCCCCCCACCAGATCCACGGTGTTCTGCCGCCCCTGTTTCACCGTCAGCTGCACCTGCGGCGAGGTCAGCACGCCGGTCAGCTTTTGCTGCAGGGAATCGCGCGCCGCCTCCGGGCTTTGGCCGCTGACCCGCACGGATCCGAGATAGGGCAGAAAGATCTTGCCCGTGTTGTCGACGATGATTTCATTCATCTCGACGGATTTTTGCGCGCCCGAGGTCAACAACGGATTGTCGGCGTTTTCCCAGATCACCAGATTGAGCGTGTCGCCCGCGGCGATGATCGGGCTCATGCCGCCCCGGCCACTGCGGGGCCAGCTGCGGTATTCCACGCTCTGCGCCCGCGGCCAGAGGCTGACCTTGGCCACATTCTCCCGCGTCACCGGCACCACACGGAAGTCGGCATTTGCCGAATTGGCGGACCGGAGGATTTCACTTTCCATGGCAGCGCCCCGCGGCAGCGAGCAGCCCACCAGGAACAACACGGCAAACAGGGGCAAAACACGGCGGGCGCGAAGTCTTTTCATTACCGATCCAAGTTCCTAGTGGCCCAGCCGGAAGGCGCGGACAGCCATACCCCGCAAGATAACGGGATGATGGGGCAGGTCAATGTTCTTGGTCTTCGGGTAGCAGGGGAGGCCCGCTGCGTCGAGAGGTTTCCCGCCCCTCGCAAACTTGATCTGCAACTTTCTGCCCGTTAATGCTACCCTGCGGCCGAGATCAGAGGATAGACGGATGCGGCATATGCTGGTGGCACTTTGGAGTATGGCGGTGGCATCTCAGGCCGCGGCGGGGGGCACTGCGGATGCCACCGTGCCCTGGCAATGCGCGCCGCGCCCGGCGGCCGCACAGGCGGGTGCCGCGGCAGATCTGTGCCGCGATGTTGCGCAGGCAATCAGCGCACGCTACGGCGTCCGCATGATGCCGCTGGCGCCCGATGCCGCGCTGACGGAAGGGGCGGTCGGGCTGGAAATCCTGACCTTGGCCGATCATCATATTTCCGCCAGATTGCTCTGGCATCAGGGGGGCACGACGGTTTTGGGCCCGGTGCTGGATTTGTCGGTGACAGACGCCGCCTCGATGCCGGCAGCGGTGCTGCGAAATTACGCGGGCAGCCTTGTCACGGCGGCGAATTTCGCACTGACTGCGGCGCACTAGCTGACGACACTGACGTGACTGTTGATTTTTTGAAAGGCCTCTCTTTTGTGTGTGATTTGCCAAGCTCTGCGCCCTTACGATCCTGATTGTGCCCTGGAGGCGGCAACGGGACCGGGCGTTGCCTCCGCTGCCTATTCCGAAGCGAGTGATGCGGCGGCCTCCGTCGCGACCCTCTACAGCATGGGCGTCGGCGACAGCTTTTCCGGCACGCTCAGCAGCGCGGGCGACCGCGACTGGGTGCGGGTTTCGTTGGTGGCGGGGCAGAGCTACACGATCAGCCTGACGGGGGCGGGCGCGACGCCGGTCAGCGATACCTATCTGCGGCTCTATGACAGCGCGGGCAACCAGATCGGCTATGATGACGATGGTGGGGTCGGCCTCAATTCCATGCTGACCTATACGGCGGGCGTGACGGGGACATATTACGTCGAGGCCGCGGCCTATGCGGACAGCCGCACCGGAGGCTACACGCTCGGCCTGGCCGCGGGTGCGACGGGTGTGCCGATCTACACCGCCCAGCAAATCGCCGACCAGCTGACCACCGGCTATTGGCAAAACAGCGGGCAATCCGTCCGGTCCTATGACATCGCGGCCGGAGATGTGCTGACCGTTGACCTCTCGGGCCTGAGTGCCGCGGGGCGTGAGCATGCGCAATGGGCACTGGAAGCCTGGACCACATTGACCGGCATCCGCTTCAACACCGCGCCCGCCGGGGGCGCCAGTATCGACATCACCATCGATGATGATGACAGCGGCGCCTATGCCGCCTCCACCACGTCGGGGACGCGTGTTGTCAGCTCCTTCGTCAATGTCGACAGCAACTGGCTTGTTTCGCAGGGCAGCGGATTCAACAGCTATTCGATGCAGACCTACATGCACGAGATCGGTCATGCTCTGGGCTTGGGTCATGCGGGCAATTACAACGGCTTTGCCAATTATGGCATCGACAATGACTATCTGAACGACAGCTGGCAGGCGACGGTCATGTCGTATTTCGACCAGAGCGACAACACCTATGTCAACGCCAGCTATGCCTATATCGCCACACCTATGATCTCGGATCTGCTGGCCATGCGCGATCTTTACGGCAGCAGCGGCACCTTGCGCACCGGCAATACGGTTTACGGTGACAACAGCACTGCGGGCGGGACCTACTCCCGGCTGAGCACCATGCGCGCGGCGGGAACGCTGGGGGATGAAATGGCCTGGACCATCGTCGATGACGGTGGATATGACACGCTGGATCTGCGGTCGAGCGGTGCGGCGCAAACGGTGCGCCTGGCGCAGGGCGGCATCTCGGATGTCTATGGCCTCGTCGGCAATCTCTCCATCGCCTTCGGCACTTTGATCGAGCGCGTCTATACCGGCGCGGGCGATGACCGGATTTTCGGTAATGGCGTTGATAACCGCTTGTTCGCGGGCAATGGCAACGACAGTTTGGCCGGACGCGACGGCAATGACTCGCTCTATGGCGAAGCCGGGAACGATACGCTGGCAGGGGATGGCGGCAATGACATGCTGTCGGGCGGTAGTGGCAATGACCTGCTGACCGACTCCAGCGGCCTCAACAGCCTCTATGGCGGCACCGGTGACGACACGATCCAAGGGGGCACCCAGGCCGATCTGATCGTCGGCGGCGGTTCGGGCACCAACCGGCTGTACGGCAACAACGGCAATGACAACATCACCGCGGGCACCGGGGGGGATTTCATCGCCGGGGGCAATGGTCTGGACCGCATCACCGGCGGCAGGGGCAATGACACGATCTATGCCGGGGCGGGCGATGACATTGTCGGTGCCGGAAACGGCAATGACATTGTCTACGGGCAGGCCGGGAACAACCGCGTTTGGCTGGGGAACGGTCAGGACAGTTTCGTCGGTGGAGCCGGGAATGAGACGATCAACGGCACCGGCACGGGCCGCAACACGATCAGCGGCAATGCGGGCAATGACCTGATCCAGGCGGGCAGCAGCGGTGACTGGATGTCGGGTGGTGCGGGCAATGACACGATCTACGGCGGGGCCGGACGCGACACCATCTGGGGCGGTGGTGGCAATGATCTGCTGTCGGGTGGCTTGAACAACGATGAAATCCACGCGGTTGCCGGGAACAACACCATCTATGGTGGCGGCGGCGACGACCAGATCTGGGCGGGCACCGGCGCAGATGTCATGACCGGCAGCGTGGGGGCTGACAGTTTCATTTTTGCGACCGGTACCGTCGGGCTGGGCAGTCTGCGCGATACGATCACCGATTTCACCTCGGGCGTCGACCATATCGACCTGCAGGGGCTGGGCGTGACCAATTTTATCGATGCGGCCGGTTTCCACGGCACCGCTGGCGAAATGCGCTACGATGGTGGCCTGTTGAGCGTGGATCAGGACGGTGATGGCGCGGCCGATTTCGCCATCCTGCTCAGCGCAGCGCCCGGGTTGACCTCTGCCGATTTCATTTTGTGAACGCGGCGGCGCTCAGGAGAAATCTTTGCGCAGGCGGGCGATGACCGCCGCCGCCTGCGCCGCCGGATCCTGGTGCAGGGCGATCACATGATCGCCCTGACCGGCGGCACGCAACGCCTCGGCCTGCGCGCCCAGATCCAGGCAATAGACCGGCAGGCCCGTCGCGAGGGCTTCATGCGTCGTGTAGGAAAAGGTCTCGGGCCAGATGGAGGGGATCAGCCAGCCCTGCACCCGATACCGACGCGTCAGAACGGGCACATCCGCGATCGTGTAAGGGCCATGCACCTTCAGGCCCGGTGCGCGCGGTGCGGCGGGATCGAAATCGCCAATGACCACGAGCGACAGGCCTTCCGTGTCACGGGACAACTGCCGCTGCATTTCCGCAATCAGGGCGCTGCCTTTCTGGCTGTTCAGGTTCCCCAGAACGGCGATCACCGGCGGCGTGCCCCTGACAGGCTCGATCATAGGCACGGGGTGGTGCAACTGATGCGGGGTGACGCAGAGCTTGGCCAGGTGCTGCGGCCAGGCTGTCAGGACATGCTGGCGGCTGTCTTGTGAAAAAACGGTCAGGCGGTCGGCGCGATCGGCCAATGCCCCCCAGGCCGCCCGCCATTCCGACAGCGGCACCTCAGTGCCGTCCGCCCGCCGGAACTGATGTGCGGGATTGCGGTCCTCCGGACCCGGCACTCCGTGAAAGCGCTGATCTGCCGAGAGCAGGGTGAAGGAGGGCGAGAGCGGCAGGAAGTCGTGGAAGAGGATTTCCAGCTGATCGCTGTCACGTATGAGGCGCAAAAGATGCGCGGGAACCGAGACCGGATCCCGGTCCGCCACGGCGCAGGCATAGAGGATATGGCGGTGGCGCAGCGGCGCCAGCAGTGCCTCGATCAGCGCGAAAGACTCGGTCTCGCCGCGGGTGACGCCCTGCGCGCAATGCAGTTCCAGCCGCCAGCGCAGCCGCCCGCCCACGCGCAGCACCACCGCCGCGCCGCCGCGCGCAATATCCTGCGCGATGCGCCGTGTCTGATACATCTCAACCCCGCCGCCCATGGCGTGGCACAGATAGATCGGCAGCGGCCCGCCATCGCGCGCGCGCCACTCCTGCGCCGCCCATGCCAGCCCCAGCGCCAGACGGGGCGAGGCCAGCGGATCCTCGGCCAGAAACTGCTGCACGGCCGAGTCAAAGCCCGGGTGCCGCTGGGCGATGAGCGCTGCATGCCCGGCGATCAGCTTTTGCTTTTTCACCGATCCGAACGAGGCCCCGCCCCGATGCTCGACAAAGACATTGCCCAAGCCCAGATGGCGCCCGCCAAGCGCGATGACCTGCTGACACCAGTCAACCTCTTCGCCGTAGCCCGGGTGAAAGGCCATGTCGAACTGCGGCACCCGGCGCAGCCAGTCGGCACTCATCGCCATGCAAAAGCCGACGCCGGTGGGGACGGTGGCCGATGCGGCTGCGGGCGACAGGTTGCGGGCGTGCCGGTCGATCGCGTCGCCCATCCCCGGGCGCAGCGGCAGGCCCTGACAGATCACCGGCGCGGTGAAGATCTCGGCCTCGTTCGACATCGGGGTGACCGAGGCGATCTGCGGATCCGACATCAGCGGGGCGATCATCCGGCTGGCGTAGCCCTCGGGCAACATCGCATCGGCATTGATCAGAAGCACCGGACCACCCCGTGTTGCCGCCAATGCCAGTCCCCGGTTGGCGCTGGCCACAAAGCCGAGGTTCTCGGCATTCTCGATCAGCGTCACGGCACCGGGACGCTCCACCGCGCGTGCGGCCACCCAATCGCGCAAATAGGGCAGCACCTGCGGGTCGGGCGATGCATCCTCGATCAGGATCAGATGCCAGGGCAGATCGCTATTGCGGGCAAAGCGGTCCAGCACTTCGGGCAACAGATCAAACCCGTTGTAGACCGGAATGACCGCCGTGACCTCCGGGCGCGGGGCGGGGACTGCCGTCTGGGGCAGGTCAAAGAGCGCCTCCTGCAGCGCACCCGTGGCGGGCTGCACCCACAGGCCCAATGCCGCGCGAATGTCGGCACGCAGGGCCGGATCGCGGGTTTGCCGCCAGCGCCAGATCAGCGGCAAAGCGGTAATCAGCCGCCGGAGCAATTGCGCCACCAGCTTGGCCTCGGCCCAACGGCGCGCGGCGGCCGCCGGGGCGCGCAGCGGCACAATCTCGGGCGGGTGGCCCGGCTCTTCGAACTGCACAGACAGCGCGCCGGGGCCCTGCGGCAGATCCAGCGCAAAACCGGTGCCCGGTGCCGCGCTCCCGGGCCGTTGTGACACGGTGTCCGTGCCGCAGTGCAGGCTGACGAGCGGGGCGGTGCTGACACCCTCAACATGCAGGCGGTTGCCGATCATCGCATATCGGGTGACCTGCCCCCTGCGGGCGGCCCCAGATGCGGGCAATGGCCCATTGATCCGCAGATTTTGCGCGCGAAAGCGCTGATACAGGCGGGTCACACGGTACAGGATCATCCGGTGTCAGCTTTCCAGCAATTGCCGATGATGACGCCAGAGCAGCAGCATGCCCATCGTCAGACAGCCCAGCGACAGCGCGGTGACATAGGTTACGCTCACATAGCTGGCATCATAGGTGGCATAGATGCCCTGCCGCATCATGCCGACCACATGGATCAGCGGATTGTACCAGATGATGTCCTGGCCCATGGCGGGAATGTCGTCGTAGATGAAGAAAATACCCGAGATGATGAACAGGGGCCGCGTCGCGATCTGCCAACTGCGCTCCCAGATCGGGAAGGCGGTCATCAGATAGCAGTTCAGCGTGCCAATGCCGATCCCGAGAATGGAGGCCATATAGAGGCTGACCAGAATGGCGCCGAAATGGATCTGCACCGGCACATCCATCAACAGGATGATGCCGGTAAACACCAGATAGGCCACCATCAGATGCGTCAGGACATTCAGCAAAAAGCGCGCGGCCAGCGCATCGACGAAAGTGACCGCCGGATAGGCCAGCAACGGCCGCGAGAAGTTGATCGATGTCGCCATCTTGTTGGCGACATCGTTGAACATCATGAAAGGCAGGTAGCCCGTCGCGTAAAACAGCGGAAAGCTCGTGCCAATCGAAGGGGCGCTGAAGGCCAGTGAAAAGATGATCGACAACAGGGCCAGCGCCAGAACCGGATCAAGAATAGCCCAGAGATAGCCCCCGGGGGAACGCCCATAACTCGTTGCCATCTCACGCAATACCAGCGCAAAGATCGTGCGCGACGAGCGGAAGCGACGGGCCCGCAACGTATCCTTTTCCAGAGCCTCGAGGATCGGTGGCGCCTGCATCGTCGCATCTCCATGAACGTGACTGGAACTAGCACGCCAGATCATGCAATAAAACACCCGGCAGCGGATTTCCACGTTTCCGCATTCTGGAGTGAGAACACCTGTGACAGATGCCCCGAAATCCGCCGGACGTGCCGGTGGTTCCGCCCCTCTTCATGCGATCGACACTGCCGGGACCCCAGCACCACGGGCCACCACCGCGTCAGAGGCAACAGGCGCGAGCGGACCTGCGGCACAGCAACCGGCGTCGGCGGCAACGGGCACAGCCCAATCGGCGGCCGCGCCTGTGCGGGCAGCGGGGCAGACTGCCGAGCAGACTGCGGGGCAGAGCGCTGGTAAGGCGGCAGCCCCCGGCGGCGGTGCCGGGCAAAAAGCGGCTGGGGCGCAGGGCGGCGCACCGGCTGGCGCACAACGCGCACAAGGCGGTGCGCAGGGCGCAGCGGCAGGCGGGGCAGCGCGTGGTGCCGGGCCCGGCGCAGCACGTCAGCCGGGCACAGGGCCCGCCGCGGCCTCGCGGGCACAGGCCCCCGGTGCACAAGCGGGTGCAAAAGCGGGCGGCGCAGGTGCTGCTGCGGCTGGCGGACAGCGGGCCAATCCCGCGCCGGTTGCGCCCAAAGTGATCGAGACCCGGCCCGTCGCCGGACCCGCGAAGATTGAGCGTCGTCACCGCGGGCTGGCGCTGAGCTTTCTGGCGGTGGTGTTGGTGCCGAGCTTTCTCTGTCTGGCCTATCTGTGGATTTTCGCCCGCGATCAATATGCGTCCACCGTCGCCTTCTCGATCCGCAAAGAGCAATACCAAAGCTCGCTGGATCTCCTGGGGGGGATTTCCAAGCTCTCCGGTGCCTCCAGTTCGGATGCGGATGTACTTTATGAGTTTATCCGCAGTCAGGAACTGGTTGAGCGGATCAATCGGAAACTGGATCTTGTGACGCTCTATTCCAAGGCATGGCCGCAGGACCCGGTCTTCGCCTACAACCCCAGCGGCACGATCGAGGATCTGCAAAAGCAGTGGGAGCATTCGGTCAAGATCACCTATGACACCTCGTCCGGGCTGATCAGCTTGCAGGTGCTGGCCTTCGATCCGGAGGATGCGCAGAACATTGCGGCGGCGATCCTCGAGGAAAGCACCCAGATGATCAACGATCTGTCCAACGAGGCGCGCGAGGATGCCACCCGCTATGCCCGGGAAGAGATGGATCGGTCGGTCGAGCGGCTGAAACAGGCGCGCGGCGATGTCACCGAATTCCGTCTGCGCAATCAGCTGGTGGATCCGCAGGCCGATCTGCAGGGACAGATGGGGGTGTTGAACACGCTGCAAGAGCAGCTGGCCGCCAGCCTGATCGAACTGGACCTGCTCATCGCCTCGGCGCGCGCCGATGACCCGCGGATCACCCAGGCGCAGCGGCGGATTGATGTGATCGAAAGCCGCATCACGCAAGAGCGCCAGAAGTTTGGCAAAGGCGGGCAGGGTCCCGGCGGGGAAGACTATGTTACCCTGATGGCGGAATATGAACGGCTGAGCGTCGACCGGCAGTTTGCCGAGGAATCCTATCGGGCGGCGCTGGCGGGCTATGATGGGGCACTGGCTGAGGCGCAGCGCAAATCGCGGTATCTGGCGGCGCATATCCAGCCAACGCGGGCCGAGCGTTCGGAATTCCCGCAACGCTGGACGCTGGGCGGCATGGCATTTTTCTTTTTGCTGATGGCATGGTCGATCGGCGTGCTGATCTATTACAGCGTGCGCGACAGGCGGTGATCGCATGATCCGACTGGAGAATCTGACGAAAACCTTCCGGGTGCAGGGGCAGGTGAAAACGGTGGCGGATGGCATCAATGCCGTCTTGCCCGCCGGGGTTTCCATCGGGCTTCTGGGGCGCAACGGTGCGGGAAAATCCACCCTTTTGCGGATGATTGCGGGCACCATGAACCCCAGTTCGGGCCGCGTGGTCTCGGACGGCTCGATTTCCTGGCCGGTTGGCTTTGCCGGCAGTTTTCACCCGGATCTGTCGGGCGCGCAAAACACCCGCTTCATCGCGCGGATCTATGGGGTGGATACCGATGCGCTGGTCGCGTTTGTCGAGGATTTCGCCGAACTTGGCCCGCATTTTCACCTGCCGTTCCGCACCTATTCCTCGGGGATGCGCTCACGGCTGGCTTTTGGGTGCAGCATGGGCATTCGTTTTGACACCTATCTGGTGGATGAGGTGACGAGCGTCGGCGACGCCGCTTTCAAGGAAAAAAGCGAGGCGGTGTTCCACCATCGGATGAAAAGCAGCGGCGCCATTGTCGTGTCGCATTCGATGCCGATGATGCGGCGGCTCTGCACCATCGGCATGGTGCTTGAGGAGGGGCAGTTGCACATGCATGACAACATTGACAGCGCCATTGCCCATCACATGGACATCATGCACGCCTGAAGGGTGCCGCCCTATCCCAGGATGAGATCGGCGGCGCTGAGTTGGGCAAGGCCCGTCATATCGACCACGAAGTCGGGGATGCCGTCGCCATCGACGTCGCCAATCAGCAGATTGGCGGCAAAGCGCAGCTCTCCCTCGGTGTGGTGAAAGCTCTGCCCCCCGATATAGGTCATGTGCAGTGCCGACAGGTCCAGCCGGTCGATGCCGGGTTGAAAATCGGTGATCATGTCGCGGTCTGAGCCGATGCCCGCGCGGGCGGCAGAGGTGAAGACGAAACAATCCGCGCCCGCACTGCCCGTCATCACGTCATGTCCGGGTCCTGCCACCAGGGTGTCATCACCCGCGCCCCCGTAGATGCGGCTGCTGCCCGGCCCGCCGTAGATCACGTCATTGCCGTTGCCGCCGCTTGCGAAATCAGCGCCCGCCCCAAGGTAGATCACATCATTCCCGTCGGCCCCGTAGCAGCTGTCATTGCCGTCGCCCGCCGAGAAAAAGTCATTGCCGCCGCTGCCGTAGAGCCGGTCATTGCCGTCGTTTCCATAAAGCCGGTCATTGCCACCGCCCCCGGCCAGAACATCATCGCCCGACGCACCATAGAGCGTATCCGCGCCCGCATAGCCGTACAGCCTGTCATTCCCGTCGTTGCCGTTCAGAAAGTCAGCCCCGATGTCGCCGTAAAGGCTGTCATTGCCACTGCCGCCGATCAGCGACGCATATCCTCCGCCGCCCCCGTGCAGCTGATCATCACCCCCGCCCCCGATCAGCGTGTCATTGCCCGCGCCGCCCCACAGCTTGTCGCTTCCCTCGCCGCCATCAATCCAGTCATTCCCGTTTCCGCCCCCGATCACATCGTCACCATAGCCACCGCGCAAGGTGTCATTGCCGCCATAGCCCAGGATCGTGCCATAGGCGGTGGTGAAGGCCAGCGCCTCGGCATTTGCGGTGCCGGTCAGCATTTCCGCCGCCGACGGTGGCGCGTAATGCGCCAGGGTGATCAGCGAATCCGTGGTGAACAGTGCCGGGCTCAGGCTCATGCCGCTGTCCGAGATCAGGTTGATCAAGGTCTGTCCGAATTGCAGCATCGCCCCCTGCGCGGTCATCGTCACCTGCAATTGCGCGACAGTGTAGAGCATCGGAAACAGGCTCAGGTCCAGGCGGTCAATGCCCGGCTGGAAATCCATCACCGTTGTGACATGGCCATTGGCCTGCAACGCAAAGATATCGGCCCCGTCACCGCCCCAGATTTGCAGGTCGCCCAGAGCGGTGGCGCAAGCGATCAGAATATCCTCGCCGGCCCCGCCCGACAAAAGGGAGGTGCCGGCGCCCGCCATCAACATGTCATTCTGGCCGCTGCCGGTGATCTGCGCCGCATTGCTCCAACGGGTGATGCCAAGATCGCCGACCTCAAGATCAAACTGGCTGATGCCCGTTTCGGTGCCGCTGGCGGCAAAAACCTGCACGCGGCCATCGGTTTCGGCAGCCGCCAGGGCACTGACATGCGCCAGACTCAGCGCGGCGTCGTCCACCAGTGTCTGCAGATGCAGCAGGTGTCCATCCGGGAGCAGGGTGAACAGGCTCAGCCCGTCATCCCCGCCTCCCGCCACCACAAAGACGCGGTCGTCGAGGGTGACCGTGGCGACATCGGTCAGATGCTGAAACCGGGTCGTCAGCCCGTCGATCACATGATCCTGCGGCACCAGAACCCCCTGTGGGGTCACCCGAAAAACGGTCAGCGAAGAGCTGCCCGCCCCCGCCACCACCGCATAGGTCAGGCCCAGCATCTCTGCTGTCGCCACCGCGGTCGGGGCGTCAAAACCGATGCCGCTGCTTTGGCTGCCGATCTGAGAGGCCAGCGCCAGCTGACCATCGGCCGAAAGCCGGTAGCTTTCAATCCGGTTGCCCGCCTCAGACACCCCCAGAATCAGCGTTTGGCCCGCAATTTCGGTCACATGCAGTTCCGTCAGCGGCGCGCCCGGCCCGGCGCTGTTCGCCGAAGAGAGCAGCCGCAGCGCCATATCGCTTCCCGGCGCATAGACCTGCAGTCCGGCCTGCCCTGCCCGGGACGCGACGACATAGTCGACCCCGCCCACCGAGGCGGCGGCCACGGCTTCCAGATCGCTGGGGGGGAGGGCGCCGCTGACAAATTTGGCGCGGCTGCCGAAGCTGCCGTCATCTTGCAAAACATAGGCGCCGCAATAGCCTTGCGCGACGCCGCTGGGCAAAATCACATCCTTGCCACCGATGTGCAGGATCTCAAGCCGGGGTGTCGACTGATAGAGGACGCCGCTGCCGTAGAGTTGCTGATCCAGCGCCGCCGCCGCCCCTGTCTGCTGCAGGGAAAAGGCCGCCAGACCGCCGCTTCGGGCATGCGAGGTGGCAAAAAGCTGTACACCATCGCCGATCCGACCAATTTCGAGATCCGTGATCCCGGACATAAATTCCACGCCGCCGCTTTGCAGCGTCGTGACATGGCGTAACCCAGCCATCCCCTTACCCTTCAACAATGCACCAATTTCACCGCCATCAGGTCTAGCGAAAAGTGGTTAAGGCGGTGCGCAGGGCGGTCGGGAACTTCTCTCGAATTGAGAGTTTTATGGTGAGGATTTGCTAAGCAAGCCCGCGGCTGTTTTGTGCTTTCTAAGCCGTTTTTCTGCTGTTTTCAGAGCTGCTCACAGGCCTGATCGACGGCATTTTGCATGTCTTTTGAATAGGTTTTGCTGTCGACGAAAGGGGGTGTTCTGGCGGCGTCGCGCAGGGCTTCGGCGAGGGCGCGGCGGGCGTCGGGGTCGGCGGCGAGGGCTTGGGCCCGGGCGATATAGGCCTCGGGGCTGTTGACCAG